>NZ_NQNY01000029.1 GCF_002276225.1 Mycoplasmopsis agassizii | reverse complement strand
ATTAAGGAGTAAAGCAAAAGTGGAGTACAAAGGAACTTCACATGAAAAAATTTTTAATGTTTACTGCAAAATTGCAAATTATCCTAAAATTATTAAAAGGGGATAAGATGAACACAATTTGTAATCCAGAAAATTTATTAGATAAATGCATCCTTGCTTTTGGGAAAAACCGTAAAAACTATCCATCTCTTGTCAATAAAAATTGGCATAATTTTAGGTATGGTGGATTAGCATTTTTATTAGATGATTGACCCGAAAAACACCAGCCAATTATGTTCTGTAAACTTAAAGAAAAATCAAGAGAAGAGATTCAAAAAGAGCGCAGAAGAAAAGCATTTGATGAGATGGTTGAAAAAATGAATAAAAAGCAACTAATAGAAATAGTTAAGCATCAAGTTGAAATCATTGAATATGAAGAAAATAAAAAATCAAAAGCTGATAAATTTGAAAAAATTAAAGAGCTTAAAGAAAGCAAATCAAAGTTAAGTATTAAAATTTTATGCATGAATTTTGGTGTATCAGAATCTGGTTACCATAAGTATCACAACAACAAAAACAATCTCGATAAAATCGATAATAGAGAACGCGATGATAAAGAGAAACTTTTAAACAGAACCAAGGAAATCTTTATAGAAAGTGGTGGTGTTTATGGAATTACCAGAACTTATAAGCAATTGGAAGAAGAAGGTTATAATGTTTCTAGGCCTACACTTATAAGATACAGAAGAATTCTAGGGATAAAATCACCTATCAGAAGCAGCGAAAAGAAAATCAACAGGGAAGATCCTAAAGATACATCTGTTGATATTCAAAATTTACTGAACAGAAATTTTAAACCTGGTTTTGATAATCGCACAATCTGCACAGATATAACATACATAAAATACAGGGGAAAATTTCTTTATTTAAGTGCTGCAATCAGTCTTATAAATTACCAAATTATTGGTTATTCAATTTCTGAAAACCCTAATACAGAACTAGTAATGGAAACCTTCAAAGATATCAATTTGAACAACTTTGACATGATACATTCTGACCATGGACTTGTTTATTCTTCGAATGATTTTAAGAAATTATTGGATGACAATTCAATCCAACAATCTATGTCACGAATTGGGAATAGCCTTGATAATCGACCTATTGAATATTGATTTTCAAATCTAAAAGAAGAGAAATTAAGATTAATAAATATTAATAAATTAGAGTACGAAGAGCTGCTAGATGAAATCAAAAAATATATATTTTGATACAATAACAGTAGAATTCAAAAAATTTTAGGTTGACAATCACCATTCAAATACAGACAAATTTAAAAAACTCTACTAATGCTTTACTCCTTAAT
>NZ_NQNY01000028.1 GCF_002276225.1 Mycoplasmopsis agassizii | reverse complement strand
TAACTGATTAACTTTAGTTTTATTGTTCAAAGTGTTTTAGTTTGTTAAAAAAGTTGACATGCATAATTTTTAGTTAATTTAGAAAGTGGTAAAAATTTGGCCAATTTTAGTTAGTTAAAACGGTTTTTTTAGATAGTTATAATAAAACTAGTTGTTTGGCTTAACTAGTAAATAAAATTTAGGTTTTTTGATTTCTCGATACTTGATTTTTGGAAATTAATTTACAAAATTTTTGAAATTTTTCTAAATTAATTAAAATAATTATAAATTTAGTGACTTACTGATTGTGCTTTTTTAGCAAAAAATCCTAGTTTAAGCCACCTTTTAGCCTTATTTTTAGAACTTTTTGGCTTTTTACTAACATATTCAACAACTATTAGCAAAAAATATTTGTTTTATGAAAAAAATAAAAATATTTTTGCGCGCAAAAAAATCTCGGCTTAATTATGCTAATATAATAACAGATTAAAATAAACAAAATTAGTATTATCTTAATCAACAAGACATGATTATCAAATTTGATAAATGTATATTCTAACAACAAAAAGTTACTGCTAACTATGATTAATTATTAGTTAATTATAACTTATTAATTATATCTATAGTTATAAATATAACTTATATATATGAATATATATAAGTATTAAAATAATCTCTTATTAATAGAATTAACTTATTAAATAACTTAATAATATATAACTTATTAGTTATATACCTGATTAGATAAGAATCCTTATCTAATAAATAAGAAATATTAATACTTGCTGTTTTGTTATTTTAATCTAAAACTTATAATGAAAATTAATAGTTAACGCAGCTGTTTTTTAAATTAATTAACGTGTGCTACTAACTATAGTTTTAGAAAAAATTTATTAAGAAAAAGGAAAATTGAATGAAAAAAATAAGTAAAAAATCATTACTATTTCTAGGTTTAGGGCTTGCTTCAATCGCTGCCGTAACAACAGCGATTGCATGTTCAGGTGAAACATCAGATCCTAAAAAGGATAACCAAGTAGCTTTAACTAAAATAATCGATGCAATCCAAAAAGTTACTGTTACTGCTAAATCTAGTTATGAAAATAAAGCAAAATTAACTGAAGCATTAACTGCATCAACAGTTAAAAATGATAAAACTAAATTCTCTGCTTTATTATCAACAGTAGTACCTTGAGGTGAAGCAAAATTAGCAGATGTTAAAGTTGCAAGTGCTAATGCAACATCAGCAACAGATACAGCTGTTGTTATTTTAAATCTAACTTATGGTGATGGTGATAACCTTGTTAAAGGAACAGTTGATTTAAAAGTTAAATTTACTGCTTCAACAACAACTAAGACTGCAGGAGACTATGCAAAAGATTGATATACAGCCACAGTGAAGGCTACAACGGCTTCAGACGCTTTAAAAACAAAGTTACCTTCTCAAGTATCAGCAACAGATGATAAAGTTGCTCTAGAGGCTTTATTTGCTAAACC
>NZ_NQNY01000027.1 GCF_002276225.1 Mycoplasmopsis agassizii | reverse complement strand
CTTGTTTGTATTTCATATTACTTATATTATAAAAAATAACTACAACCTTTCTGTTGCAGTTATTAGGCCGATGCGGGAATACTCAAATCAAAATGATTTGAGTATTTTTAATTACTTTTTCTTAATTATTTCTAAAATTTCTTTTAACTGTTTAACAATTTCCTCGTTTTGCTTTTTTAATCCTTCATTTTGTGTTTGTAATTCAATATTCTGAACTTCTAGTTTTTCTACTTTAGAATAAAGATCTTTGTTTTGTTCTTTTACCTCTTTAACTTGAGTTTCTAGACTTTCTACTTTAGAATAAAGATCTTTGTTTTGTTCTTTTACCTCTTTAACTTGAGTTTCAAGACTTTCTACTTTAGAATAAAGATCTTTATTTTGTTCTTTTACTTCCTTAACTTGTATTTCAAGGTTATTGACTTTACCTTCGAGACTATCCACCTTAGAATTGATTCCCATATTCTGCACTCTTATTTCATTAATCTGGGCTCCTAATGATTTAATAATTCCATCTGCAGATTTCTTAATCTGTGTCATTACTCATTTCTTATCAAAAGGTTCATCATCATCTCATTCAATAATTGGACCAGGTGGTTGAACAATGATAGGTTTAGGGTCTCCTTCTGCTTCAAAATGTAATTTAGCTCTGCCTGTATCCTGATTAATATGTACTTTGTGAATTGTTTCTTCCATATCGTGAGTTTCTTTCAATGCCTTAAGCGTTTTAGTTGGATGATCAGCAGTAATTTTAAATGTCTTATTTTTCATATTAATTTAATTGTAACTAAAGAAGCCCTTTCTTTAAAAAATTTTCAGTTTTTCATATTTGAAGTAAAAATTGGTTCATGAAGATGAATCAATTTACTCGTCTTATGATTGAGAAAATGTTAGTAATTTTTCACGGTAATATTCATATTGCTGTCTTCTCATTTTAATTTCTGCAGGTAAACCTTCATTAATATCCGAAGTTAATTTGCTGAATTTATCAAGAATATTGACAATACGATTTTGCTCTTCTAGAGGCGGAACAGGAATTTCTATTTTAGAATATTTAGAAATTCAGTGTCGCTGATGATCACTTTTAGAAATTTCATAATCAATAACTTTCATGGCGTAAAAAATGTATCTAAAATTATTCTCATTGTTTTTATTAACTAATATTTTCATTGCTGATGATTTTATTTTGAAATCAAAATCGACTCAATGCATTGATGTTGTAAAATCATCAAAAATCATGACTGGATTTTCTTTTGAAGAATTATAAATTCCTTCTTTTTCATTTGTGTATCCCAAAATGAAAGTTTTTCCAGCAGTCAAAACTGGTGTTTCATATTCATTTTTATATTCATCACTTTTAACTATGAATTTAGTTGGCTGTATGAAATCAATAAGATCATTTAATTCTATTCATCTAACATTCCCTACTTTTTTACCTTCAAAATTTAAAAGATGATTTAGGTAGTAGTTATATTGTTTGTTTCTAGCTTCCAGCTCCGCTTCCAGCTCCGCTTCCAGCTCCGCTTCCAGCCTAGAGAATTCGTCCAAGACACTTACTATCTTATTTTGAATTTC
>NZ_NQNY01000026.1 GCF_002276225.1 Mycoplasmopsis agassizii | reverse complement strand
GATCATGAAAAAGATTAAGTTCAATGCTGATACCAATTGAAAAAAATAAGATTAGCGAATTTAATATGAATGATTGAGATTTAGACATCAAAGGTTATTTATATATACCTTATGGTCGCAGATAAAAAAATAACCCAACTCTATTAATCAACCTAATCAAAACAAAAAACAGTTTGGAATTTTTCTAAACTGTTTTTTAAAGATTCCAAAACTCGCGATTTAATTTACAATGTAATATTAACCCAGAATAAGTGTAACTTAAATTTTCATACATGTTAATTTTAATGTTTTTAAAAATCAAATTACAGTTGCTTGTACTTTTATTCAGGTGTCATTTGCTTTAATTTTATCCCATAATTTTAAGCAAGTCTAGTCTATTTTCATTTTACTCTTTTTTTAAAAAATGCTTTTATTAAAAAAATATTTTTGTCTTATAAAACAACATTTTTACGAAAAAAATATAATGTGTGCGAAAGGAGAAAAAGTAATAAATCAGTTCTTTTTTTCTAGTTTTTTTGTTGTTGATTTAGATACGAGAAAAACAAAAAAACAATTTTATTAAAATGCAAAAAAGGGGTCTTATGAGATCAAAAATGAAAATTTCACTAGCATTATTTTCTGCTAGTGTTATTATAGTTGCAGGAATTACTAGTGTGTCTGCAATTCAAACACCTTCAAAAGATGAAAATCATGAATTAAAAAGTTTCGAAAAAGACAATTTAATTCAACAACCAAAAATTTCTGAATCTATTGAAAATACAATCAAAAATTTAGGCTGAAATTATTTTAAATATGAAAGATTTAGATCTGAATCTTCTGATTCTAAATCAGAAATAATTAAAAACGGTGCTAACCGAATTGACATAGTTTTTAAAGCAGGAATAAGT
Organism: Mycoplasmopsis agassizii; assembly: GCF_002276225.1. Taxonomy (GTDB): domain Bacteria; phylum Bacillota_I; class Bacilli_A; order Mycoplasmatales; family Metamycoplasmataceae; genus Mycoplasmopsis_B; species Mycoplasmopsis_B agassizii_A. The sequence continues at coordinate 849 of NZ_NQNY01000026.1, read as the reverse complement.
CCTGAAAAACTACAAAAATATGTCGACCAAATTAAAGAAAAAATTGGTACTAGTAGAGAATTTATTTTTTCTAAATTTGTTCTAACTTTATCAGTTTCATATCAAGATGAAGATGATTTAAAAAAATTATCTTCACTATTATTAGTTCTTAAGATAAATTCAGAAGATCTTTTACAAATTAACGTACATGATACAAATGTAACTGTTGATAAATGAAAATTCATTCCAGAAATGAATCCAATGGAGGGTGGATATTGAGATTATGTTTGAAATGAGCCTAGTACCCATGAAGAGCCTTCCCCACCACCAGCACCTACACCACCCCATACTCCAAAAACAAATAATGAGGTTGATTTTTGGAAAAACTATTATGAGGAAAACCGAAAACGTTATATAGGTATGGGTTTAACTGAAAATGTTTTAAAAGAACAAAGAGAAATTTCGAGAAATAATAAGTGAAATAATAAAAGAATTAAAGTGGGTGTTATTGAAGCTAAAGGAGTTTTAAATTATAAAGATAACCAAGATGTTTTTTCAAATAATGATCTAACAATAGAACATGCACCATATAGTACTCATGCAGGTGTTGTGTCAGAAATCATAGTCGGTAAACAAGGTATAAATCCTTACCCTATCTTATATATTAAATCTTTAACAAATTGAAATACTGCTGCAGGTGCAATTGATAGTATGATTAAGCAGGGTGTCTACATAATTAATAATAGTTGGGGTGGAAATGAAACAAATGATTATTCGTACAATAAAGATGCAGAGTGACTAGATAATGTTATTAATGCTAATCCTGATGTAATTTTTATACAATCTGCAGGTAATGATGGTGATGTTTCT
>NZ_NQNY01000025.1 GCF_002276225.1 Mycoplasmopsis agassizii | reverse complement strand
CTTGTTTGTATTTCATATTACTTATATTATAAAAAATAACTACAACCTTTCTGTTGCAGTTATTAGGCCGATGCGGGAAAGCACTACAAATATGCGTAGTGCTTTTTTATACATTTAATTTAATAAATATTAAACCTATTTATTTTCTTTAATAGCTTTAAGTATTTCATCAAAATGATCATCGATTTTTTTATTCAATCTTTTTTCCAGATCTTCAATCTGTTTTTTGTTTTCTAATTTTGATTCATCAATCTTATTTTCAAGATTATTAATTTGTTCTTTTGTTTCTTGCTTGTTTTCATCAAATTTCTTTTCTAGATTATTAATTTGTTCTTTTGTTTCTTGCTTGTTTTCATCAAATTTCTTTTCTAGATTATTAATTTGGGTTTTTGTTTCTTGCTTGTTTTCATCAATCATATTTTCCATTTTTACTAATTGATCCTGAAATTCATCAAATCTTTGATTATTTTCTTGTTTAAAATCATTAAATTTTTCATCAATGTTTTCAGTTAATTCAACTTTTAATTTATTGTATAAATCAGTATAATCTTTACCTTTTTTAGGTCCTTTAGGTCCTTTGGGCTTAATTTCTTTCACTATTTTTTCTCCATCAACTGATAAATCATGTTTTAATTTAGATCCATCTTCTGCAAAAACATATTTATTCTCATTTGTATAAAGTTTATAATTTTTCTTCAGATCTCTAAGTCCCTTACAATAAGCAGCAACATCAAGTTCTTCTCTATCATCTTTAGGTTGATTATCTGACATATTTCTCCTTAAAATTTATATTGATTTAATTATAAACTAAATTAATAATGCAATATTAAAACAGGTAATAAAAGTTTTAAAAGTGCAAAAAATATGAAAAAAACCACAGTTTGTAATTACTGTGGTTTTAAATTTTGATTTTGGTTAGATTATGAAAAATTAAATTTATAAGTTTGATTAGTCTTTAGATTTGTTAGTAAACTAACTAGAAGTTACCTCAGAGTTTTCTGCAGTTCTACTCATAGTATCATTTGTAATAACTGCTTCTAATAAGAAACGCAATGCCACTGCTATACCTGAAGAATATCTTGACTGGTTAGGAACTTTTGCAGTACTTTCACCATTTGGAACATAATACTGTGCAACAGGTGGTTTTTGCAATCTTGTACTAATAGGATTAGTTGTACCTTCACTAGCATATTGAGGATATGTTCCATTGAAATAGTATCTAGTGTTATCTATTAAGAAATATGAACCTCAACCTCTTGAAGTAGTTACTAATTTATCAAAAGGTTTTCCATTACTACGTGCAGGTGCGTAGTTATTTTCATTTGATGCGCCTGTAGCATTTATTAAACCTTGTCATCCACCTAGAATTAAAGTATTTTTATTAGCACCAATAGCATTTTCTACTTTTGTAGATTGTCCTGTGTCTTCTGAATTACGACTTGAATATGATGAAGCAGGTAATTCAGAAATTGGGAAAGGATTTACATAAAAGATAGCTGATTCTTTATCTAAAGAAGTATCGATTAATAAAGCATCAAGTATTTTATCTCCTAGTGCATTAGAAAATGTATCAAGTTTGCTTATATCTTCAGTTTTATTTCAAAGTGTTTTAACTTTTTCAACTAGTTTTTTTCAATCATTGTAAGTTTCAAAATTACTTATTTTAACTTCAACATTTTTGCTACCTATATTATTAGTAAAGTTAGTTATAGATTCTCGAGTCACACTCATAAAGTGGGGACTAAACTCTGCTAAATCAGATGTACCTTTAATGTTTAATGTTGATGGATTTGTACCA
>NZ_NQNY01000024.1 GCF_002276225.1 Mycoplasmopsis agassizii | reverse complement strand
AGTGACTAGATAATGTTATTAATGCTAATCCTGATGTAATTTTTATACAATCTGCAGGTAATGATGGTGATGTTTCTGAAGCTTATGATAAGTATGGAAAACCTAAAGATCTTGGCTATAACCCTGAATTGGCAAAATATACTGATAGTTATAAACTGTCTTTAAATTCTATTGTAGTTGGAGCACTTGAAGAAACGAATCCAGTGATTGCTCAAGACTATAGTGAATGATCTAGAAAAGATAATTATATAACCACCTCAGTACCTGATAAATTTATACAACAAACAGTTGTTGAAGTAGGTCAAAAGACTAATCAATACGGGACTAGTTATTCTGCACCTTCAGTTACTGCAATGATAGCTTTTTTGAAAAATAATTATTCTGATTATTTTGACAAGGGAGCAGATTCATTAATAGCAAAAAGTATCTTGATCTCAGGATCGAGAAATAATTATTCAAAATTCTTTAGGCTTAGTAATTCGGTTTGAAGCGAAAATCACAATGTATATACTCAAAAAACAGGTTTTGGAGCAGCCAATTTTTCTAAAATCAAAGAATCACTGGAGCATTTAGACTATTTTGTTCTTGCAAAAGAAAAAACAAAAAGTAATCCATATACTAAGTATATTTATTTGAACGAAGGTGAAAAATATAGAGTTAACATTACCTGAAAAAATCAGGATTCGATTGCTTTAGGATGAAAACCAAGTAGTTCAATTAGTAACACTGCAACTTATGGAAGGCATTTTATTGGTCCTACACCTTTGGGCTTAACAATTGTTAAACCATCAAATTACGTAGAATCAGATTACAAGTCAAAAGAAATAAATGCTACTGATTTTATCAACATATCTGGTGAAACACAAAAAGCAAATACAAAAACGGTTGAATTTAAAGCAGAAATATCAGGTGTTTATAGTTTCAAGGTATATTATCAAAAAAACGAATCTAGAAATAAGGATATCGACGTTGCTTTCACCTATTCTAAAATATAAGAAGAAAACATTTCTCATACTATTGTCTTCTTCAACTTTTGTTACAACTACAACTGCGTTGATTGCTTGTGTCCCAAAAACAGGCCCATATGCACCATTTGACAATAAAAGCATTTTAAATGGCTCTGGTTTATTTGAAAAAACTACGGAAGATAACAAAAGTTATTTACAACTAAATACTTGAAATTTTATGGATTTCACATTTAGTGATTTTCAATGAATATTTGAAGGTATTTGAACTAATGGAAAAATAGAAAAAGCGAGAAAGGATATTAACCCCCACGCAGTATCAGGTAGAGTTATAGAAGCTTCTTGACTGGAACAAGTGCAGGGTTCTGACAGATTTTTAAAATTTGTAAAAAAGTTTATGTGGCAGTATGAACAAGAATTACCTAATAACACAGTTGATGTAGAAGATTCTAGGTATATAGATTCAGGTTATATTCATGATTTTAAAGAGCAGACAAATTATCCAAATCATTTAAAATCTATTAGTTTAATAAAAAACGAAAAAGAGTTAAAACAAGCACTTAGATTAGATGATCAAACTCGTGAAAAATATTTGAAATATTTTAAAGCATTGGAAGAACATTTCTATTCATTGCTTCGAGACAGAAAAATAACTCAAGATGAGTTATCTAAAAAATACCTTCCCTGAACAGATACTTTCAATTTTGATTCAATTAAAACTAAAATGGATTTTAAAAAATATAACTATTTATTCGTTAAAGATCTGAGGTCTACACTTGGAGATGGTAATGCAGGAATTGCTGATTTAAATAAGGGAATTAAAATTAAATCTTACAAAATAGAACATGAAAGTCAGAAATTAAATATTATATTTTCATACGATAAAGAGGTTTATCCTTGTCATAATTGTCCATTAGATGATGCATTAGATCACTCTTGATCATGAAAAAGATTAAGTTCAATGCTGATACCAATTGAAAAAAATAAGATTAGCGAATTTAATATGAATGATTGA
>NZ_NQNY01000023.1 GCF_002276225.1 Mycoplasmopsis agassizii | reverse complement strand
AGGAAGTCAAAGTGCGCTTGATACAATTACTATTAAGACAACTTCTGATTTAGGTGAGTATACACCGTATTTTATGACAGCCGGAGCAGCAACTAATAGTGCTGCTGGTTCTTCTGCTTCAAACATTCAAACAAGTATCGAAAACTTTGCTAGCTATGATGAATGAAAAGGTCTACTTGATAGAGTTATAACTTTATGAGGAAAAGATAATGCAGAAGATAAAGCAAAATTAGATGCTTTCTCTAATGCTCTTGCACCATTATTTATTGATGCAGCATTACGTTCAGTAACTATAGAAACACAAACTAAAAAAAATACAATAACTGCTAATTCAAAAATATTTTATGTAAAACCATGAACAGGTGATTTTACTTATGGTACTGCTCAAGATACTATGCTAGTTAATCTACAATCACCAGATACAAGAATAGGTGCAAACAAAACTACCTTACTTTTAAGTGGTTGACAAGATTATACAAATTCAACTACTTCAAATGGACTTCCATTTAAAAAATCAAAATCAAATGGTGTTTCTTCAAACTACTTTGAAATTGATGATATTAAATGATACTTTAATGGTGGCGGTTCTACTGATACTAAGTTATTAGGTTTACCACACCCATCAACAGGTACATCTGATAGATACGAATCAGGACTTGCAGTAGCAATTCGTTTCTTAATTGAAGCAGTAATTACTAATGATACTATGAGTAGATCAGCAGCAGTAGTAGAACAGCCAAGTACAACTTCGGGATCAGAAGGTTCAACAGATTCAGGAACAACTTCCTAATTAATCAAATAAAATTCATTCAATTAATTTTACAAATACAAAAAGCACTACAAATATGCGTAGTGCTTTTTTATACATTTAATAAATATTAAACCTATTTATTTTCTTTAATAGCTTTAAGTATTTCATCAAAACGATTATCGATTTTTTTATTCAATCTTTCTTCTAGGGCGTTAATTTGTTTTTGACTTTCTAACCTTGATTCTTCATGTTTCTTGTTATTCTCATCTTTAAATTCATCAAATCTTTTTTCTAGATTAATAATCTGTTGTTTAGATTCATCATGTCTTTTATTGTTATCATCTTTAAATTCATCAAATTTCTCGTCGATGTAAACAATTAATTCACCTTTTGATCTATTGTACAAATCAGTAAAATTTTTACCTTTTTTAGTTCCTCCACCTTTTTTAGGTTCTTTCACTATTTTTTCTCCTTCGATTGATAAATCATGTTTTAATTTTGAACCTTCTTCTGAAAAAAGATATTTTTTATCATTTGTATAAAGTTTATAATTTTTCTGAATATCTCTAAGATCCTTGCAATAAGTAGTAACATCAAGTTCTTCTCTATTATCTTTAGGTTTATTATCTGACATATATCTAGGTATATAAAAACTATAGCATTGTTCTTGCTATAGTTTGCAACACTAAATTTTTTAAAAAAATAATTATTAAGACTATTTTTTATCTTTTATAGCTTTAAGTATTTCATCAAATCTATCATCAATTTTCTTGTTTATTCTTTTTTCTAAAGCACCAATTTGTTTTCTGTTTTCTAATCTTGATTCTTCATGTTTTTTATTATTTTCTTCTTGAAATTCACGGAATCTTTGATCATTTTTTTCTTCAAATTCTCGAAACCTTTTCTCGTTGTTTTCTTCAAATTCTCGAAACCTTTTCTCGTTGTTTTCCTCGAATTTTTGAAATCTTTGTTCATTGTTTTCCTCGAATTTTTGAAATCTTCGATCATTTTTTTGTTCAGAATCATTAAACCTTTTTTCCATTTTTACTAGTTGATCCTGAAAGCTATCAAATCTTTGATTATTTTCTTGTTTAAAGTCATCAAACTTTTCATCAATATAATCGGTAAGCTCTGATTTTAATTTATTATATAGATCATCATTATTTCCACCATCGCCACCACCTGGTTTGCCAACTTTTCTAGTTCTAGGTTTTCTCACTATTTTTTCTCCATCAACTGATAAATCATGTTTTAATTTTGAGCCATCTTCTGAAAAAAGATATTTTTTCTCATTTGTATAAAGTTTATAATTTTTCTTCAGATCTCTAAGTCCCTTACAATAAGCAGCAACATCAAGTTCTTCTCTATCATCTTTAGGTTGATTATCTGACATATTTCTCCTTGAAATTTATAACTATTTAAATTATAAACTAAATTGTTATTGTACTATTAAAACAAGTCTTAAAAGTTTTAAAAGTGCAAAAAATATGAAAAAACCACAGCCTATAAGTGCCGTGGTTTTTGAATTTAATCTTGTTTATATTAAGAAAATAAGATTAACTAATTTATTGTTAGTTTTCTGATTCTCCATTATTTACTTCAGCTGGCACACTTGGAGTTGCTTCAGTATTTCCAGTAGTTTCTACTGTTGTTCTACTCATAGTATCTTTAGTAATAATTGCTTCTAATAAGAAACGAATTGCTACTGCTAGGCCAGTTTGATATCTATCAGATGTAGGTGTATCATTTGTAGTTTGTGGTTCAGGGGTACCAAATAATTTTAATTCAGCCCCACTATAGTAACCATTGAAATGTCATTTAACATTATCGATTTCAAAGAAACTTTCAAGTACACCATTTCCTTTAACATTTGAATCTTGACTACTGTTATTACCTTCTAAAGTTTTTCTGTCTTTGTTTCATGGTTTACCTGTTGATACAGGAGTTCATTTGTTATTTTCGTTTTTTCATTCATAGTTTTGGTATCCACTAAATAAGAATGTGTTTTGGTTCGCACCAATTCCATGTACGCCTGACTGACCATGTCTTGCCATATCTGTTCCACCAGTATCATTTGTATAAGTGATTTCGGTTGTTTTGAATGGTAATACATAGAAGATCATAGTTTCTGCTGTTACACTTGAATTTCTTGATGTTACTTGCGAAATAATTGTTTCTGATAGGGCGTTAGAGAAAGCATCTAATTTTGCTTTATCAGTTGTATTGTCTTGTCCATATAAAGTTGTAACTTTTGTAACAAATTCTTTTCACTTAGTAAAGTTATCGAAGTTTTCAAAAGTTAATTCAATATCTTGTTTTCGTTTATTTTCAGCTTGAGTACTATCTGCAACAAAAACTCGTAAATGGTTTATGTTCATAAAATACGGTGTATACTCACCTAAATCAGAAGTTGTCTTAATAGTAATTGTATCAAGCGCACTTTGACTTCTT
>NZ_NQNY01000022.1 GCF_002276225.1 Mycoplasmopsis agassizii | reverse complement strand
GCAGATAGCATTATTAAATCTCTTGGATCGCAGATTAATAAGATAAATGTTCAAAATGTAGCGATCAACTCTAAAGTGGATAATCTAGAAAATAAAGTAGATAATCTTGAAATACAAGTTAAGGAAGTTAAAGAACAAAACAAAGATCTTTATTCTAAAGTAGAAAAACTAGAAGTTCAGAATACTGAATTACAAACACAAAATGAAGGTTTAAAAAAGCAAAACGAAGAAATTGTTAAACAGTTAAAAGAAATTTTAGAAATAATTAAGAAAAAGTAATGAAGGTACTCAAATCATTTTTGATTCGAGTATTTTACTTTCTAAAAATAAAAGGATATAACTAAACAGGATTTGTAATTGTGTTTTTACCTATAAACATTAATAAAATTATTAATTATAATCAGGATAACGAGGCAGTCTTTTGAATTCAGTGAATGCTAATAAATATTTTTTAAAATTCATCGCCACTATCAATAAATTCATCTGAATTTTTTAACTTACACAAGTTATTTTCTTCATACCATTTCAACAAAATCTTTTACTTTACTTCATAAAGTAAAACGCTATTTATTGTATCAAATAAGATATGATATAATAAATTTATTAGTATAGTTTCGATGAAAACAATATTGTTTTCATCAAGGTTGTACATTAATACTGATTTGTTACTAGGAAAAGGTGGTTTAAAATGAAAGAAAAATTTACGATTGCTTCATTTTTTGCTGGGGTAGGTGGAATTGATTTAGGTTTTGAAAAAACCGGTTTTTTCAAAACTGTTTATGCCAATGAAATCGATCCCTATCCTGTTAAAACCTTTGAAAAAAATTTTTCACTAAAAGTAGATTATCGAGACATTAAAAATGTTAAAGCAGAAGATATTCCTAATGTTGATATTATTACAGGCGGCTTTCCTTGTCAAGCATTTTCAATTGCAGGTTATCAAAAGGGTTTTTTAGATGAAAAAGGGCGAGGACAAGTCTTTTTTGAACTAATCAGAATCATAAATAGTAAAAAACCCCGAATTGTTTTTCTAGAAAATGTCAAGAATCTAGTTAGTCATGATAAAGGTAATACTTTCAAAATTGTGCTTGCTAAATTAGAAGAAGCAGGCTATCAATATCGCTATCAAGTCTTAAATGCTAAAGATTATGGAAACACTCCTCAAAATCGCGAAAGAATTTATATAGTCGCTTTTAAGAATCAAAAAGATTATGATAAATTTAATTTTCCAAAGCCTATTGCTTTAACTAAAACCTTAGAAGATGTAATTGATTTTTCTAATAAATTAGATGAAAAATATTACTACACACCTAATAAATATAAAGGTGATATTCATAAAATATTAGAAGAAGCAATGGATGAAGAAAATGCTGTTTATCAGTGAAGAAGAAAATATGCTAGAAAAAATAAATCAGGCGTTGTGCCTACTTTAACAGCTAATATGGGTGAAGGTGGACACAATGTACCACTAGTTAAAACTAAACATGGAATTAGAAAAATGACACCAAGTGAATGTTTTAACTCACAAGGATTTCCTTCAGATTTTAAGCTACCAGAGCAAAATGATTCACGTTTATATAAACAAGCAGGTAATTCAGTTTGTGTTAATGTAATTAATCAAATTGCTAATAATATTTTAGAAGTTTTAAAATAGGCTTGGTTAATGCAAGCCTATTTTGATTATTTGTTTTAATCTAAATTGTAAAACTTTTCATATGTTCCAAGTTCACAAAAATCTATTTTATAGCGATTGTTATTGATCTTTGTAAAGATTACAGAGTCTGTATTTAATAGTTTTAGAGTGTCATATGTAATTAGAGTATTTTCAGGTATTTCAAACACTTTTCTAAGAAGTCAATTACCTAACATTTTGTTAGGATTACTCATTATTGATTTGTTATTCTGTTGGGCAACCTTTGCACTTATTCAGGTTCCATCAGGAAGCATTAGATTGAAACTTTGATCTCTACTAGGAAAAAAATTTGGATTTTTATTTTTATCTTCAACAGGGTAAGGAATATAAATTTCATCAGGGTGTCGCTTTCTTCCTGATGCATTTCATTGATTCAAACCGCTTTTTGGAAACACAAACTTTTTGCCATTTTTTCATGAATATAATCTTAAGCATAACTGCTCAATTTTGTTTTTTTTATCAACTTGAGTTTCAAATAATTGTCCAAGTTTTAGTATTTCATTATAAGGATCTTTAAAAATGTTTATTTCAATCCTATCTAAAAGTGTTAAATTATCAAAAATCATGTATAGTGTATTTTTTGAAATACTAAAATGATAAATATTCTTTGAATCGCTAAAATAAGTGTTGTTATCACCTGAGTTTTTCTTAATAAGTCTTAAATTATCAATATCTATTTCTTCAAGCATCGTTTCATAAATATACATGTAATTAGGAACACGTTTGACAACATGATAAATAATTTTGTTAATTCCATAAAGTTTCTTTGTTGTTCTTAATCTGATATTTCTATATTCAGATATTTTCTTAACTAATTCGATTCCAGAAAGATTTTTATATTCTTTGAGCAGTTTACCAAATTCTGCAATTTTTTGATCATTACTACCTACTCAAGTTTTTAAAGCAATTCCAGTTTTAGATTGTCTATCATATGCATCAATTGAATTATCTGATCTAGAAATATTGATTACATCAAAATATCTAGCAAAGATATTTTCGTGTGCTCTATAAGGTAAATATGGTGTATCTGAATTTGAAAAAACCCTAGATATTTGTCCAAATGATCTAAGCATGTTTTTATAGTTTTCACGACTTTCATAGTCTTGCTTTGTATAGAACATATTACCCCGCTATTAATATAAAATTCATGGTCGAAAATTATTATTGATACTTACTTAAAAATTCAATTATATATTTCAACTTTATTCGATGTTATAATTCTATCAAAAATATATTTATGATAATAAGGTGAAATTTTTCAAATTCACTTTTAAATTATTGTATTAGAAGGGTTATATTACAAAATTTATGAAGTTAGAAACTACCAAAGAAATTTTCGAAACATTAATCAAAAAACTACCTACAGAATGAGATGGCAAGCAAGCCATCACATACATGAAAGAAAATAACTGCAGAAATTGAAAACAAATGGAATGAATTGGCTTTTACTTTCAATTCATGTGTGAAAAAATTATAGGAGAAAATAACTATTTTCAAATACCTGGTAAAAAGTATGGAAGTGTTCAATTTGATGGATTTAAAGAAATCAATTTTGATTTTAAGGCGCATTCTTCAATTAATAAATTTGTACCAACTAACGGCTACTAAGAAGTTTTTACTGCAATTGTTCAACATGGGGAGGTATGTTTTATAATCGCAAGTGGTGATGTGCTTTATGATGAAGATGGTTCATTTAAAAAATGACATAGTGAGTACAAAGGCTCAAAAAGTAAATACGAGCTAAATAGAATTGAAAAAGGTGAAACTAAATCAAGAACTAGAAAAGTTGCTTTTAAAGTAAAGGAAATAATTTTTGTTGCTTTGAATAAGCAAAACATCAAAAATGTTGGTGTCTTTCAGGATGGTTTTAAAAATTCAGATGGAAGCAAACGCAATCCTAAAGTTTTACTTGATTTAAGTAATCCTGATTTAGAAAAATACGTTTATAAAGTAGACTAGTTTTACTAAAAATAGAACTTATTTTAATTTAAAAATACGATTTTATTAATTTTACTGGCTTGTGTGATATTGTTTTTTTAGAGAAAAAAAAGAGATGTTTTTTTGAATAGAAATATTCAAAAAATATTTATCTAAAGTGAGAGTGTCATGGGTTTGAAAAAAACTAATTTTAAATTTATCGATTTATTTGCAGGCATTGGAGGTTTCCATGCTGCAATGTCAAATTTAGGTGGTGAATGTGTTTTCGCTTCTGAAATTGATAAATATGCAATTGAATCTTATTTAGAAAACTATGGCATTAACGCTGATAATGATGTTACTAAAGTTGATCCTAAAAAAATAGCACCTTACAATGTTTTGTGCGCAGGTTTTCCTTGTCAACCCTTTTCAAAAGCAGGTGCACAATTAGGTTTTTCTGACAAAATTAAAGGTACACTATTTTTTGAAATTGTTAGACTACTTCAGGAAAATCGTCCTGAATATTTAATTTTAGAAAATGTCCGTAACTTAGTAGCTCATGATAATGGCAATACTTATCGAGTGATTATGAAAACCTTAGATGAAATTGGTTATACAGTTAATGATAAACCAATTATCATGAGTCCACATCAACTAGGGATTCCCCAACTGCGTGAAAGAGTTTATATTCTTGGCGTAAGAAAAGATCTAGGTGTTGAACATATTAATATTGAATTAGCAAAAGGTAAAAAGCAAGATCTATCTATTTATTCAGCCAATATCATTGAAGAAGAAGTAGTTGATCAAAAATACTATATTAGTGATTATGAAGAAAAAGTCTTAACTGCTTGAGATGAGTTTTATCAAGGTATTCAAGAAAAAATTATTGGTTTTCCAGTTTTTAGTGCAGAGTTTAAAGAAACTTATGATCTAGATTCATTGCCTAAATGAAAGCAAGACTTTTATCGTAAAAGTCGTCAACTTTATCAAAACAATAAAAAGTTTATTGATAAATGATTAAAAAAATACAATAATTTACAAGATTTTACACCAACTGATCGTAAGTTTGAATGACAAGCAGGGACTGCTATTAATTCCTTATGAGAAGGAATTATTCAGTTTCGCCCTTCAGGGATAAGAGTAAAAAGACCCGATTCATTTCCTGCATTAGTAGCAATGGTGCAAATTCCAATAATTGGTAAATTAAGAAGAAGATTAACACCAAGAGAAACTGCTAGATTACAAAGTTTTCCCGATAGTTTTAAACCTAATATTAATGATAAGCAAGCTTATAAACAATTTGGTAATGCAGTTAATGTTATTTGTGTTGAATATTTAGCAAGACAACTTTTTTCATTAGTTAAAGAAAAAGAACTGATGGATAATAGTTCAGTTGAACAGCAATATTTAATTTCTGAGTAGTAAACTACATCTCGTTTTCTATATTGAAATTAGAAACAAGTTTTATTTCATTTTAATTAAGAACGCAAATTAACAGCAGATTGTATTTGTTCAATTTCTATTTTTGAAATTTCAATGATTATTTAGTTTTTTTAATATTTTCTAAGTTTAGTAAAGACATTTTCTTAAACTAGTTAATTCTAAATTAACAATATCTATTTCTAAATTGGGATGTTTAACAAATGTTTTAAATGTTTGATTACTTGAGAACATTAAATTAAAGTATTCTACTTGGGGTAAATCTTAATTTAAGACTTCTCTTGCATCATTTTTATATAAATTTAATACACTATTTTCAGAATAAATAAGTTTTGTTTCTGTTTATCTTTTTCATTAATAAATATCTCTGATAAGTTTGTTACCCCAGTAAATGAACTAAAAAAGATTTTAAAATTATTGTTTTTTTGTTCATAACTCGAACTAGAACTAGTGACTTCATCTGCTTCAGATCCTGCTGGCACACTTAAAGTTAAAGTCTATCTAAAACAAGCTGATAAATACTATACAGCTACTGGTGAGTTAGTTGAATCTAAAGAATCAGCTGGTAAAGAAGTTACTTTAAGTGGCTTTAAAAATACATCTGCAGAGCAAGAGCAGGCAGCCAAAACTTGGTATGATGCTCTGCCTAGCACTTTTGCAGCAGACAGCGAAAGTGCGAAGAAGTTAGCGAGTGAATTTAAAACAGACACACAAATTCAAGCACTAATTACAGCAATGACAAATGCAGAAGAAAAAGCAAAATTTACAGCACCTACTAGTCCAGCAGGATTTACTGTTAGTTATAGTTTTGTTTCAGTAGATGAGACAACCTTAAAATTCAAAGCCTTATTAAAAAATGGAGAAACAATCTTTAACTCTGCAGATGGTAAAATCACTACTGATTCTAACCTAGGTAAAGAAGTAACTGTTACAGGCTTTACTAGTGAAAATGCTTATGCACTTGCAAAATATAAAGCATTGACAG
>NZ_NQNY01000021.1 GCF_002276225.1 Mycoplasmopsis agassizii | reverse complement strand
TCAATCATTCATATTAAATTCGCTAATCTTATTTTTTTCAATTGGTATCAGCATTGAACTTAATCTTTTTCATGATCAATAGTGTTCTGATAGTTCATCTAATAGACAATTAGGACAAGGGTCAACTTCTTCCTCGTATGAGAACATAATTTTTAGTTTATGGCTTTCAGGTTCTATTTTAAAATATTTAATTTTAATTCCCTTGCTTAAATCACCAATTCCTAAACGACCATCACCATATGTAGATCTAAGATCTTTAACAAATAAGTAATCATAGTTTTGAAAATCCATTTTAGAATTAATGGTGTCAAAATTGAAGGTGTCTGTTCAAGGGAGGTATTTTTTTGATAATTCTTCTTCAGAAACTTTTCTGTTTTTTAATTATGGGTGAAAATATTCTTCCAATGCTTTAAAATATTTCAAATATTTTTCACGAGTTTGATCATCTAACCTAAGCGCTTGTTTTAATTCTCTTTCGTTTTTTAATAAACTAATAGATTTTAAATTATTTGGGTAATTTTTTTGTTCACTAAAATCGTGAATATAGCCTGAATCTACATACTTTGAATCTGGCAAATCAACTGTGGCATTTGGTAATTCTGGTTCATACTTTCACAGTCATTTTTTTGTAAATTTGTCTGAGCCGGAAATTCGATCATCTTTAATAACCTTATCTGATGATATGTGGGGATGAAAATTCTTTATTCTCTTTTCTATTTTTGCATTAACTCAAATACCTTCAAATATTCATTGAAAATCACTAAATGTAAAATTCATGAAATTTTAAGTGTTTAATTGTAAATAGTTTTTATCGCCTATCGTTGTTTTTTTATCAAATAAGCCAAAACCTTTTAAAATTCTCTTATCATCAAATGGAACATGTGGGCTTTGTTAACATATGACACGACACCCTTATTAATGTCTTTATTATAAAATTTTACAATATCTTTAGAAGTGCCTTTCTTACTAAATGGTGAAATAGGTTCTTCGGAGTACCCTTTATCATCAAATGATGCAGGTTCCTTAGGAGTATCTTTGTTGTCTAAAGTTGCAGGATCTTTAGGAATATCTTTATTTTACAAAGGTTCAGGTTCTTTTTGGATATTTTTATAAACCAATCCTGCGTTAGGAGAACAAGCAATAAATAGTGACACTGCTGAAACAGAAATTACTGGAGTCATTAATATTAAAAAAGTTTTTCATTTCATATATTTTGCTTTACTAGAAGTCAACATTATCTAATCCTTTCAACTTAGTAATTAAAATTTCTATTTTCAATTCTTACCTTCTTTTTTGAGTAGATAGTTATTATATTTACGCTGTTTAGCCAATTTTCTTTATGTATGGCAACAAAAGAAAAATAGCATAACTAATATTTCATTTTTATTTATGAAGTTCAAGGCTGTCTTTTTTTTGTGGATATAGAAACTCTAAGTCTAAGTTTCATTGGTTCATATCAAATGAATCAATACTATTTTTTTTAATAGGTATAAACATAGAATTTAATCTGTTTCATTCATACCTATATTCATATGTTGATGCACAAATCCCATAGCAGGTTTGTTTTTCAAAATCAAAACCTAAATTAATTTTTAATGTTTTATTTTCAGGATCAATATTATAAGAATTAATATTAACACCCCCATTTAAGTCAGCAATTTCATAGTTAATTGTACGAGTATTTAAAGAATAAAGATCTTTTGCAAATAAATAATCATAGTTAGCAAAATCCAATTTGGATTTGATTGTAGTAAAATTAAAAGTATCAGACCACGGTGTGAATTCTCTTAATAACTCCTCATCAGAAGGAGGTGTTTTATTAGGGTCTTCAAGAAGTATTTTGAAGTAATTTAAATATTTACTCTGGTCTTCTTGATTTAACCTTAACGAAGTTTTTAAGTCCTTTTCATTTTTAACGAGGCTTATTGATTTTAGATGGTCTGGGGAAGGTTTTTGTTCACTAAAAGTTCTTACTATGTTTTCAGATCAATAAAAACCATAATTATTATTAATTATTTTTTGCATTGAATCACCATATCTTCAATATTCTTTTATTAAAAATCTGCCAGCAAAATTTTTGCTACCATTACTATTATTTGATGATTTATCACGAGCATACGACCATTTTTTTTCTTTTTCATCATAGAAAATTTTAGACTTATCTAAATATCAATTTTCATTTAAATGATTTTCAAATACTCAATAAAAATCACTGAAAGTAAATCACTTATAATTTCAGGTGCTTATTTGTAAATATGGTTGATCATCTTGTGTTGATTTTTCAAAAATCGCAGCACCCTTTTCAATCTTTGGAAATATTGTGGGTTCAGGGTATTCTTTTTCTGTTCACGGCACAGGCACCTCTACAAAATGGTTTTTTTTAATAGGATCTACAAGTTTTGGTTTTCTAATTGGTCGAGAAGTTATGGGTTGATTTATCTGTGCAGGCTTTACAGGTTCTGGTTTATTTGGTATTTCAGTTGAACAAGCAACAGCAGTGATCAAAAAACCTAGACTTAATGATATAATGGAAAATAAAATAAATTTTCTTTTCATTTTATAACCTTGAGTATGTAAGAGCAATATCTAAATTTTTATCTTTTATTTCTTCTATTTTTTCAAAAGAAATATTAAAAGTATATAACCCTTTTTCCTTAGCACCAAATTCAACAGTTTTTGTATTTACTTTTTGCTCTTTACCATCACCATCATGAATTGCTGTTGCAGTTATTATTTCACCTGAATTATTCGGACCTTTTATTGATAAATTTACTGGTATTGCACCCTTAAAACTTTCGCCTGTACTCTTAAATGAAGAAATATTATGCCAAGTAATATTTACCCTAATTTTTTCATCTTTATCAAAATACAGGGATTTTTGATGGGGGTTATTTTTGGTGTTTTCAGGTTTTAATTTAAAATAATAAATATTTTTAAGTGATTCTCTAACCTTTGAAAAATCTGGATTTCCAAAACCAATATCAAAATTATAAACCTCGTTATTAACAACTGGTCCTTCATCTCTAATTGAAGAATATTTGAATTTTTTTGAATCTATATTTCTTGAACCCGAAATTAATGCACTTTTCATTATTAAAGAGTCATAACCTTTATCAAAATATGATGAATAATTACTTCTTAAAAGAGAAATTATACCTGTAATGCTTGGTGCTGAATAACTAGTACCTCGAACCGGTTTATCTTTATTACCATAATCTGAACCAGGTAAAAAAGTGTCAACAACAGATACTGATATGTAATTATCTTTGCTAGCACGTTCACTAAAAGGTTGAGCAGTATATGAGAAAGGATCGGAAATCGCCCCTACTATTATTGAATTAAGTGAAAGTCTAAAACTATCAGTAAATTTTTTATTTGCAGAATCATTTATAGGTAGAGCTTCTTTATCTGCATCGTTACCTGCTGCTTGCACGAAAATGACTTCAGGGTTTGCAATAATTGCATTATCCAATCATTGTGCTTCTTTATTATAGTTTATTTGATCACTGTCAGAAATTCCTCAACTTTTGTTAATGATATTAGCACCATTATTAATGGCTTTATTTATTAATCCAGGATATGAATTCCAAGTAAAACCAGCATCTGCGTATAAAGTAGCATAAGGATTTATTCCTTGCTTTCCAATAATTATTTCAGAAACATGATCTGCATGCTTGTCAACAACATTTTTTTCTTTAATGATGTCTTCTGATGTATAATCACTTGAATTTTTATTTAAGACACCAAGAAGTTCTAATACTGCAACCTTAGTTCTTTTACCGCTATATCAATTATCTCTAGCAGTTTTTCTTTCATTTTTAAGAACTTCTTCTGATAAGCCCATACTTTCATAGCGTGTACGGTTGCCTCATTTATACCCATTTCAGAAATTGCTTTCATCAGTTCACCTTGCTATAGTTGGTGCAGGTGCAGGATTTGGCTCAGGTTCAACTGGTGTTGGATCTGGAATAGGCTGGGGCTGTGAATAATTTGGAGTAGGTTGAGGATCTGGTTTTGGTTCAGGTTTAGGATCACTATGTTGGTTATTTGAAGATCACCAATCATAATAATATCCATCATCAAGTGGATTGTTCTGAGTAACAGCTTTTCATTTATTAATTGTTGTACCTGTTTCATAAGCATTTATTTGAAGTATGTCATCAGAATTATTTTTTCAATCTAACAATCGATTTGCTAGTATTTTAAAATCTTCTTGATCATCAAAAGCAATTGATAGTGTCAGAACATGTTCTGCATAAATATATTGTCTATTTTCACCTATTAAATTTTTAATAGTTTGCAAATAATTTTGAAGAGTGTCTTTATTTATGCCTGCAACAAATACAATATCAATTCTATTTGCACCATCTTCTATAATTTGCTCTTTATAGTTTAAAGATTGTGGTGCAATGATTTTGCTTTTTGAATAGTTTCAACCTAAATTCTTAGATATTTCTTTAATAGAAACTAATTTTTCGGTTTTTTCTGTAACATCTTTTATATTTTGAGTTGATGTTTCAATTGCTGAAACACTAGCTAAAGTTGATATAGTAAGTATACCAACAGATAATAGTGCTAGTGATAACTTGATTTTTTTATGTTTCATATTTACCTCTTTTTTTGAATAATTATTTAGTATTTTTTGTTTGTTTTTTAAAAGTTATCAATCATCAAAACGAACAACAAAAAACAGATTGATTACTTTCTTTTTTTACTTTTTTCTCCTCTTGCACAAATTATATGATTATTGTAAAAATGTCGTTTTATAAGATAAAAATATTTTTTAATAAAAGCATTTTTTAAAAAAAGAGTAAAATTAGAGATAGTCTAAAACTATGACAAAAATTCATAATTAAAGCCTCGTAAAATATGCTGTAAACTTCATTTCAGATGCTGTAATACGAAAATTTTATACGAATTTTATTGATAAATTAATTCTAAATTTCACTCATTCATATCAAATGAATTAATGCTATTTTTTGCTATCGGTATAAACATTGAATTAAGTCTTTTTCATAAACCAGTATATTCTATTAAATTAACTGGACAATCAAGACAAGGATCTATTTCTGAATCAAAACCAAATTTAATTTTTAGAGTTTTGGTGTTTAAATCAAATCCATAAGAATCAATATTAACTCCCTTACTTAAATCAGCAATGTTATCATGTGGACCACCCTTTAATGAATAAAGATCTTTAACGAATAAATAATCATAGTTGCTAAAATCCATGTTTTTCTTAATGGTATCCAAATTTAACGTCTTTGATCACGGTAAATACTTTTCAAGTATTTTTTCATTTGAAAGATCGGTTTTGTTTTTCTTTTGATTTTCATTTTCAATTGCTTTAAAGTAACTCAAATACTTATTCTGATCATCATCATTTAGTCTCAAGGCTTTTTTTAACTCTGCTTCATTTTTTACTAGACTTATTGATTTTAGGTAATTAGGATATGAATTTTGCTCACTAAAATTTCTAAGTCTTTTCGCAGTTTCACCACTATCATGGAGGCCTGTAAAACTAGGTAATGATTCGTAGTTTCAACCATCCTTTTTTAAAAATCTGCCAACACTGATTTTAGAATCTTCCTCCTCATTGTAATGATAAGGTCTTGGTTCTACAAATCTTCCATTGCTATTTTCGATTCAATAATTTTCAAATACTCAATAAAAATCACTAAAAGTGAATTTTAAATAACTTCAAGTGTTTAATTGCAAATACGGTTTGTTATCTGTTGTTGATTTTTCAAATAGAGCTGCACCTTTTTCAATTTCTGGTATTTTTACAGGGTCTAACTTTTTAGGTTTCTCAGGAGGTTCTGGATTTTCTGTTGTACATGCTACAGCAGTGATCAAAAACCCTAAACTTAATGTGATGGAAGAAATAATTAAATATTTTTTTCTCATTTTATCTCCTTAAGCATGTAAGCGCAATATCTAAATATTGCTTTCTTGTCTTTTCATCTTTTGAAAAAAACAGAGTTTTTTTAAAAGCAAATTAAACAGTTCTGAATTTTGCTTTTGGATCAATTTCAAATTTGTTTTTTATATATCAACATTCCTACTTTTTCAAAATAAAAAACTTATCGATAAGTTACTATTTCCAAATTTCAATCATTCATGTTAAATGATTGAATACTATTTTTTTTAATAGGTATAAGTAAGGAATTAAGTCTGTTTCACCCTCGTTTATATGAATAATCTATACAATAATTTCCATTACAAGATTTATCAAACTCTACAGCAAGATTCAGTTTTAATGTTTTACTTTCAGGTTCAACATCATAGTTCATAATATTAATGCCCCTGTTTCAATCATCTCCTTCAAAGTTATACGGAAAAGCATAAAGGTCTTTAGCAAACAAGTAGTCATAATTATTAAAATCAAGCTTAGACTTAATAGATTCAAAATTAAAATTATCAGATCATGGCATATATTTTTTCAATAATTCTTCATCAGAAATAGTAATTTTAGGATTATTTACATATCAATTATCACTATGAATTCGTTTGAAGTAATTTATATATTTATTTTGATCTTCATCATCCAATCTTAGGGATTTTTTTAAGTCATTTTCATTTTTTAAAAGACTTATAGTTTTTAAATAATCGGGGTAAGACTTTTGGTCACTAAAATCTCAAACCATTAATTCAGGATCAAAACCTGGTCAAACAATGCTTGTTTCATCTAGCCATTTTCCATATTTTCAATTATGTTTTAGTGAAAATCTTTTAGAATAAGATTCATTATTTTTAGATTCAGGTGAATGAACTCAATCACGAATGAATCAACCTGGATTTTTGGCATTATGATAAATTTGCGATTTATTAGGAAATTTCTTTCCAACTAAATAAGTAGGAAACAATCAGTAGAAATCACTAAAAGTGAAGTATTTATAATTTCATGTACTAAGTTTTAAGTATGGTTTATCATTGTTTGTTAACATTTCAAAGATTCGTGAATCTTGTTTATATCATTCTAATCAAGGTTTTTTTATTTCTGGAAAGGGTGGTGATTTTTCAATTGGTTTTGCTGGATATGGAAGGTTCCTTGGAGGAACTGGTTCAGGATTTTTAGGAGTTTCAGTTGAACAAGCAACTGCAGTAATTAAAAATCCTATACTTAGTGAAGTAACAGAAAACAAAAAATATTTTCTTTTCATTTTATAACCTTGAATAGGTAAGGGCAATATCTAGACCTTTATTTCTAGTTTCTTTATTTGTAAAAGAAACATTAAAGGTATAAACACCTGATTTTTTAATAGCAAACTCCATAGTTTTTGTGTTTGCTTTTTGCACATTACCTTTATCATCGTAAATATCCACTGCATTTATTGTTACTTTAGAATCATCTGCATTTTCTAGCGTTAAATTCAAAGGTATTGGACCTATAAAATCACCGTGTACAATTGAAGATATATTTAGTCAAGAAATATTAACTCTGTATTTTGAACCACCATCAAGATACACATATTTTTTATGTGGATTACTTTCAATATTTTCTTCTGTAAGATTAAAATAATCCAGATGTTCAAGTGATTCTCTAACACTTGCGTACTTTGGAGTCCCAAAACCTGTATCAAAATTATAAACATCATTATTAACAATGTATTTATCTTTTTTCTTAATACGAGCATATTTAAATTTCTCTGAAAATCTATTTCTTGCACCTTCAATTAATGCGCTTTTCATTATTAAAGAGTCTGCGCCCTCATCAAAATAAGATGGGTAATTACTTTTTAAAAGAGAAATCATACCAGTAACACTTGCGGCTGAAAAACTAGTGCCATCTACCCCATCATCTTCATCCCTAACATAAACTGAACTAGGAAAAAATGTGTCAACCGTAGAAACCGATATATAGTTATCTTTGCTGGCTCGTTCACTAAAAGGTTGTGCAGTATCTGATGTAGGATCAGAAATTGACCCTACTACAATAGAATTAAGAGACAATCTAAAACTGTTTGTATATCTTTGTGAATCTCAATTAGTTTTCTCATCCTTAGAAAGTAAATCTATATCTGCATCATTACCTGCTGCTTGTACAAAAATAACTTCAGGGTTTGCAATAATAACATTATCTAATCACTCAGCATCTTCATTGTAATCAGTATCATCATTTTCAGAAATACCTCAACTTTTATTAATGATTTTAGCTCCGTTTTCTATAGCATTATTTATTATTCCCCTGTATGATGTTCAATCAATTCCTGCATCTGCGTATAAAGTAGCATAAGGATTTATTCCTTGTTTGCCAATAATTATTTCAGAAACATGATCTGCATGCTTATCTGAGACATTCTTTATTGTGATAATGTCTCTAGATGTGTAAATACTTGAATTTTTAGATAGAACACCATTTGCCTCTATTACAGCAACTTTAGTTCTGTTACCTTTATATCAATTATCCCTTGCAATCCTTCTTTCATTGATAAGCTCATTTTCATCTAAACCAATATTTTGATAACGAATCTGGTTACCCCATTTATACTCATTTCAAAAATTGCTTTCATCAGTTCATCTTTCTATAGTTGGTTCTGGATCTGGCTCAGGTTCGGGTTCAACTGGACTTGGATATGGGGAAGGTGTCGTTGGTGGAGGTTGAGGATTCGGTTTTGGTTCGGGTTTAGGATCACTATGTTGGTTATTTGAAGATCACCAATCGTAATAATATCCATCATCAAGTGGGTTGTTCTGAGTAACTGCTTTTCATTTATTAATTGTTGTACCTGTTTCATAAACATTTATTTGAAGTATGTCATCAGAATTATTTTTTCAATCTAACAATCGATTTGCTAGTATTTTAAAATCTTCTTGA
>NZ_NQNY01000020.1 GCF_002276225.1 Mycoplasmopsis agassizii | reverse complement strand
AATAATAAAAATGAACTTTCGAATGAAAGTCCATTAAAATAAAAATGTAAGAGTTGCAGTTATTAGAACACTCTAGGAAATAACTCAAGATTGAGTTATTTTTCTTTTATCATTTTAAACTATGGGTCGACTTAGATTTGATAAAGAAAAAACTACTAAAGCATATGAAAGTAGATATACAATTAAAAATTTTCCATTAGTTTTAAAGGAAAATGCTGTTTTAGAAATTGGTATGGGTAAAGGTAAAATGCTTTCAGCTTTAGCTTTTAAAAATCCCCATAATAATTATTATGGGATTGAAAAGTTCGCAACTATCGTTGCTCATGCTGTTAAAAAAGCAGAAAGTCTTCAATTATCAAATATTAACTTTATAATTGATGATGTCAAAGATGCACTTTTAAATATTCAAGGAAAAGCTGATTTAATTTGATTAACTTTTTCAGATCCTTGACCAAAAGCGAGACACGAAAAATTTAGATTGACAAATAAAAAATTTTTAAGTTTATATAAAAACATGATCAAAACTGATGGTTTAATCAAACTTAAAACTGATAATGACGATTTTTTTGCTTATTCAAAGCAATCAATAGACGAATTTGGCTGTGAAATTGTTGAAATAAGCGATGATTTTCATAATTCACCATTTGCAGTCGACAATGAAATGACCGACTACGAGCAAAAATTTTCACAAGTTGGCAAAAAAATTAATTACCTTGCATTTCGCTACAAAAAATAATCACAAAAATTAAATACACTTTAAAGTTGTTTTTTTCTGAAAAAAGCGACTTTTTTATTTCACAGATTTTTAAAATATCTTTAGATAAACATGCCAAAGTTACCAAAAATTGAAATTATTTCAAATAATGAAAGAAAAACGGGCGAATTATCAAAAATTTTTTTCAAAAATAGGCTCTAATTTTTAAAACTTTTGTAATCGTATAATAATTATTACATTAAGAAAGGAAATTAAAAAATTATAAATTTAACTTATTAATTAAGAAAGAGAAAAAATATGCAAAAACAATTACACGCAGTTGACTGAGTGTTGATGATATTGTACTTTGTCGTAGTCTTGGCAATTTCTTTCGTTACATGGTGATACCAACGTAAGCGAAAATTGACAAAAGATAGCAAGACATTTTTCGATGGTGGTGGTAAAGTAAACCCTATCTTCGTTGGACTATCAATGTGATCAACAATTCTGTCATCGATCTTCTTCGTTTCTACGGTGGGAAACACAATCGCAAACGGTTGAATGTGAACTGCAGCTAACATTGCCTTAATTGGTGTAACTCCTTTAGTTACAATGTTAGTTATTCCATTTTATCGTCGTTTTAAATCAACAACAGCTTATTCATATTTAGAAACACGTTTTGGTTACTCAACTAGAGCCCTAACTTCAATTCTATTTATTTTATTCCAAATCTTTAGAGTTGCTGTTGTTTTATATATTCCAACACTAGCTTTATCAATTTTCATTGATATTAGTCCATACGCACTTCTATTTATTATTACTTTAGTCGTTGTTGTAACATCAATTTTTGGTGGATTCAAATCAGTTCTATACAATGACTCATTGCAAGGGATTGTGCTACTAGGTGGAATGATACTAGTATTAGCTTTTGCTATGGATAAAGGGCAAGGACTTGCGCACGCACAAGGTACTTCATTACCACTTCAAGAAATATTTACTAAAAAAAGTTTTGAAGTATCAGTTGCACAAGCAGGATTTGTATTCATCTTTGTTTACAACATTATTAATAGTATGTACACCTTCATGGGTTCACAAGATGTTGTACAAAGATATAAAGCAACAAGATCAGTATCTACAGTTAAAAGAACACTATGAATTACTGCAGGTCTGGGAGTAGTCACCGTCTTACTATTCTTTGGAGCCGGTTCAGCGGTTTGATCATTTTATACTGCGCAAGGATATAATTTAGCAATGAATGGTGTTGATAACGCTGCTAAATTCCACGCAATTACTAGTGCTTATGCAGAAAATGGTTCAAACGTAACACCAGGATTAATCGACACAGCAGCTAATTCTTTAGGATTAACTTCAGCAGAAGCATATAAAACAGATGCCAATATGCAGGCCGTCTTAACAAGGGTCGGTGAATTAAATAGTGGTGCTGCTAACCAAGTTAATGTTGCACTAAAACATGGTAACCAAACAGCTATTCTACCTTGATTCATCGCTAGTGAATTACCTATTGGTGTTGTAGGTATTATCTTTGCTGCTATTTTTGCGGCATCGCAATCAACTGTTTCATCGGGATTATCCGCAATGGTACAAACAATTATGGTCGACTTTGTTAATAGATGACGACCGGGAATAAAAGATCAAACTAAAACATTGATCTCAAAAATCTTGATTCTCGTCTTCGGGGTTTGAGCCTTCGCCTTTGGATCGCTAATCGTCTTTTCAGGAGAAGGTGACTTCGTTAACTATATTACAGGTATCATTGGTCTATTTAACGCTCCAATCTTTGGTGCATTCGTACTTGCTCTATATACAACTAGAAGCAACAAATGAAGTGTCTTTACTGCGATGCTTGTTGTGTTCTTCGGAACCTTACCAGTTTGAGCATTATCAGCAGCATTTACACCAGCAGCAAACAAAATTTCATTCAGCGGACAATGATTAACAATTGTTAGTTTTGCAGCAACAGTTTCAATTGGTTATGGGCTATCGATGATTACAAATGCACTATTTCCAAAATTGAAACCAGTGCTTGCTTCTCTTGAAAACCAAACATGATTTACAAGAACAGCTGCATTTAAAGAAGCAGTTAAATTTGAAGCAGGTATTAACAAATTAGAAAGAAAACTGTTCTGAGGAAAATTAATGCGTAAAAAAGATGCAGAAACAGTTAATCTTGAAAATGAGGTTAAAGCAAAACTACTTCAATTAGACGAAATGAATAAATCATTAGTAATCTAATTTTAGGTCTAAAAAACTTATTAATTTAATTATTAAAATCCATTCTTTTAGTCAGTGGATTCGCAATTGCAAATATTAAGTGTAATAATCACAAATAATTAAAATGCGAACTCTGCTATCTGGGTTCGTATTTTAATTTAGAGAGGAAGATATCGAAAAAATACATCATCTCTAATAAATTTCAAAACAATCAAAATTTAATTAAAAACTTTTTAATTAAAATTTACAAAGGAAATTTTATGAAAAAAATAAACAAGAAAAGCTTCCTAATTTTAGGAATAGCCGTTGTTTCAGTTGCTGCAGTTTCGGCCGCAGTAGCATGTACTAATGAAAATGAAAAAGTTCAAAAAGCTAATAAAACCTATCTGGAATTAATCAGTAAACAAATGTATAACAAGTACAACCTTGTTAATAGTTATACTGATCAAGCAGCACTTAAAACTGCTGTTGAAGCAATTAATAGTGATAGTGCTACTAATAAACTAGCAAAACTAGTTGCCTTCATTGATTCTGAATACAAAACAGATTTGGAGAAACTAGTTGGTCAAGCAGTTATTACAAAACTTGAAGTAGAAATCCCAAAAGCTCCTACAGGTGATGGTGTTACTGAAGCAGAGAAAACTAATGCAGCAAACCGTGTTGATGTTGTTTTAAACCTAGAAAAAGGTAAAAAAGATGATTCAACACTAGCAGATGTTAAATCTAAAGCAATCCAAATGTATATAACTCCACAAAAGTTCTTGGATTCACTAACCTTCCCTAAAGATGGTTATAAAGCAGCTTCAACAATTACTAGCCGTGCTGATTTTCAAACAAAAGCCAAAGCACTTGCAGGTGATGATAAATTTGAAGGATTAGGTGCTTTACTTGATAAAGATACACCTTTTAGTGCTAAAGCATTAGACTTAGCTCCTAAAACAACTTTAACAACAATTGTTGTTGCAGATGATTCATCAGCAACAACTAAAACTAAACTAACGCTGACCTTTAAACAAGGTTCATTAACAACAACTAAAGACGTTGTGGTTACAACAAAAGCTTAAAAAGTTAATTGTAAAAATGGGCTAATTAAGGTTAGTCCATTTTTATTTGTCCAAAAACAACAACATCTAAAAGTTGCTCTATTTTGTGATTAATTGGCTAGTTTCTTAGTTATTAACTTTTGTTATTTGTTTATGAAATTTTAACTTTGGTTTTTATAAGTTTGAAGTTGTTAATATATTTGGTTATAAACCAGTTAAAAAACGTATTTTTAAATTTTTGATAAAAAATAAAAATTTCAAAAAGAAAAACGTTTTGGTTTATACTATTGTTGTTTTATTTAACAAAAATATGTTGAGTAAAACAACAAAATAAAAATTATAAAAGGAGTTTTTTATGAAAAAGCTTAACAAAAAAGCATTCTTGCTTACAGGACTAGCTGTTGCATCTGTAGCTGTCGTTTCAACTGCAATCGCTTGTTCAGATAACACAGATCCTAAAAAAGCTAATGAAGAAGCTGTAACAAAAGTTAATACTGGTTTAAGAACTAAGTATAACCTAGCAGCAACTTACACTGACACAGCAGCATTAAAAAAAGCCCTAGATGACCTTAAAGCAGATGGTGGGAGTTTACTAAAACCTCTTAACGCTTTATTATCAACAAAATACGGTAAAGAACTTACAGACCTTGTTGGTGATGTAGTTGTTGAAAAAGTTACTACAACAGTTCCATCAGGAAGTACAACATCAGTTTCAGTTGTTCTAACATTATCTAAAGGTAAATCAGGTGAATCTAGTTATGTAAGTAAAGCTTCAAAAGCAATTACTTTATACACAACACCACAAGGATTCTTAAATTCAGTTACTCTACCTACAGCAGGTTACACAGCTGCATCTACAGTAGCTAACCGTGATGATTTAAAGAAAAAAGTTGGAGAAATAACTGCAGCAGATAAATTTGCAGGACTTTCTGCTTTACTAGACAGTAAAACACCAATTAATGCTAAAGTTCTTGAATTAGAACCTGAAACTACATTAACAACTATTGCAACTGCTGATGAATCAGATGTTAAGAAAACTAAGCTAACACTTACCTTTAAACAAGGTGAATTAACAACAAATAAAGAAGTTGTTGTTACAACTAAAGCTTAATCTTACTTTAAAAAATGTGCTAATTAATTTTAGTACATTTTTCTTCGTAAAAAAATAGAGCAATTAAGTTTGCTCTATTTTTAATTCAATTCTTTTTTAGTTAAATATTTTTTGCCTAAATATTTAACTAATACTTCAGGTACTTCAACTCAGTTATTCGCTTCATCATAACCATTTTCTAAAATGCTAGCAACAACACGATCTAATGCTAAACCACTACCATTCATTGTATGAGCATATTTAACATTACCTTCTTGATCACGATATCTAATTTGAGCACGACGTGCTTGAAATTCGCCCATTCATGAAACAGAACTTGTTTCACGATAACGATTTTCACTAGGTAATCAGATTTCATAATCATAAGTTATTTGACTTGAAAAACCTGTATCACCACTTGCTAATAATAACTTTTGATGAGGTATTTGCAATTCTTCTAGCATGCTTTCAGCATTTTCTGCCATTAGGTTAAATTCTTTTTCAGCATCTTCTTCCTTGGCAAATTTAACCATTTCAACTTTACGGAATTGATGCATTCTAATAATGCCATGGTTATCTTTACCCCCTGAACCAATTTCACTACGGAAACAGTCGCCGTATGAAGTTAAACGAATCACTTTATCAAGATTAATAATTTCGTCATTATAGTAGTTAGTTAGTGAAACTTCAGAAGTAGGGATTAAAAAATCATTGGTATTTAGTTTAAATAAATCTTCTTCAAACTTAGGTAATTGTCCTGTACCAAAAAGCATTTGTGGTTTGACAATTACAGGTGTTACAAATTCTTGAAAACCATTTTTTTCATGAAAATCTAGCATATAGTTTTGCAATGCTCTAATTAATTTTGCGCCATCATTTTTATAAAAAATAAATCTTGAACCACTAAGTTTAACACCACGATTAAAATCAATTAGATCTAGTTTTTCAGCAATTTCATAATGTGAAATTTCTGATTTAAAAGTTCCTTTTCATAAATTATTTTTTTCAAAAATAACTTTATTAAAAGTTTCGTCTTTACCTACAGGTACTAAATCAATTGTAACATTTGGAATTTGTGCAAGTAATTCATGCACACTTTTATTTAAAACATCAGCTTCATCTTGTAGTTTTTTTTGCTCATCTTTTAATTTTTTTAAGTTATCTAAAGTTTTTGCTTTTTCATCTTTATCTTTGATATTAACAATTATTTTAGAATACTTATTAAGGTCGGCTTTTAATGATTCAGCACGGTTCATTTTTTGTCCACGAAGGGTTACAATACTTAGTAATTCATTTAAAATATTAACATCGAAATTTTTCTCTTTTAATTTTTTTAAATAATGATCAGGGTTATTAATAAGTTGTTTTAGATCTAACATGATACCTCTTTTATTTATGTAACTAATTAGTTTTAAATTATATAAAATAAAATACAATAAATGATATGAAAAATCTAATTATTGAATTTCAAAACGCAATTCACTTGCTAAGTACTAATCCATTTTACCAAACTAGCTTACAATCAATTAATGTGCCACGCTGATTAGCATTAACAGCAGGCATAATCTTAATTGTCTTTGGAATCTTAATTTTACTCGTCTTATTAAAAACAGTACCCCAGTTACGTATTTATAAACAAGAACAAATGGATGATTATTATAAGAAAGTTAAAAAAGCGAAAGCCAAAACTTATGAGCAAACCGGCATGTATGTCAGTTGAAATATGAGACTTAGAACTTTTTGACCTATCTTTGTTTCAATTGCTTCCATTATGGTTGGGGTTGTCTTCTGCGTAGGTTCAACTATCTCGACACTTTAAAAATCATAAATAAAAAAGCCCACTATTTTGCAAATAAATGCAATGTCGTGGACTTTTTTTAAATTATTGTTTGAATTATTATTTTAACAGAGACAATTTTAACTCTTTGGAAATAAAAAAACCAAGATATTAAGGAGTTCAAAGAACTAACTACAAAAAATAACAAAAAGTTGTTCTGAACTTGACATAAGTTAAAAATAACACATTAATTAATATAAATAGAAAGGAGGTTATGCCATTACAACAAAATTACCCAGAAAGGAGAAATAAAATGAATGAAAACCAAAAAAACTTTTAAACCTAATAAGAAGTTCCAATTATGAACAAAACAAATAGATTACAATAACATAGAAACACACATAAAAATGAATTTCATCTAATAAAACATGTCTAAATTTTATAGAATATTTATAAATCGAGAATTTTTAAACAAAAGACTCTTTGAATAAGCATAGATAGATAATAGATAGATTGGTTGGTGTAGGTTAAAATAACAAAATCCTACACACAGATTACGAATTACATAGTACTTTCTTAAAAACAAATACATTAAGAAAGCCCATAGAACAATAAAGAATAAAAATAAATAAAATATATAACAAAAATACAATCAAGAAATTAATTATAAATAGATTGATTATTTGATACCGATATAATAGACTTTTGACGAATATTGAATTTCAATAAAATATAAAAATATAATAAGTATAGATAGAATAGATTGGATGATAATAGAAAACTCATCCTGATATTTAGGGGAGCTAAGGAAAAACTCCCCAATTACATTTTATATATTTTTTTTAGAAATGAAAAAAACTTTCTTAATAAATATTATTTTTACTACTTATTAGCCAAATTGTGGTTAAGTTATTAATATCAGGGTGTGAAAACAACTCTACTTTAGTTAGATATACCTATTTTTTATTCAAAAACGACTAATATGGCTAACTCTAAAACTAATTTAACTTGCTAGATGCACAACAATTTCAAAGTGATGAGTGTTTGGAAACATATCAAAAAGTGTTACAGACTTAATTTCGAACTTATTAGTTAACACCTTTAGATCTCTAATCAAGGTTCTGGGGTTACAACTTACATAAATCATGCTTTTGATTTTTGAAAAAGAAATTGTTTCAACTAATTCATTATCAAGCCCATTTCTAGGTGGATCAACAACTAATAAATCATGATCATTTAAAATTTCTAAAATTGATTTTGAACTTGAACTAGTTTTAATAAAATCTGCATTTTTAATATTGTTTAGTTTTGCGTTTGCTTCAGCATTTTCAACTGCTTCAGCAATTATTTCAACACCAGTTACTTGGTTATTTTTATTAGCAAGATTTAATGCAATTGTTCCTGCTCCTGAATATAAATCAAGAATCTTAGAGTAATTTTCTAATGAAACTAATTGATTCACATGAGCATAAATTTGATTTGCAATTTCAAAATTAACTTGCATAAAACTTGCAACATTTATATTGAATTTTAAATTGGCAAATTCAACTAGTAAATTTTCGTTTCCAAAAATTTTATGATGTTCTAATTTAAAACTTTTTGTACTCTTTTTAATTACATAAAAAGCACCAGTAATATTTTTATTTATGGATTCAAAAAATGTTTTTAATTCTTTTGAATTATGATCAAAAGACTTATTAAAAAGTAAAACGACATGCAATTGATCTTCCCGATTTGTTCTAATAATTAATTGATTCAAATTTTCAAATATTTTTTTATTCTCAAATTTATGAAAATTAAATTTGAAATCTTTTAAAAAACTTTTAATTGAATCAGCATACAAAAACATCGCATCAATTTCTTGAAAAATAAATTGATTACTTTGGTCAGCCATGTAACCATAATGTAAAATTTCATCTTGAATTTTTACAAATACACTAGCCTTATTTCTGTAGTTAAAAATGTTTTTTGAAGTTACAAAATTAATATCTTCAATTTCAAAATTACTAGATACATTACGAGTAAATAAATTTTTAAAATATTCTAATTTAAATTTAATTTGCTCATCATGTTTAAGATGAATTAAATCAGCGTTACTTGTGAATTCAAAATCAGATCTTAATTCTGATTTTTTTATTAGATTAATTATTTTAGCAAAAACTACATTTTTTACTTTTTTAACTATCTTAATTTTTGCTTGTTCATTAACTAATAAACCTGCTACAAATATTCTTTGATCATTATAAATTGCTAATCCATAACCTTCATAAGATAATTCTGAACAAGTCACAATTAACTCTTGATTTAAATTTAATTCCATAGTTTAAATATATAGTAAAACTATATACATGTCTGTATTTTTTGAATAAATTTAATTATTCAAAAATTAAAAATATCAACTCAATTTTTGAGTTGATAACATCGAATTTAAATTTATTTGAAATCAGGTATTCGATATTTTTTATCTCCACCTTTTTCACTATTTAATTTTTTGATTGCATCATATAGAGTATGATTTGCAGGTGTATTTTCAAGTGGTGTTTTACCACCAATTACATCGTAATAACCTTTAACTCTAAGTTGTACAATTTGTCCAAATATTTTTGAATTAGGAGGTCATTTGCTTCTATCTTTTGTTTGAAGCGAAACACCACGATAAATTCCTAAAACTGAATTGTCATTTTTTGAAAATAAAACACTTCCAGATGAACCACCACCTACGTTTAAAAATCTTACAGATTTTGAAACTGATATATGGCTATGTTTAGCAGATTTTTCTTTAGTGTCTGCACCATTTTTTTCGTAAACATCAAGTGAACCAACAACTTCAAGTGGGTCTTTACTATCAACATTTTTTAATCCATTGAACTGAACCATAAAATCTATTTTATTAATTTTAGCTAGAATAAATCCACTACCGATTTTCTCGTTATGTTCTCCACTATATAGTTGATATTTTTCAGTATTTGTGTTTCCTATATTAGGTACAACAGTTGCAGGGAAAGTACCAATTAATCCAGTTAATTTTAAGTCTTCACTAGTTTTATCATAACCGTTTTCATCGGGATTAAATGTTGTCACTGCAAAACTTAAATCCTTAAAACTAGTTGGCGTATTTGATGTAAGAGTTTCAATAAATCTAACATTTCACAATCTATATTTTTCAGTATCTCCACTACTTGCAGTTAATGCTTGATCTTTAAGTTGTTTGATTCATTTTCTTGAATCTGTTTTGTCAGTAACTTTTGAAAGTAGTTCTTTTTGTTTCGCTGATAAAAGATTGATTTTCATTACAGCAAAATCTACACCTAACTTCTGCTCTACTTCTTTTGTTTTTTCATATTCATCAAATGTTTTAATTGTCGTTAGTGTTTCACCATTTTTACTATGACTATTTACTTTAGCTTGTAAGCCTTGGGCTGCATAAATAAAATCAACTTCAGAAGAATAATTATAGTCAGCACCTGTTAGCGCAGTTTGAGTATCATCTCAATTTCCTTTACTATTTAGTCTTCTCATAAACTCATCTTTATTGCCATATTGTTTAAAAGTTGACCAACTATAAGTACTCTCAGGATGCTCTAATTTTCTTTCTAAAAAGGCTGTATATACATGTAAATTTGTTGCAACGTAATATGAATAGAAGTCAGGATCGGTTCAATCAGTTGAGTTAGATGCTTTACCGATTAATCATCCTGTACCACCTAAAGAATGCCATACATCTTTGTCTTGATAATTAACATGTAAAGCGATTGTGCGATCTTTTACAAATTCAAATTGTGTTCTTTCTTCACCTGTTCTAGAAATATCGATAGAAGCAGTTAAATTTTGCTGTGCTTCATCGCTTTGAGCAATTTTGAAAAAGTTATACATGTTATCACTATCGAACTTTTTGATACTTGCAATTGTTGGAGCGAGTTTATGAGTATTGTTAGTGTCTTGATTCGTTGCTTCTTCTTTAAGACCTTCAAATTTTAAAAACAATCTTTTTCGAATATTTCTGTCAGATTGTAAATATAAGTTATAGCCAAGCATATATTTGCCATCAGATGATTTACTGATTGCGAAAGGATTTGCAATTAAGTTAATATCTTTTGATTTGAAAGAAAATTTAAAATATTTATTATAGTTTCTAAGATCACTAGTTATTTCTGTTTGTGTTTTGGTTTTTGCTAAGTCGGTTAAACTAACTGTTACAACACTACTTTTAGAACTTAAAAACTCATCAACATCTTTAAAATTCTTTACATAAACAACTTTTTTAATTGTTGTACTTTGGCCATATTTATTTTTAACTAAATATCTAAAACTAAGTTGGTGTTTAGCGTTATCAGGACTAAGATCTGAAAAAATTAATTCACTTGCTTTGCTATCATTATTAATGCTACTTACATCGCTTCATTTTAAATATTTTTGTAAGTCAGCAATTGTAACTTCAGAAGCATATTTTTTAGCTTCAACTAATGTTTTTTTACTTTCTTGTGTGAATGAAATATCAGGATTAAATTGTGTTAGTGCACTTAGTGAAATTATTACTTCTTTTAATGATGAAGAAATATTATCTTTTTGTAATTTATGCTTAAATTTTAAGGTACCTTTTTGATCATCTTTTTCAAAATTAAATGATTTATCTAGAACAAAAGTATCACCACTTTTTAAACCTAAAATATTTATGTTTTCATTGAAATTTTCTACTGTAACTTGACTAGGTTTTAATGATGAATTTTTAGGAGAAAAAACAACTTCTCTAGAATCTAAATCTTCTAAAATGGTTTTAAAACCACTAACTTTAAAGTTGTATTCAGTTGTAGAAAATTCTTTTGTTTTTTTATCTTGCAATTTAAATGCAAACTCAATTTCGCCTTTAGAATCATCAAAATTTATGATTCTTAAATTTGACATTGTGAATTCGCTAGTATCAATTGAATTTGTTAAATTAGCATCAAAATTTGAGTTATTAATTTCTGAAGGAAGTACTTTATTTTTAATAGTGAAAGTTATGCTATTTTGTTCTGGAAACAATGGTTTTTGGGGGTTTTCAGGTGCTTTTGGTATTTGAGTAACAGGTTCATCTTTTGGTTTATTTGGATTAGTTTTTGGTTCTGATGTAGAACCAGATTTGGGTTCCTGTTTTGAATTATTATCTTTTTTAGGTTCTTCTGTTTTAGTGGTAGTAGAACTAGAACCTTCTGTTTTAGAAGGCGAATCTCCAGGTTTATCTTTTTTAATATTTTTGGTTCCGTCACCTGCGTTTGTTTGATCATCTTTCTTATCAATTTTAGAAATATCAACCTGTTTATCAGGTTCACCTTTATTATTATCTTTAGGTTGATCATCTTTTTTAAAAGGCTTACTATCATCAGGTGCTTTTGGTGCATCTACTTTAACTGGATCTTGAACATTTTTAGGTGGTAAATCAACTGGATCACTTACTTGTGAGCAAGCAATTAAAATTACAGGTGCAGATGAAATTGCAACTGCAAGAAGTGAATTAATTAAGAATCTTTTTTTATTTATTTTTGCCATATTTATACCTTCTTAAAAAACTGTTTTTATTAATTATAGTCTTTCAAATTTATTTGGTGGTTTTTGGTTAAAAAATAAATATTTTTACAATTATTAAGTCTTTAATGCTATTTTAGATTCAACAAAAAAAGATGCCCTAAAAGAGCATCTTAAATTGTTTAGTTTATTAACCGATTATGATAATTCAGCAACGTGGATAATTAGACGAACTAATTGTGAAACGAATGACATTTCGTTGTCATATCATGCAGCAACAGTTACAAGTTCGTGACCATCTCTACCATGATTAACTTTTGTTAAAGTAGCATCTAGAATAGCACCATATGTACTTCCTAAAATATCTGATGAAACGATTTGGTCTTCGTTGTATCCAAATGATTCATTTGAGTATTTTTTCATTGTTTCATTAATTTTTTCAGCTGTTAATCCTTTAGTTTTTAATACTAATGTTAAGTCTGAAACTGATCCAGCAACAACTGGAACACGTAGAGCAGCACCATCTAGGAATCCTGATACGTTTTTAACAACTAATCCGATTGCTTTTGCAGCACCTGTTGATGAAGGAATAATGTTTTGTGCTCCTGCACGTCCACGACGAATGTCTTTTTTAGCAGGTGCATCAACAATAGCTTGATTCCCTGTGTAAGCATGAACTGTTGTTAATTTACCAACTTCAATACCAAATTCTTTATCCATAAATGCAACTAGTGGTGCAATTGAATTTGTTGTACATGAAGCAGCTGAGATGATTTTGTCATCTTTAGTTAAGTCAGTGTGGTTTACGTTGTAAACGATAGTTTTAACATCGTTTCCACCTGGGGCTGAAATAATAACTTTTTTAGCACCTGCATCTAAGTGTAGTTGTGCTCCTGCTTTGTTAGCAAAGAACCCTGTTGCCTCAATAACAATGTCAACACCTAGTTCACCTCATTTTAAGTTACGTGGGTCTCTTTCAGCTGTTACGATTACTTCTTGAGCATCTTTTTCAGTTCTTCCTACTAAGAAACCTTTTTCTGTTTCTTTTAAGAATCCGTTAAATGTTTTATAAACAGTGTCGTATTTTAATAAATAGACAATGTTTGCTTTATCTGTTAAATCATTAACTGCAACTAGTTGCAGTTTTCCTGGGTAAGCATCAATTAAACGACGTAATGTTGTTCTCCCGATGCGCCCAAATCCGTTAATAGCAATTTTGATCATAATATTGCCTCCTTATATATTTTCTGTTTTAATTATAAGACTATTTTTTAGAAAAGCACAATAAAATTTGAAGAGTTTTTGCAATATTTTTAAAATAATTTCAATGCTTAATTTTTTCTATTTTATACTTTTAAATCTGTATTAAAAAATTAAAAAAGTTGCTTTTTTGATTAAAAAGTGCTTAAAAACTAACTTTTTAGTAAATTATTTATTTTTCTAATTATTTGTAGGATAAATTTTAATTCGTTTTTTTCCTTCAAATTGATAATCAGTTAAATAGATAAATGAATCTCTTGTTTTTACTTTAATAAGTGATGGATGTCGCCTTATTTTTTCATTCAAAATTTCGGGATTTTCAAGTGCAAAATTGACCTTAACTCTTTTATGATTAAACATTAAAAAAGCACCTGGATTAGTTGCAAAAGCTCTAATTTTATTGATTAATTGTTCATTAGAAAAATTTTCTAAATCAAGTTCAGCATCACTTTTTTGCAACTTAGGTGAAAGTATAACTTCATCAATATTTTGAATAATTTCTGAAAAATTTCCAGTTTTAAAATCAACTAATCATTGCACAATATTTTCAGAAGCTAAAACAGCTAATTCCTTAAATAAATCATCTGCTACATCTGTTTCTTTTATCTGATATTTTGTTACCTTTAAAATATTGCCTGCATCCATTTCCTTAGACATATATATTAAACTTAGCCCACTAAAAACATCTCCATTTAATAAGCTATATTGAATCGGTGCTGCTCCACGATACTTAGGTAAAAGTGATCCGTGAATATTTAAAGATGCTAATTTTGCTAATTCTAAAATCTTCATTGGGATATATTGACCATAGCTTGCTGTTAAAAAAATATCAAAATCTAGTTTTTTTAACTCTTCATAAATAGTTCCTATTTTTTCAGGATTAAATAGTTGAATATTATAAAAACTAGCTAATTCTTTAACCTTATTATGTTTTAAATTTAAACCACGACCTGCAGGTTTGTCAGGTTGAGTGATGATTGCAATAACTTCAAAATTTTCAATTACTTTTTTAAAAGAAGGATAAGCAAAATCTCCTGTACCAGCTAAAACTATTTTTAATTTATCCACTTTCTTACCTATCATCTGCTTTTAATTCTAAGATTAAATCTCTTAATTCAGCAGCTCTTTCGTAGTTCATTTCTTTAGCAGCATCTTTCATTTGTTTTTCAAGTTGTTTAATAACTTCATCTTTAGCAAGCACTTTTTCTTTTTGCTTTTTCTCACTACTTAAATAGTAACTAACAGCATTTTCAATACCGTGTCCTTGAATAGGTTCAGGAATCGGTTTAATAACTGTCTTAGGAATGATGTTATGTTCTTGATTATAAGCAATTTGAATTGCTCTTTTTGCTTCGTTATCATCAATTGTTGCTTTCATGCTTTTGCTAATTGAATCAGCATACATGATCACTCGCCCATTTTGATTGCGGGCTGCCCGACCTACTATCTGAATCAAACTTCTAGTATTTCGCATAAAACTTTCTTTATCAGCATCTAAAATGATGATTAAAGAAACTTCTGGTAAGTCAATACCTTCTCTAAGTAAGTTAATTCCGATTACAAAATCGTAAATTCCTTTACGTAATTTACGTAAGATTTCATCTCGTTCAAAAGTAGTGTGCTCGCTATGAATGTAAGCCACTTTTTGTTTTTTAGATTGAAAATATCTAGTTAATTCTTCACTATAACGTTTGGTAGTTGTCAAAATCAAACTACGTTCATTCTTAGCAATTTGCTTTTGCAATTCATCATAAATATCTTCAATTTGATTTTCGCTTTTACGCACTTCAATCACAGGATCTAATAGACCTGTTGGTCTAATTACTAATCTAGTTGCATAATCATTTGCTCTTGATAGTTCATACTTTTCAGGTGTGGCTGAAACATAAATTTTTTGAAATTCGTATTTTTCAAATTCTTCAAATTTTAAGGGGCGATTATCAAGTGCACTAGGCAGTCTAAAACCATAATCTACTAATGACATTTTACGAGAACGATCACCTTTATACATGGCGTGAATTTGAGGAATCATCATGTGTGATTCATCAATAATCATTAAAGTATCTTCTGGAAAATAATCTAATAAGGTAAAAGGTTTTTCACCTTCAGCACGACCATCTAAATGGCGTGAATAATTTTCAATTCCAGGAGTCATGCTAAATTCTACTAAATTATCAATATCAGTTTTAATGCGTTGCTCTAATCTTTGCAGTTCTAATAATTTATTTTGCTGTGCAAATTCTTCTTTACGACTTTCAAATTCTTCTCTGATTAATTTGATTGCATTTTGCATCGTTGTATGGTTAGTTACATAAGCACTGGCAGGATAAAGGGTATAGTTTTTATAAGTTTTAACGACTGTTTTATTTAAAGGATCAATTAAAGAAATCTTTTCAATTTCATCACCAAAAAGATCAATTCTAATAATATTTTCAGTTGTTCATGAAGGATAAATTTCAATCACATCTCCTTTAACATTAAACTCTCCAGGACTTAGTGAAACGTGATTTCTTTCATATTGTCTTTTAACTAACTCAAGAAAAAATTCTCTTCTTTTAATAGTTTTACCAACTTCAATTTTCATAAATCCTAATTCATATTCTTCAGGATTTTGAGTACCATAAATTGAAGCAACAGAAGCTACAACTATTGTGTTACGCTCTGTTAATAAACTATTTAAAGTGCTCATACGCATCGCTTCAATTTCTTCGTTTCTAGCAGAAGTTTTATCAATATAAGTATCTGTTGAAGGCAGATACGCTTCAGGTCGATAGTAGTCAAAATAGGAAATAAAATACTCGACTCTGTTATCTGGAAAAAACTCTTTTAACTCAACAAATAATTGACTAGCTAGCGTTTTATTATGAGATAAAACGATGACAGGTCGTTGCACTTGTTCGATAACACTAGCAATTGTAAAGGTTTTTCCTGAACCAGTTACACCTAGTAAAACCTGATCTTTTTTACCTTGATTAAGCCCTTCAACTAATTCTTTAATGGCTTGTGGTTGATCACCTGAAGGTTGATATTTGGAAACTAATTTAAACATTAAATAAAATTATATAACTAACCAGTGCTTTTTAATCTCTAATTATGACTTTTTAAAACCACCTAAAAAATTAGCTATGGTTAAAAATCGTATTAAATTTGAAAAGATTTCAAATTAAATTAAATTTTTACATATAATATTTAAAATAATTACATTTTAGTTTTTTTTCGCTCTTTAGGGGTTAAAGTAGAGAAAAAGAAAACAGAAAAGGAAAATATATGAAAAAAATTAAAAAATTAGGGATTGCTTTAGGTGCATCTCTAGCAGCAGCTACTACTTTAACTGTGATTGCTTGTTCAACAACACCTGCTCCAGAACCTACAAAGCCAGCTAATAAGATCGTGTTTGCAACGGCTCAATCAGAAGTTTATCCATTAACCATTGCCTTGAATAAATTGGTTCCTCTTTATAATGAACAACAAAAAGGTACAACCGACTTTTTAGAAGTGGAGCTTCAGAATTCAAAAGTATCAAAAGCAACAAGTGAATCACAATTAGGTGCTAACACTATCTCTGCATTTGAAACTAATAGTAATGTTGCAAATCTTTTATTAGGAAATAAGGGTACTGCCTTCTTAATTAATCAATATGGAAAATTATTAGATTTATCTAAATCAGAAATTAAACCAGGAATTTTCCCAACTA
This sequence comes from Mycoplasmopsis agassizii, assembly GCF_002276225.1. Taxonomy (GTDB): domain Bacteria; phylum Bacillota_I; class Bacilli_A; order Mycoplasmatales; family Metamycoplasmataceae; genus Mycoplasmopsis_B; species Mycoplasmopsis_B agassizii_A. The sequence goes on along the minus strand of NZ_NQNY01000020.1, from coordinate 1,636 downwards.
AAATTTTGAATGGGCACAATAAATTACCAGGTCAAAGTATTGATGCTAACAAAATTTATAACATTCCATTCGATGTTACTGATGTTGATTCACTAGCATTTAACCTTGATATTATGTGGAAACTTTTCACAATTATTAAGGGTGCAGGTGGTGCAGTTGATGAAACAACTGACCTTTATAAGAGTGCTCAAAAAGCATCAACTACTGGTCATGATGGTATTCCTGCAAATTCTTTATTTAGCATTATTGAAGCTAAATCAAGTGATGCTTTTAAAGATTATACAGTCAATGCTGACACTTTCAAAAGCATCAAATCTGCTCAAGATTTTGCTAAAAAAGTTTTTGAAAACGTGAAGTTTCAAGATGATAAAATCACTAAAGATATGACTGATGCAAGAATTTTTGCACTTGATTATCAACAAGATACTTTATTTAAAGATATCAATAATCGTTTAAATGGTAAGTTTCTTTGAGATCTAAAAGCAACAGCAGAATCTGATAAGAAAAAAGGTGCTTCAGTTATTGATTTTAGTTTCAAAACCGACACAAATATTGCTACTCAGTTCAAAACAGTTTGAGATGAGTACATGGCAAATAATTTACAAACTGAATTAAAAACTATTGATAGTGATAAAAAGTCATTTTTCTCAGTTCAATACATGAGTAACAACAACCAATGAGCTTCTTGAGAAATGAGAAAATATAATGCAGCCTTTACTTATGTTGCAGCTGTAGGAATTGAACAGTCAATTTTAAGTCCAACTTCAATAGCATTTTTTGATGGAAAAAATAGTGATGATAAAGCTAATTGAGCTCATTATGAAGATATTGAACACCATCCTCAAGTAATGCTTTCAACCAATCAACTTAATGCTAAAACCTATCTAGAAGGTGGCTCAAGTTTAATTGCTATTACTAAAAATGATGTCGAAGATAAAGCAACTATTAAATTTTTAAATTGGCTTTACAAAGGTAAAGTTAAAGTCGATAAACTAGATGGTTCTGGTAAAGAAGACATCTCAGTTAATGACTTTATCATTCGTGAATCAGGTTACATTATCCCTACAAGTGAAAATCTAACTCAAGCTAAAGTAACTGAATTAAAAACATCTTTAGATACTTTAAACACTGAAATTAAAACTTTAAATGATAAAACAGATAAAACTGATGCTGAAAAAACTAAACTTAATAAGTTAATTACAAGACGTAGCTATACAAAAACTGCTTACATTTCATTATTATCATTAATGAAATTTATCGAATCTTCAGATGTTCATTTATTAAATTTTGCAGTAGATAAAACAGCTTCAGAAATTGCTAATAAAATCGCAGGATTAATGTTAGAAACCACAAAAGAAGGTGGTTCAAAAATTACCGGTGATAAAGCATTTGAAGAAATTTCTAAATTAGTTAAATAGTTAATTAGATTAATCAAAAAGTTAAGTTCAAAAATATTTATTTAACTCCACACAAATTGAAAGTGATTTCAACTTGTGTGGTTTTTTTTGTGCTACATTTTTTAATCGTTATTATACAACTGTGAAAATGTTAAAATGTTTATTAAGGAGTAAAGCAAAAGTGGAGTACAAAGGAACTTCACATGAAAAAATTTTTAATGTTTACTGCAAAATTGCAA
>NZ_NQNY01000001.1 GCF_002276225.1 Mycoplasmopsis agassizii | reverse complement strand
ATTTTCGAAGATAAAAAAGTCTCTAGAAATTCTAAAGACATTCTTTTCTTTAACCTATAATAATTTATGAAGAATTTGGCCTTTAAAAAGCACTAAAAGACTCCTTAAAATGAAGGTTTTAAAAAAATAAACTCTCTAATTGAAAGTTTATTACAATATATTTGTAGTCATTGCTTTTAGGTATTCAATTTGCAAAAATCAGTTATCAGATAATTTTATTCATAAACCAAATATGAATAAATCAGAATTTTTTTCGAGATTAATCAACTTAATTACCAAATATTAAAAAATTTTTACAAGATCCAGAGCCAGAAAAAATATCTTGGTTTTTTTAGTGTAACAGTAAAAAATCTGGAAAAAAATTTCTCTAGGTGAACTCAAAGATACGAATAGTAAATAAATTTTGACATCTCTTATAAAGTAAATTACTTTTAAAATTCTTATTATTTAATTAAAAATAGGTTTAAAAAATAATTTACTTTTTATATAGTAATTCACCATTACTTCACAGTTCACTAACATTGAGATCTTTATCAACTAATACAAAATTGTTTAGTTGATTTTCAGTAACTTGAACATCTTTTAAATCAATGTCAAAAACATCTTTTTGATTATAAGAACTCAGTTTAACTAGTTCACTTCATGAGCAATTTGTTGCTTTTTTAAAATGTCTAAGCAAGTCATTATATTTATTAGCACTACCTGCTAAAGAAGATAAATCACCTAGGTAAAAAACACCATCTATTTTTTTAACTTTTAAAGTTCCTAGTTCGTAGTTACCGTTTTCTAAACCTTTAGCAACAAGTGAATCAGAAACAATTGATAAGTTATTTATGCTGACATTTTTATAGATAAAACGAAGTACTGAATCATCTATATGAATACCATCTGTAATTATTTCTAAATTAGTTTTACCTAGCGAATTATGTTCATTTTCTAAAATTAAATTAACAAGACTCTTATTGGTTGAATGGTGATAACCATTCATTGCGTTGAAAAAATGAGTAACTTTTTTTGCTCCGTTTTTAATTGCTAATTTAGCAGTTTCTTCATTAATAGTGCTGTGTCCTAAAGAAAAAATAAAGTCTTTATTATATTTAACAATTGCTGACATGTTTTTAGAATCTTCTGCAGCAATTGTAAAAACCAGCTTTAAATTCTGTTTTAATTCTTTAATTTTGTTGAGAAAATCAAAATCTGCAGGAATTATTAAACTTTCATCATGAGCACCTTTTTTAATTTTTGAGATAAAAGGACCTTCAAAATGTCATGCTAAATTAAATTGATCAGAAATATCTTTTCTTAGCTTCATAAAGTTAATAAAAGAATTTTCTAAACTCTTTAAATCAGCAACTACACTTGAAAAAACTATTCTAGCAACCCCTTCTTGATAAACCTTATTTCTATACTCTAAATAGTCTTTCTTTAATTGCTCATAGTTATTTAGATCATAGAAATTTTCAAAAGAAAAACCATACCCACCATGGGTATGTGCATCGATAAAAGGAGGCATCATTACTAATTCAAAATCATTGGTTTTTGAATTAGTAATCTCTACTATCTTGTTCTCTACAATAGTGATATCTACTATTTTTTCACTATCATGATTAGCTAGCAAAATGTTTTTAAGAACTCTTTTATTCATCTTGCTCTTTATCTAAACCCTGAAGAAAAGTAGCGATTGAATCGGTGTTATTATCACCGATAATAACGTTTGCTATTTCTTTTAAATCATCAGTTGCATTTTCTAAAGTAATTGCAAAATCTGCAGCTTCTAGCATTTTATAATCATTACTGCTATCACCAAAAGCAAAAATTTCTGCATCAGGGTGGTGTTCTTTGATGTATTCAACAGCAATCGCTTTTGAGATATTTTTAGGGTTAATATCTACAAAAATCTTGTTAGTTAAAACAACTTCATATTTTCTACCTAGATTTTCTTTAGCTGCTTTTAAGTATTTTTCAGAAATTGACTCGTTAGTACGAAGAGCAATTTGTAAAATTGTTTCTTTTCTTTGATAGATGCCCTGATCAGCATTTTCTCAAGTACTTAAGACTGCTGATTGTAAATCCATTAAGCGATTAGGATCAACTAAGTGAGCGTGCTTATTAGGATCATAAAGAATGTAAGAATCTTCTAAAGTATCCATCTGCATAATTAAGTTTTCTGAGATAGCAAGGTTTTTTAAAAATTCATAAGCATCTAGCTCTAGATTACCGTTGACAATTATCTGATTAGTTTCTAGATTCTTCATGACTGTAGAATTACTTGTAAAGAAATAGTTTAAGAATGGTAGTTCTTGCATGACATCTAGACATTTTTTAATTCCCCTGCCTGTAGCGATTGCTAGAATGTCACCTTTTTGGTGACGTTTTTGTAGAATTTTTAAGGTGAGTGGGTGAATTGTGTTGTCGTTTCTTAATAATGTCCCATCAAGATCGAAAACAAAGGCGTATTTAGACATATTTAAATAATAAATAAGAAGGGCAAATTTTGTTAAAACTTTTAATAAAAAATTCAAAAAAATTTGTAAAATATAAAAACTATATTTAAATGCAATTTTGCATTATTTTAAATTATGTGGCAAACCACTATTTAATCAAATACGGAGAACAAAATGAGTAAAAGAACATATCAACCTAAAAAACGCAAGCACGCCAAAACCCACGGTTTTCGTGCTCGTATGGCTACAAAAAATGGGCGTAAAGTGCTAAAAGCACGTCGCTTCAAAGGAAGAAAACAACTAACTGTTTCAGATAAATAATAATGAAGAGAACTTTCATCCTGAAAAAGAATTGAGAGTTTCAAAAAATTATTGATAATAAAACACAGATTAATAATAAGAATCTAGTTATTTACTATAAAAAAGCAACTGAGTTTAAAGTGGGTATTAGTGTACCCAAGAAATTCGCCAATGCAGTAAATCGTAATTACAATAAAAGAGTAATCAAATCAATTCTTGATGGCTTTAATTATCAGGCTTTAAATTTTACTTTAGTGATTATTACTAGAAAAAACTTCTTTAATCTATCTTACGAAAAGAAAAAGCATGAGTTAATAGCAATGCTAGAAAGGATTTTGAGTGAACAAAAATAATCGTTCTAAACATTATGATTTTTTCCAAGGAAAAAAAGATAATGATCCTAAATTAGAACGTAAAACAATTATTCGTAGAATTTTGTTTGTTTTCAAAATTCTTTTATATGTAATTTTGGCTGGACTGACCCTAACAGGTTGTGTGCAGTCTTTTGTCATTCGTAATACTACTCAAACAGGACAAGGGCTTGAATTCTATAATTCAACCCAGAACGTTTCACCTTATACAACTTTATATGCAACAGCAGATTCTGAAGTTTCACCTACAGTAACTAATTCTTCAGGTCAAACACTTGTTAATACAGAAAATTCAATTGCTAACGCTGTTGTTAATTCGCATGTTAACTATGTAGTTGTTAATAAATCAGTTATTTCTGATTTAGAAGCGCAAGCTAAAAATCACGGTGCAAACTATGCAAGTCTAGGAAATATTACTAGTGCAATTAGCTTAACAAATACAAACACAACTAACTTTAATTCAGTTAATACAAGTATTTGAATGGATGCAAATAATAACTTCCAAACTGTAAAGACTGATAACCAAAGCCAAAATACAGCATCAGTTTTCTATAGAGAAGCTGCAGATGGAACTAAACGTTACTTATTCTTTAATAACGAATTCACTTCATGAACAAATCTCTATGATAGTTACAGTAACATCTATGCAATTTCACAATCACCAGATGCTCTTGTAAGAGCAAATGCCTTAACACCTACAAATGATGCAAACGGTAATCCTGTTTATGTTTTAGAAAGACCTTACTTATTAAGAGTTACTTTAGATCAAAACTCCCAGACTCCTGCTGTAGTTAAATATAATCGTGATGTTGTAGAAACTTTATGAAGATGAACTTTAGCAAAACCTGTCTTTAGTCAGATAGTTGATGTCAGTGGAAATGCACAGACTCTAGAACAATTCTTAGAATTTATTGCAAATCCAACTAACTATATAACTGATCTTAATAATACAACTATTTTTTCAGGAGTAGGTTTAACACCTACACAGGCTGCTGCTTACAATACTTTATTAAGTATTAATCAAGTTGTTATTGATGCAGGTTACATTGCTACAAGTGCAAATACTTCTACATTAGGTAATCAAAGTATCTCAACAATTACTACTAATCTAACATCACCAAATCAATCTTATAGAAACTTTGGTTATGGTGAAAGCACTTCAGAAGCAATTGTTACTTTTGAACAAGCATGATTATATGGACCGTTTTACGCTCTAATAATCTATCCTTTTGCTCAAGTAACTGCTGCAATTACTAGTGCTATCGGACAAAGTGGTTGGGGAGTTGTTCTAGCAATTATCTTAGTTGTTTTACTTTCTCGTTTAGTTGTATTCTTCTTAACGTATAGAGGTATCTTTGGTACACAAAGAATGATGGACTTGAATGCTAAGAAAGCAAAAATTGAGGCTAAATATTCTCAATACGATAAAAGCAATAAAGTAATGCAACAACGTAAACGACAAGAAGTTTCACAGCTTTATAAGAGAGCCGGAATTAATCAGTCCGATACCTTTATCTCAATTCTCTACACAACACCTATTTTCCTAGCTGTTTGGAGAACAATCCAATCTGTTCCTCAAATTAAAGCTAATGAAATTCTAGGAATTAACTTTGCGACAACTTCATATCAAGCTGTCTTAAATCAGCAACAATATCAATATATTGCCGTTATTCTATTAGCCGTTATTTTCCAAGTCGTCTCCCAAATTTTACCAAGACTGCTCGCGCGGAAACGATTGAAGGAAAGAACCAATGCTTTTGAACAACAGCAATTGAAAAAGTCCAATAGGACACAAAACATTGTCTTGATTATGTTCTTGATTTTCACGGTTATCCTGCAAGCAGGGGTTCAAGTTTATTGAATCATCGGAGCAATCTGAACAATAGGACAACACTTATTTGTATTCTACATTCAACGGACCAGATTTTACAAAGGTTGAATTTTGAATCACTTATCGAAAGAACGCTTTGTACGTTGAAGAGTATAATATATTAATCACATCAGTTGATGTGATTTTTTATTGCCATTTTTCAGACATTAAAGACTTGTGAAGTAATTAAATAAATAGATTTCACCTAAACATAACTAAAGCAAAACTTGAAAAAACATCACATTTCAGTAAAAAATATTAAGAAAATTATGCTTTTTGTTAAAAATGGTTTGAAATTTTTTCAAAATAACTTTTAATTTTGGGCATTTTTTGGAAAAGTTATATTCTATGCACAAGGAGATATAACAACATTTTAGAAAGATAATTTCTAAAATGTCTGAAAGGATATTAATATGAAAAAATTAAATAAAAGATTTTTAATCTTTAGTACTTTTGGTGCAGCCAGTTTTGTTGCAATTACTACTGCGATTGCATGTAGTCCAATGGCTACCAAGCGTAAGACTGTTGACCCTGCATTGAAGAAAAGTTTTTATTCAAAAGTACTTCACCAACAAGGTTTGTGGGGAACTTTGAGAGATCCAAAAGCAAAAAATATTTTGCCAAGTAAATTTATTAAAGATCAACCATTTAAAACATTTGAAGATTTCAAAAGTCAAATAAGATTAAGCAAAGCACTTAAATTTGATAACACACTAAAATTAAATTTAAAACATTATGATGCTGATGATAAAAACGGAATAATCAATGTTTTTCTTGAAGCGGTATTTGCAGATGAATCAGTTGAACCTACTCTTTTAATTTCTAAAGAAGTTCATGTAATAATCAAAGGATTAAAAAGAAATATTGAAGAGCAATCAGAATTCTTAAAAACCATTAAAATGGATGATAAGTTACTAACTGAAGAACTAGCAAAAGAAATCACTAAACTAGTAATTACTGAAAAGTATAAAACCACTTTACAAGATTTCTTAACTTGACTAGAAAAAGTTTCATCTGAGAAAAATATCGTTGATAGGTTCAAAGAATTCAGTTTTGCTTTAGATGATAAAAGTGCCACTACTTTGAATGCTGAAGTTAAGGAAAACAAATTAATTGTTAATTTTAAACTAAAAGAAGCAATAGTTAGTGATACAAAAGATATATCTTTTACTTTTAATAATAGTTCAACAGTTAATTTTACAGCACCTACTGATGATGCAGATACTAAGGCAAAATTTGATGCAGTAGTTGCTAAATTTAAAGATGAAAAACTTGCTTTAAAAGATGTTGAACTATTAAAGTTAATACCAACACGAGCAATTCAAACTATTCAGCTAAAACCACTGCCTGGTAAAGAAGAAGAATTAAAAGATATCTTCGCTATAATGAAGAAAAACTTCAAGTTTAGCACTGATGGTTTAGAAATGGATTCAACCTTTAATTGAGAAATAGTAAGAGCAACAGCTAATGATGTTGAGGGAACCTTAGAAATAATTTTAGGAGTTTCTACACCTAGTTATTCACATCATTTCAACTATACTATAAGTGGCTTTAAGACAACTTTAGATACTAAAGTTTCACTTCTTCAATCGGTGACATTAGATAGTCAAGGTAAATCAAACGCTGAGTTATTTAATAACTTATGAAAAGTAGTAGCAACTGATAAAGCTACTTCTACAATGGATGATCTAACATTAGCTTTACAAAATGCTAGTGGTTTTAATGGTTTACCTGGTTTATTGGATGGTTATAGTTTAGTGACTGCTTCTTTAAGTAGTAAACTAACCAAAGTTGCTGATAATAACTTTGATTTAGAACTGAAATTTAAAATCCAAAAAACTGATAATACTGATACAACAAAACAAAAGGATGTTTTAATTATTCTAAAAGGTTTTCAAAATATCGGTAACGCAACAGTAACTAGTTAAAACAACTTTATTAACTACAATAATTACGTTCAACACGTAATTATTTTTTTTAAATGAAATTTGTAGGTTTTACTAGTGAAACTAAATTTAGCTAAACTAAAAGTAATAAAAAACCCTCTCCAGATAAACTAGAAAGAGTTTAAATAATGGCGCCATGACAGGCAGAAAGGGGGAATTATGAGTAATAAAAAGATTTTACTAATAATTCCTACAGCCTAAATTAGTTAATACAAAATTTAGGCTATTATTCATTCATGAACCTACGCCTAAATTAGTTAATACAAAATTTAGGCTATAAAATTATACAAAAAAATTGCAGATTCGGAAATTTTTTCTTGGCTTAGTTTTCATAAATTATTAGTCTAGTAAATAAGATTAACACAGTTAAATTATTAATAGTTATATAATTATAAAAACTAATTTTATAATTATATATTCGATGATTGAAATGTAGAAGTATGAAATTAAATAAAAAAACAATATTATTAACAGCAGGTATTTTATCAATAACAACTTTACCACTTATATATGTGGCTTGTGAATTAGGTAGTTATGATTCTTCTCCATATATCGGCAAGGATCAAGTTTTAACCTATAATAGAAAAGTTATCAAATATACTTCGCTCAATGAAAAATTTTTTAGGTACTTAAAGGAGTGAAATAAGAATCATAAATGAAGCGAAGCAATTTCTAGTGATGATGAATTAAACACTGTATTACAATCTTGAGTTAATAATTATGCTAGATATGAAAGATCACTTGAAAATGTCTCACGTAATCTTGAAGTTGCTGAAAGGACATTATTGCAAGAGGCTAGAGACCTAAAAACTGTTTATACAAAAGAGTGATTTAAAGATAATACATTAGTAATTGATTATGGTGGTACTAGGTATGCAAATTTAGAAAAAAGTGACTACTCTTTTTTCAATGAAAAGACAAAAATTAAAAATTTAGCCAAGATTGAGGTTGTTCAGTATGCTGATAATGTTGCTAATAATGAAAAAAGAAATTAAAATAACTTATGCTGATAAGAAATATATTAGTACAATTAGCCCTGTAATTTATGAATTGAAAAATAAAGATTTTAACCTCACAAGTTTAGGCAATTAATCAGTAAAAAAATACTCACTTGATGATTCAAAGGTGTTGAAAACTGAAAGAGTTATTAATGCAAGATCATTCTTAAATATAGATGTTTCAAAATACAATAGTAATGGTTGAACAAGATGAAACCTACCTGATGACAGTTTGGTTAATTCTAAATCAAGCACCCTTGACGATGAAGAAATACGGATAGCAAGCAACTCAGTTGCTACTGGATTCATCAAATCAAAAGAAGAATTAGAAAACCTAATTAAGATAACTAAGGAATCATATTTAAAATCTAATTCTGAAGACAATTCAGCAATAGAAGAATTTGGCAAAGCTCTAACATATTTTGATGGTGAATTTTTAAAGATAATGTCTTAAGCCTTTTAGCTGTTGAAAATTGACTTGACCATTATAAATGAGAATCTGAGTATCGCTTTGTAAGTGATTATAATGCTGATATTTTGAAAAACAATGTTGACATAAAATTATTTTGATACAGCTATGTTAGTACTGGTAAATATGTAAATTAAAGGTCAAAAGTTAAATTTACTTCAAGATTAGAAAAGCACAAGAATATTCCTATAACATTGATATGACCAAATAGAGGGGCAACATTATTTATGGCAATAAATTGAAACAAATTTACTAACATTAATACTTCTAGAATCAATGTATCTTTAACTGTAGATTATAATATATAAACTAAATCAAAAACAGTCTCAAAAAATAATACCGAGTGCTTTTGCTTGGTATTTTTTTTCTGTTATCACTTATTTTAAAGTTTTAAAAATAAAAAATATTTTTTAAATATTTTGGCAAAAAAAGACAAAAGCGTATCATTATTACGTATTACGACTATATGAAAAAAGAAAAACCAAAACTAATAATTATCTTCTTTTACCATTTATTAACTTTTTAAAGTATATATGGCATATATAGCCCGATAATTAAAAAAAGAAGGACAAATATGAACAAATTATTATTTACACTAATGAATAATGCTAATATCGTTAGTGTACCCTTACAACCATTAGCACCTGCTAATCAAAAACTGGTTAACGAAAACTTTGTATTAGATACTTTGTTTAAAATTAACAGAGTTGGTTACAGCAAGGAGGATACTGAAAAAAATATTGACAAACCTTTAGAAGTTTTAGTAAGACTAAAGGAAAAAAATCTTGATGAAAACAGTACTGAAAACCTTGATATTCACAAAATCACAGATTATTATACTAATGAAAACGATCATTTCGTTAAATCTGTTTTAGGTTTATTGACTGATGTTTCAAGTGTAACACCTAGTTCAACATCGCCACTAATAGCAATAAATTTTAAAAACAGAAAAAACATTGAATTAAACTTAATAAAACTTGCAGTCAGTGAAAATGTTGCAAAGGTTACATCTTTTGAAGTTCCCTCTAATTTTGATGCAAAACCTGTAAAAAATTCATTTAAAACAAATGCAACATCAATAAAAACATCTAGTCTTAATAGAAAAATATTTGAAAGAGTGGGAGTTGCAGAGCAAATGGATGAAGATAATAATCATGAAAACAATAAGATGTGGTACAACACAACCTTAGGCGTTTACGATGCTTGAACCAATCTTCATAAAGGTAATCCTAATCTAAATGGTTGAATACCTAAAATCGTATATAATTATGAATCAGATTCTGGCGATAATTCACAAGCAGCAAGTTCTAAAAGACATGCCGACGACACAACATCGATTATCACAGGTGTTAATGGTATTAATGATTATCATATTGATATCTACAGCGCTTATGAAAACTTAAAAGAACAAGATGAAAATAAATCATTAAATCTTTGAATCGAAAAAATGGATTGGATGATTGAAAATGGTGTGGGTGTAATAACAAATAGTTGATCGTACGATGTCTCACTAAGTAAAGCAAAAAAATATCCATATTTTTATGGATACAGTGAAAGATCTTATTATCTAGATTTTATTGCTAGAAAATACGGAATCATAAGTGTTTTTTCAACAGGAGATTATGAAAGAGATCCTGAAAATATGGCTATAAGTTCGCTTGCTCTTTCTCACAATTCTGTTATGGTTGGTTCAACAACACAAGATGGAAGTAAAAGAAGCAACTTTTCAGGGTATAAGGTTGCAGATGATAACATTTTGACTAAGCCACTAGTAGTTGCACCTGGAGAACACTTTATGTTTGCTTCAACAGAACCAGGAACTCAAACAGATTTGGCAATATCTACTGGTTCAGGTACAAGTTATGCTGCACCCGTAGTTACAGGGTTGATTACAACTCTTTTAAGACATAACCACAAACTAGCAAAAAAACCAGCAGCAATTTTAGCAATTCTTACAGCAGGATCTGAAGAAATTAAAGGTTACTCCAAAGATAAAGATAATGGTCTAAATAGTGAGGTTGGAGCTGGTTTAGTTAACTATAAAAGAATGCAAAAAGCTGCTGATAATGTTAGCTTTATAGACACCGAATACTTCAGACAGCATATCTCTAGCGAATTTTATCTTTCAAAAGATGATAATATAAATATTTCTACTGCGTGATTATATAACGCTGGTTATATTGATTATAATGAAGGGGTACCTGACAAGCCAAAAGATTATGATAAAAAACCTGATTGAATTAAAGATTGACATTATTTAGAGTGAATACCAATTGTTGGTTATTTAGTACTAGCAGGTAAACAATCACTTTTTGATGAAGATGTAAAAAGATGAGAGCAAGCCAAAAAAACATATGATGACAAACTTAGAGAACATAAATCATCACTTAATACTTTCGGAAAAAAAGATGATATTGAAAATTGAAAATCAATTGAAACTTTAAAAAAAGAACATGGTAGTTCTTGATATACACCATTAGATTTAGATCTTAGGCTAGAAAGATACGATTCAGATGATGGATTGTGAAGAGAGGTTGCATCATCTAGATCTTCGAAAAGCAATGTTGAGTTTATTAGATTTAAAGCCACAAAAAATGGTAAATATAGAATTATAGTTGAAAAATACGTAAACTCAAATAGTGGAATAGTTAAAGAACGTATCAAAGGTGCTTTAACTTATGTGATCAACTAGTGTAAACAAAAAAAGATTTTTCATAGTTATAACTCTAACATCTGTAGCATCATTTTCTACTATTTTTGTTTCGTGTTCAATTTTGAGCAAGTATGATTTTTCGCCTTATATTGGCAAGGATGAGGTTATTTTACCCAACAAAAAAATTGTTAAATATACAGCACTAAATAGTTCCTTTTTTAGTTATTTTAATAAAAATGATAATGATTTTCTTAAGGCTGATTATAAGAATGATAAAAAACTAGCAACAGAAACTGAATTAGTAAATAATGTAGATAAACTTAAATCAATAACTAACTCTTGACAAAAAAATTATTCAGACTATTTAACTTCTAAGCAGCACTTTCGTAGTGACAATTCCGTGAATATGGACGGTCTTAAATATCATATAAAAAAATTAGAAGAAGTTTATACTTCAAAATGATTTGAAAAAAATTCGCTAGTAATTGATTATGGTGGACACAAGAAAGCTAAGTTAAAAAGCGACAGCAACGATTTTTTCATGGAAAAAACAGAAATAGAGAATCTAATGGATATTTCTTTAGTAAAGCACACAGACAACCTAAAAGATATTGAAATTATTTATAAGAAAGATGAGGAACAGGACAATTCTAGATATGAATCACCTATCATCTATGAGTTAGAAAATAAAACATTCGGTTTGTCTAGCAAAGAAAATTATAGTGTTTTTAAGTTATGAAACACAGACACTAAAGTGTTAAAACGGAAAAGAGAGTTTAACGCTAATTCATATTTAAATACAGATCTTCATTACTATAATGAAGATTGACAAAAGGAAATTACAGACGACAATGTTAGTTTTTATGGTAAAAGTAAATTGTTAAAATCAAAACTTGAGTTTGATAATTTAATATTAAAATCAAAATCTCCATTTTTAAAAATGAATCCAGATCAACAAAAAAACATTGGAGAATTCGATAAAGTTATCTCTTACTATGATGATAAATTTTTCAAGGACAATTTCTTAGCAATTGCATCAGTTTCTTTATGAACATCTTTAATTCATGAAGAGAATTCACCCTACATAGATGATTATAATGTATTGGTTAAAAATAATGAAGTTGCTATAATTTTATTTACTAACTTTGTTAGAACAGATATTGCAACAAGTAAAAAGCCAGAATTAGTATTTAGTTCCAGTTTAAATAAGTTCGAGAATATTCCTATAAAATTATCTTTTCCTAGTGAAGATGCAACACTTTTTATACCAATTAGTAAAAGTAAATTATCCGATACCGAAAAGGCAAGAATTCAGATATATGAGTATCGAAAATAGTAGTTAATGAATATATTTGTGTAAACAAACTAAGCCCCAAAATAAAACTCTTATTTCTATTAAAAGTAGATATAAGAGTTTTTAATGGTTGTTCAATTTTAATCTAAATAAGAGAAACACAAAAAAGATGGTTTTCTTTAATTTATTTTATTAAAATGTTATTTTTTAATTATTTAATACTAATTTTAAAAAATAAGTATTTTTTTCCAAAATACTATAATATGGTTGCGACATTAAACTAAGTCGCAAAACTATTAAACTTTTACTATTTACAACTTTAAAACAAGTAATTATAAGATTACAATTAACCGTAATGTAGTAAATATTAAAAGTGAGAAAGTGAATTTTTATTTTAAAAATTCAACTAAAGAAGAGAAAGGATAAAAGCATAGTATTCAATTATGAAAATAACTAAAAAGAAATTATTGCTACTAGCAATGGCTAGTACAACACTTTTAGTATTACCTATTTCACATGTATCATGTAAGTCAACAACTGATGGTGATCTATTAATTAAAAATACATTTATAGTTGATGGCAAAAGAATCCAATATGCTGCATTTAATAATTTATTACCTAAATACATCTCAACTAAAAACGAATGAAGTAGTAAAGATTATTTAAAAACTAAATCTGATGTTATTAATTCTGTTGCTAAGCTTTACAGTGTTTTAGGTTGATGAAGAGTTAATTTTACTAAGAACATAACTAACTATAAAAACCCTAAAGCCTTATTTGTTACTCAAGGTTTTGAAGAAGGACTTCAGGCTATTTTTGCTCATTATACAAAAGAGTGATTTTCAGAAAACACGCTTTTAATAGATTATGGTGGACTTATAGGAACAGAAACCACTAATCATGGTGACACACTTTTAATTGAAAATAAAAAGGCATTTTCAGTTGACAAAATAGTTGTTAAAGATCAGCAAATTGATTTAGTTTATAAAGAGCCTGCAATTAAATACGAAAGCGATCGTTATTTTCCAATTCTAATAGAAATGAAAAATAAAGATTTTGATCTAAAACCAAATCTAACTTATCATGTAACTAAAAAATGAGATACAAATGTTGAAGAAATAAAACTAGAAGATAGAGAAGTTAATGCTTTTGCTTATCTTAATTTAGGTTTAGCTAGTTCATATTTAAAAAATGAATATAATGATTGAAATAAGATTAAAAGAGAATTCAAACATTATAACGAAGTTAAAAGAATAACTGAATTACCTTATGATGCATCAAAAATAGTTACTACTAAAAAAGATTTTGATCTTTTAATCAGTACTTATCATGATCATTATGAAGCTAAAGAAAAATCATTAAATCAAAAAAGGGGGTTATCTAATACTGTAGTTAATAATATGAAACAACTATTCGATCGTTTCTTTTTTAAGAATAATGTTTTACTAGTTGTTTCCTTATCAGAGTGAGTTAGAAAAAGAATTAAAAGTGATAGTGATTATGCAAAAGACTATCACGCTAATTTAAAGGGTAATATTTTAGAGATTACCTTTTATGAGCCTGAAAAAGATGAAGCTAACAAAAACCAAAATGTATTTGGTTTTTCAAATAAACCTGAATTTGTCAGAGAAGAGAAATTTTATAATGCAATTGATTTAAATAAAAATAATGATGGATCAAATGCTTGAGTATTTTTTGCAATTGATAGAAATAAGGTTAAAAACATTGACTCATTAAAAGCAAATATTTTGCTTAAACAATATAAAAATTACACTGAGTAATCTGATTATAAAAATGTTGTTGAACTAGTTGATAAATCAGCAAGTTTGTTTTTTTAAAAATAAGATCTATTAATATTTTGAAATTGAATTAGTCAGTTGCTCATCAATTTTTTAGTGTTCAAAAAAATAATTTATTTTTAATTAAATTTGCTTTTTTTGACAAAAGAATATGATATGGGTGTAGTTGCCAACTGTCACTACAAAACTATAAAAAATTAATATTTCAATAATAATTGGAAAGAATCAATAATGGCAAAAGCTATTTTAAGTATTGCTAATATAGTTAGTACATCTGTATTACCAATTCAAACTGTTTCAACTGTGCAAACAGAAAAAGCCAATAACCATTTACAAAACTATAATTTTGAAAATTTATTAAAAATTACTAGAAATGGTTACGATGAGAATTTAAGACTTTCAAAATTAAATAAGTCAGTCGAAGTTCTTGTTAGAATTAAAGATCATGTTGATTTTAGTGAATATGAGAAAACCCAAGATATTTCTCCTATCACTAAACAATATATTTTACAAAATCAAAATTTTGTAAATTTGTTAGAGGGATCACTATTGGATCTTTCCTTTTATACAATCAGTAAGACAACCCCTTACATTAACTTTGTTTTTAAAAACAGAGAAAATTTAGAAAATAATTTACTATTACTTGCAAACAAAGAAAATTCTATATCAATTAATTCATATGAAGATACAGATATAAAACAACAAGCCAAAATGATTCAAGCAGAATCTTCAAAATTAGATTTTCAATATAACTATGATGTTTCTACATTTGAGAAACAATTTGAAGTAGTCGGTGCCTTGGAGCAACGAAAAAAGGATGCTTTATTTAAAAAATTATTAAAAGAAAAATTAATCAATACTGAAATTAAAAAAATTAAATTTGGTATTTATGAAGCAAGTGGTAGTGTATCAAAAAACAATACTTTATTTAATGAACAAAATATTCATTACTACAGAGAAGGATCAAGAGATCAATATAACATTATTCAAGGAAATAATGCAGATAATGTTTTATCTGTAAAAAATGGTGTAGATACATTTGTAAGCGATATATATAGCGTTTATATCTACAAAGATGATGCAGAATGACAAAATATTGTAGATAGAAACGCTGTCATGTCTCAACAAATAGCAAAGTTTGATTGATTAATATCATCAGGTGTTAAAGTTATAAATAACAGTTGAGAACAAAATATCACGAGAAATAGTGCAGAGAAAAATAATTATGGATATGATGAGAATGCTTATTATTATGATTTTATAGCTAGAAAATATGGAATAATAAATGTTTTTCATTCTGGAACCTCACGTAACAAAGGTGACTATGTGATAACACTAGGTAAACTTTCACATAATAGTGTTATTGTAGGTTCTTCTAATTTAAAAGGTGACAAAATTAGTGATTTCTCAGAATATAGAACTTTGGACAAAAATATGATAACTAAACCTTTAATTGTTGCCCCAGGCGAAGACTATTATTTGGAATCTTTTAAAAGTGAGAACGGAACTATAAGTTCGGGTTTAACAGGGGGTGCTCATTATTCTGCTGCCCTTGTTAGCGGGTTAATAACTATGCTACTTAGAAATAACAACAATCTTGTAGGCAGACCCGAAGCCATTTTAACAATTTTAACTGCTGGTTCACGAAAAATTGAAGGTTATGGACCAAATAACCCTAATAGTTTAAATAATCAAGTGGGTGCTGGGTTAGTGAATTATGAACTAATGCAAAAAGCAGCTAATAATATTCAAAATATAAATGTTAGTGAAAGTAATAGAAAGCAAGAAATTGCTTTGCCAAATTTAGAAGGAGGACAAACACTATCCATTTCTACTGCGTGATTGTTTGATGCAGGATATTCAGAAAACCGTGAATATAGACCAATATTACCAGAATCACTTGGTGAAAAACCAAAATGAGACAAAAGATGGGATAGCATGGTTAGTACCTCAACATATTCATCATACACTCAGCACATGTATAACATATATGATGGACTTCATGCTCAAAAAATGAAGGAATGAAATAAGAAATGAAGCGTGTATAAACCAGCACTGGATGCTCAAAAAATTTTCGATAAAAATCATTCCAGATATGCTAACGGAAGATATGAAAGTGAATGAAAGTCAATTGAGTATCTTAAAGAAAAGTATGGGAAAAATTGGTATATACCAACTGATATAGATCTTAAGGTTGAGAAACTAAACGAATCAAAAGGGGAATGAGAAATTGTAGGTAATTCAGCTTCTTATACAAGCAATGTTGAGTTTATAAGGATAAAAATTAAAGAAACCGGAAAATATAGAGCAGTTATTAGACAATATGGACCAACAAGGGGTGAAACTAGTACAAAAGGTGTAATGACTTATGTCATTGACTAGTAAAAAGTTATTATTCATTGTTTCTGCAAGTTCATTACTTTTATCTGCATTACTAGCCATTAGTTGTTCAAATTTGGATGAAAATGATTTTTTTGAAGCAAACTTTTTTAATACAATAATGATTCCTCAATCAATTGACTATGGTAGAAAAAAATTGATGTAGGGGTTTTTGATTCTGAAATAATTTCTGAAATATATGATGAAGATATTAATAAATTGGAACCAGTATTACTAGAGACAAACGATCAACTAAAAGAATTTGTTGAAAAATGAAAACAATTAATTTTAAAAAATTTTGATAAAAAACAAAAATTTTTTAGTTCACCTTTGACAGTAAGAAATAAAATAGAAAATAAATTGGAAAAAGCAATCAATTCATTCAATAAAAATTACGACACAGATTTTTTTAAAAAAAACATAATTATAATTGATTATGGTGGACAAATTCGACCACTAGGAAAAGATAAAAAAATGGACTCAAATTCAACTTTCACAATTAATAATTTACATAAAATAAAAGTTGAAGGCAATCAAATTACTTTAGAGTATTTTAGTGAAAAAGATTTTTTTCTTAAAAGTGAAGAATATGCTCAACCATATTCTGCTATTTATTCATTGGATAGAACAATGTTTGGTTTAAATTCAGATAATTATGTAATTAAAAAACAACTGAAAAAACCAAAAACGGAAACTCAAACTTCATCAAGATTTTTAGATTATTTTTCATACATCACGCAAGATCTTTCAAGGTTTGAAGATATAGAAAACACACTTTGGGATAAAAAAACTCTCGAAGGGCCTGCAAAATTTGCAACAATTATTATAAAGTCTAAATCAGAGCTCAAAAATCTTTTAGAAAAATATAGTCAGTCATTTGAAAAGAAATTTTCTAAAAATTTTCTTGTGAAAATCTCAGGTAAAATAATTAAAGATTTTTCAGATAATTATTTCGAAGATAATGTTTTAGTCTTGCTTTCTGGTTTTCGTTGGCCGGGTAATGTTTCCTTGTTTTCTAATACTATTGAATTGTCTTATGATGTTAGTATAGTTGAAAACAATTTGAAGTTTACTGTTTTCTTTTTCAATATTCCTATGACATTGCCTCCAGACAAAGCAGATGAGAGTGAAGCTTATTATGGTTATAAATCTAATAAAAATTTGAATGGTGTTGCAAACAGGACTAATGAATCACACACACAATTTTTAAAACTTCCCAAAAGATTAATTAAGGATTTAGATAAAATAAAAGCAACGCTTGAACTTAAGGAACGAGCCTAAAAATCTACTTTTTGTTCATAAATTTTTATATATATTTAAAACGAAAGATATTTATTAAACTAGCAAAAATAAATTCTGAGCAGTGAAATAAATGCTCAGAATTTTTAGTTCATAATTAAGCAATAAACATTATATTTTATACTTTTTAAAATTTTGATTTGCTAGATACTTAAAACTAGTTAAAAACTATTTTTTACAGGTTTTTCTATTTAAGCAATATTTTTGTATAATTTAAAAAAAGCATTAGCTGTAGAAAGATTGTTGAATCATTTTGAATAACAATGTTAGCAATTTTGAAAAAATCAATAAAGATATAGCCATCAAGGTAAGTAATCTCAACTTTAAATACGGTCATTCAGATGACCTTGTTTTGAATGACATTAATTTTGAAATTAAAGCAGGCGAATTTGTTGTTTTTGTAGGTAATAACGGAAGTGGAAAATCAACTGTTGCTAAATTACTTGCAGGAGTTTTGAAACAACAAGATGGAATAATTGAAATCTTTGGCAACGAAGTTAACAAAGATAATAAACGTATTTTTCAGAAAATAGTTGGGATTATTTTTGATAACCCTGATTATCAACTAATTGGGGCAACTGTTAAAGATGACATTATTTTTGGATTAGAAAACTATAATATTGAACCAAATTTAATGGATGATATTTCAGCAAAAGCGCTTAAAAAAGTTGACTTAGAAGACTATGCAAATTTTGAAACTTCAAAATTAAGTGGCGGACAAAAGCAAAAAGCAGCACTTGCTACAATACTAGCAAATGACCCTGAAATAATTATTTTTGATGAAGCAATGTCTATGCTTGATGAAGTAAGTAGAAAACAGATTCAGATTTTTGTTGAAGAACTTAGAAACGAAAAACATCGAACAATTATTACAATTTCTCACGACATGGAAGACTTACGCAAAGCAGATAAAATTTTTGTTTTCAATAATTCAAGATTAGTCAAAATTGCAACCTATGATGAATTAATTGAAAACCCTGAAATCTTATTAAGCAATAACTTGAAACTGCCCTTTTCTTGTCAGTTATCTTTTGAACTACAAAAACTAGGTGTTAAACTAAAAACTTGTGATCATAATGATCAATCTTTATCAGAGGAATTATGTTCAATTATCAAATAGTTAAAGATAGATATGATTCAAAATTATTTGAAGTAATTCCTGCACTAGAAAAAAAATTAAATTCATTAAATAAGAGTTATTTAGATAAATATAATTTTTATCTAAATAAAATTGAAGTTAATAAAAGGAACCATAAGTATCCTTTATTGGAAGATAAACTTAAAAGTAAAATTACATATTTAATTTATAAATATGAAATTAAGGCAAATAAAATTCTAAATTTTTTAGAATTTAATAATCAGGTACTACGTAATAAAAATTTTAATCAACTTAAAGATAACTGAGTTGAAAGCGATCTACATTTACATAGGACAAACTTTTTTTATTTTGATCAACCTAAAAGACCAAATCATGTTTTAAAAGAAATTGAAACAACTTTTTTAAAAAATAAAACAACAGTTATTTTAGGAAAAACAGGCAGTGGAAAAAGCACTTTGATACAACTTTTAAATGGTTTAAACTATGCAACGACTGGTTACATTAGAAACGGTAATTTTTATTTATTTTCTAATTATAAAAATTTTAATAGTGCTGATTTAAAAGCAAAATTTGGTTTAGTTTTTCAGTTTCCTGATTATCAACTTTTTGCTAATACAATTGAAGAAGAAATTTTAGCAGGTCCAATTGCTTTAAAATTATCTGCAAAAAATAATCATGATTACGCTCACAAATATTTATCAATGGTTAAATTGCCTCTTACGTTTTTAAACCGTTCTCCATTTCAACTTTCATCAGGGCAAAAAAGGAGACTTGCTATTGCTAGTATTTTAGCTAATCAAGTTGAAACATTAATTTTAGATGAACCTAATGTAGGTCTTGATCCTGCAGGTATAGATTGATTAAAAGATCTAATTAAAGAGATGAAAGAAATACAAAAAAAACGAATAATAACAATCACTCATGATATTGATTTTGCACTTGAAATTGCTGATCAAATTAAGGTTGTACATGAATGTAAAATTGCTTATGATGGAGACCCTTTTTCCTTGTTTAGAAATGATCAACTTTTGAGTAAGTTTGAACTATCAAAACCTAATGTAATTAAGTTTCAAGAAAGACTAAAAAAACAAGGAATTGATATCATAAATAATGAAGATCGAAATGTAAAAGATCTAGCAAAAACAATTGCTAATTTTAGTAGAGAGAAATCATAATGCATACATCACATGGATCATATTTAAATGTTGAAACATCGGTTCATCATTTAGATGGAAGAGTAAAAATTTTGCTAGCAATTATGATGATTGTATTTGTATTTTTACCGACAGGTTTATGAGGTTTATTACTTTTATTAGGATTAGTTTTAACTATCTTTTTAATAGCTAAAATACCTTTAAAATTATTTTCAACTGTTTTTAAATTTGTTTTATTTTTTTTAATTTTTGTATTACTAATTAATGGTTTTTTTATCAAGCCTGATTTGACTTTATCGGATACATTAAATCATCAAAATTTAGGTGCCACAATTTATTCAGGTGGTGGTCAATATGGTGGAGTTGAATGATATTCAATTAATACAAAAAGTATTTTAAGAGCACTTTATATTGCTTTAAGAATCGGTTATGTTTTATCCATAATTTTAATACTTACATCAACAACTAAATCATTAACATTAACACTTGCTTTACAAAGTTTATTAAGACCATTAGGTTATTTAAAAATTCCTGTTAAGACAATTAGTTTAATCATTTCTTTAGGTTTACAAAGCATTCCATTACTATCTCAGGAATTTCATAAAGTAATAAAAGCACAAGCTTCTAGAGGGATTGATGTTAAAAGTCATAACATCATAAAAAAAATAAAAGCCTACTCATCAGTGATAATTCCAATGTTTGTTAATGCATTAAAAAGGTCGGAAGATTTATCATTAGCAATGGATGCAAAAGGTTTTGATATTAGAGCAAAACGTAGTACATATCATCGATTTCATCTACATTTAAAAGACATAATTATCTTTTTTATAATCTTCACAATTTTAATTTTGATTACCTTAAATTGATGAAATCAACAATTTGTAGATGTTTCCACATCACTTACAAATTACTTAAATAATCCTAATTATTTAATTTTAAATAAAATTACAAATGACCAATCATTTTTAAGATTCATTTGATTTGTAGATTTTTTAGTTACAAAATAGAAAGGCAGTTATGACATTATTCATATCCTTAAAATATCGTTTAAAGCAAACTAAAGTATCTGCTTTTTTAATTTTATTCTTATTCTTATTTTTTATTTCATTAGGAATTTTGATTTATGGATTATTTTATTTTATGACAGATGGAGAAGTAAATCATGGCGATCATATTGACATCCGTTATGCATTTGTTTGAAGTGAAACATCGCAAATCTTAATTAGTATTGGAGCAATACTTTCGTTCATCTTTTTGATCTTGCACATTGCTTCATGATTAATAATTTATCATCATCAAATTTGATGAGTAAATTATTTAGTTAATCGCTTTTGATATAAAAATATTAATCAAAATAAAAGCAAAGAAAAATTTATTTTAGATAAATCAAAAACGTTTAAAAATAAACATTTTGATTTTATATATTTAAAAGTTGACAAGCTAACTTTTAAAGAAAAAATTAAAAGAGATTTTTTCGCAATTGATAAATTTAATACTAAAAGTGAAACATATAAAATTGCTTTAACTGCTATTTTATTAGGCTTATCAATAGTCTTATCTATTATTGAAATACCGGGAATTATTCTACCTTGAGGTAGTGCTTTAATGATTAGATTATTTGAAACTATGGTTCTCTTAATTGCAATTAAAATGATAGGTAATTTTTATACCTTAATTATTGCAATTGCAAGCCCATGATTACACTTTGCAACACACGCTTTACACTCACCTATAGATGTTGTTTTTTACATGATTAATAACATCTTAATAGTATTTCTTTTTTACTTTATTTACTACGTAATTTTTAAAGCACAAGCAAAGTTTGCTGTCGATAATAGTGAGAGTCAAAACTTACATTTAATTAATGACAAGAAGACAAAAATTAAAAAACTTTTTGCCTTATTAAGTTTTGCAATTATTGCAGCACTACTAGAAGCCCTAGGCTTTTATGGATCATATTTTATAATTACAGGTGATTTTACATCACTTGCTCATAAATTATATTATGATAATGTTTCGGGAAGAGATTTAGTTAATTCCTTAAACGCACTTTATTTTATCTTAACAGTCACAGCTATTTTTGTTGTCAAATATGCTGTTGAAGCAGCAATATTTGTTTTGATTGAAAAGAAAATAATGTTTATAAATAAACAATTTGGATTGGTTTAAAAATGAAAAAAAAATTAATATTAAATACCTTAATTGGTTCATCTATTTTAGGAATTGCAACTGTTGCAATTTCTTGTTCAGGTAATGTTAACCCACCTAACATTACAGATTCTACACTTGCTCAAATCACAGAAATGATTTCAAAAGCAAGTGATGAAAAATTTAAAACATCTGCAGTTGAAAACTCAGCAAAACCACAGGCAGATGCTAAAAAAGCATCATCTGCAAACTTAAATGACTTCATTGTTAATTATGTACTTTGAATCGTTAAAAACCCTTCGCTTTTGACTTTTCAAGATCTTGAAGGTAAAACAGTTGCAACAAACACATTAGTAAAAAACAATAACATCTTAGATAGACATATCGTTACTCAGCATGAAGTTGGAGCAGACTACAGTATTGCTAATTTCTATGACATTGTTAATTCTCCTGCAGAAAGCACAGATTCAACTCATGATCATGATGACGATGATACTAATAGTGTTAGCGATAAAACAGTTGCTTTATATATCTCATATCAAGGCGGTCTATTTTTACGATTAGACTATAAATATGAACGAAATAAAGTTGAAAACTATTCAGTTAACTTAGCAGTAATTAAGTTTCCTAGTGAAGTGCCGGCACAGACTTTTACAAATGCAGCTCACTTTAGACAATCGGGTGAAAAAGGTACTCAGTGAGATGAACTAGTTAAAAAATATGGTAAGCCAGTAACTTATAAAATTACTGGAGTGCAGTAATTTTATAAAAACAAAATCGACTTTAATTTAGCATTTTCAAAAGTGCTAAATTTTTTTATTTTTACTAGTTTTCACTAGTAAAAACACTCCAAGATTTTGCTAGTAATATGGGCTTATCTAATATATAATTTTAATAATGCATATAGACGATTTTACAACTTTTATTTTTGATTTAGATGGAACCCTTTTAAATAAAAAGGGTGAAATTCCAGAAAAAAACTTAGAGATTATTGAAGAGTTAATGGAGCAAAAAAAGCACATTATTTTAGCAACAGGAAGAAGTGTTAACTTAATTAATTCTTATATTGAAGCAACTAAAACTAACATGCCAATTATTTCAGTTAATGGTGCTTTAATTAAATCGCCAAGTACTGGTGAAATAATTTATGAAGATTATATTGATAAAAAAACTGCTAAAGCAATTTACAAATTAGCTCATGAGTTAGGAATTTACATTTGTGTTTACACCAGTAAAGGTGCAATTTTTAATAAAAATCCTAGAGAAACAAGTAACCCTATTTTTATCAGAGAACTTGAGTATATTGACTTAACAAAAGATGCAACAATTGAATATGTTGTTGATGATTTTGATCAACTAGATCAACACGATATTATTAAATTTAACTTATTTGTTGAACAAATAAGTGCTAAAACTTTTTATCTTTTTAGACAAGAATTAGAAAATATGAGTGATGATTTAAATCATTTTTTTAGTTCATTATGAAACTATGAAGTTATGAAAAATTCATCTTCAAAAGGTAAAGGAATTCAGATCTTGCATGATTTAGGAATTATTGATTTAGCAACAACAATTGTTTTTGGAGATGAAACAAATGATATTTCATCAACTCAATCAGGTGCAGTTTTTGTTGCTATGGCAAACTCAAATCCTGAACTTTTAAAGCATACTGAAATAGTAACTAAGAAAACAAATGATGAAGCAGGAATAGCCTATTTCATAAAAAAAGAAATGGAGTCATAATGCTAAAAATAAATGATTTTGATAATTTTGTTTTTGATCTAGATGGAACTCTTTTAAACAAAAAAAGTGAATTAAGTGAACACACAATTAAGGTAATTCAAAAATTAAAAAAACTAAATAAGAACGTAATTATTGCAACTGGAAGAAGTGGACATTTTATTTATAACTTATTAGAACCATTAAAAATAAGTACTCCATTAATTACAATCAATGGTCAACTATTATTAAAAGAAAATAAAATAGATGTTTTGCATGCTTCTAAATTTAATCCTTTTACTTGTGATCTATTAACTAAATTTTTTGAAGAAAATAAAATTTATTCTTTTGTTTATACAACTGATGCAGTTTATTTAGTTAACCCAATTAATAATAAATATTATGATCAAACACACTTACATGCTGAAAGAAAAAAGAATGATTTCATAAGACATAAACATGCAAAGGCAATTTTTGAAATTAAAAAATCATACTCTGAAATTAGCAACGAAAATATTTTGAAATTTGAAATTCCTACTTCATTTGTAAGTTCATCTATTTTAGAAAAATTACAAAGATTTATTGATATGAATGCAACAGATCTTTTACATTTTTTTAGTTCAGCTTCATATTATGAAATTCAATTACAAAATTTTTCTAAGGCAACAGGGTTAGAAAAAATTTGTCAAATTTATAATTTTGACAAATCTAAGACAATTGCTTTTGGTGATGAAACAAACGATATTGAAATGGCTAAAAATGTCAAATTTTTTGTTGCTATGAAAAATGGAAATCCAAAATTAAAAGCAATTGCAAACGATATTAGTCAATTTTCAAACGATGAAGATGGCGTTGCAAAATACATTGAAGAACATTTTGAAATTTAATTAAAAAAGTACGAAAAACCCCTGTTTTAGGGGCTTTTGCTTATTTTTTCAAAATTAAATTAATTTGTTATAATGAAATATAAATGAAAAGATTTTGATATAAACACACTCCAAGTGAGTGAACCACATATAAGAAATATTTCAAGATCGCTTTGCCAATTATTATTGCTGGGTTTATTTTTTCATTAAATAATTTTGTTGATAATTTCATGGTTGGAACAATTCCTGGTGGTGTTTCTTCATTAGCAATTGCTAATACATGAACAGGTATTTTGATTTCTCTTTTTTATGGTGTGTCTTATGCACTAGCTAGCGCATTTGCTCAGTTTTATGGAAAAAGCGATTTTTCTAATGCTAGAAATGTTATCAAAATCAGGATCATAATTATGACTTCTTTAGCTTTAATTTTAGCAACTGCAGCATGAATATTTCCTTCACAAATGATTCTCTTATTTTTACCATCTGCAGAAAGTAGTCCTGAAGTTTTAGAAGGTGGAACACAGTATCTTAGATTAATAGCGGTCTCATGAGTTTTACTTGCGGGTACAACTTTATATTCTCAAGTATTGCGTGAGACAGAAAATGGTAAATGACAATTAATAATTGTTACAGTTCAAATTATTAGTAATATTTCAATCAATGCTATTTTAATTTTTGGAGTAGGTTTTGGCGTTCAAGGTGCAGCAATTGGAACTAGCGTTTAATCTTTAATTGCATTAACTTTTTTATTTACAGTTAGTTATAAAAAGAATAAAAATCTTAATATTAAAATTTGAAGAATTTTTAAAATAAGAAAAATTGCTTGAACAATTTTCTTCAAAAGATTACCTGGTGGTGTCTTTTCTTTCTTAGCTGTTTTTTCAATTTATTTTAGATCCGTTTTTTGAAATTTTAATTATGAAGTTGGACAAGTAGGGGAACCTATTTATGAACTTAGTGCTGCATCTATTTTTGGAATTTCTTTAGCAATTACTTCTATGTTTTTATCTTCATTAGAATCTGTAACTGCAACAGTTGGAATTTTTGTTGGATGAAATCTTGGAAAAAATAAAATTGAAGACGCTAAAAAACATGCTCATCAAATTAAATTATTTAACTGTTTTGTTGGAGTAGGAATCATTCCTTTTATTATTGCTTTTGTAGTTGCTGCACCTTATTTAACTTTTTTAACTTCAGGTGAATATATTAGAGTAAGTAATATCAGAGAATTTAATGGAGTAACAATTAGCGAAACACAAGCTTTAATTAATGCAACAAATGCACAAGCATATATTTTAAAAAATGTTCAATTAAATATTGTTCCTTATGTTCTTTTAACTCCTTTATGATTATGAATTTATACAAGCATTGTTGCTCTTTCACAAGGTAAAAGATCAACAATTGTAGGAATTATTGATGCTGCCATTAATATATTTATGTTAGGTGTACAATTAATTTTATGAGCAATTAATGCTAATGTTTATCGCTTTGAAGTTTGACAAGCATTTTGAATTTTTACACTTGTTGAAATTTCTTTATCATGTATCTATGAAATCCTTTATTACAAAATCAGCTGATCACAAAACATTGTTAACATTCATAAAAAAGACCCAAGAGATGCTGACAATTTAGAGGTTGTAAAATCAAAATAAATTGATTGTTATATAAATAATAAGTTATAATAAATCCTAATTATGAAAAACACCAAAAAGTTTTTGAGGGAGCATTTTCCTGACTCATGAAGTACAACTAAACTTTATACAAAAATTGCAGTTCCAGTCATCATCGCAGCAATCTTATTTGCTCTCAATAATTTTATCGATAACTTTATGGTTACAACAATCGATGGTGGTGTTGCTGCTTTAAGTATTGCTAACGTTTACACTGCACTACTTACTTCAGTTTATGTAGCGATTTCTTTTATATCAGTATCTGCTTTTGCTCAGTTCTATGGTAAAAAGGACTATAAAAAAGCTAGAGACACAATGAAGTTTCGCTTTATGAGTGCTTTTATTTTTGCAGTTATTTGAACAGTGATTGCTTTAATTTTTCCTAGACAACTAGTACAACTAGTAAGCCCGGGCGAACGAGAAGAAGTTGTTGTTTTGGCAATTGAATATATTAGATATATTACAATTGCCTGAGTTTTACTGTCTGCTAGTTTTACTTATGGTTCTGCTTTAAGAGAAATGGGTTATGGAAAGTTACAAATGTATAATTCAATTATCATTTTGGCAACTAATATTATTTTTAACTCAATCTTCATTTTTGCCCTTAATATGGGTGTAGTCGGTGCAGCAGCAGCTAGTGCAATTGCTAGGGTGGTTGCTGTTTTAACTAATTGAGGTGTCATGTTTTGAAAAAACAAACACGTAATCTTTAATCCGATTAGGCTTTTTGTAATTGATAGGCACATTTGACACATTATGAAATTTCGTGTTTTGGGTGGTTTTTTAATAGCAATTAGTCAGATGACAATTAACTTAAGAACTATGCTTTGGAATTATGGCTACCCTGCAGGTTCTGTAGGAAGTGCACAATTTAATTTATCTGCAGCTTCAATTATTGGTATAACTGGTTCTATTACAGCAGTTTTTCTAAGTGCCATCAACTCAATTAATGCTACAACTTCAGTGCTTGTTTCACAAGAACTAGGTAGAAATAATATTGATGTTGCTAAGGTTAACAGTAGACAATTAAAAGGTTATAATTTTGTTTTAGGATTAGTTTCTGCATCCTTATTAGGTTTAATAGTGATAATTCTGCCTTATTTAGGATTTTTAGTAAGGGGTCAAGTAGAAAACCAAAGAACAATTAATGGCGATGTAGCAGCAAACTTAATTCAGACACAGATGCTAAGTGAAATGCAATACACTTTACTACCAATTGTATTTTTAATGCCGACTTGATTGTGATTCATATCATCATCAAACGCAATTCAAAGCGGGAAAAAGAACACGCTACTTTCTTATGTGGATTTCACAGCAAATATTTTACAATTTATATGATTAGTAATTGTAAATGTTGTGCTTGCTAGATTTTTCCCTGATAAACTATGATTAGCAGTTTTAGTTTTTTATCTAAGCGATATTCCAAAAATTTTCCCTTATGAATACGCTTACTATAAATGAAACTGAGCAACCAATATTACTTTAGATGATAAAAAAACAAAAGTTGAAAAACTTAAAAATGAAATTTAAAAAAGGATTTAACTATGAATAGTGATAATTATAATTTTTCAAAAATTGAAAAGAAATGACAGGCTTACTGAGAAAAGGCTAAGCCTTGAAAAGCAGTTGATAATGGTAATAAAAAAATCTATGTTTTAGAAATGTTTTATTACCCTTCTGGTGCAGGAATTCACTTAGGTCACCCTGAAGGTTATACTGCAGGTGACATTATTGCAAGAACAAAAAGATTGCAAGGTTATGATGTTCTACACCCTATGGGTGCAGACTCTTTTGGATTGCCTGCTGAGCAATATGCTTTAAATACAGGTAATCACCCTTCTACCTTTACTGATAAAAATATCGACAATATTAGAAGACAACTTAAAGCATTGGGTTTTTCTTATGATTGAGATCGTGAAGTCAAAACTAGTGATCCTGCATACTATCGCTGAACTCAGTTTATTTTTACAGAACTGTATAAAAAAGGTTTAGCAGAACTAAGAGATACTGAAGTAAATTGATGTGAAGGTCTAGGTACTGTTTTAGCTAATGAAGAAATTATTGTTTTAGAAAATGGTGAAAGAGTTTCCGAAAGAGGTTCATTCCCAGTTACTAATAAGATAATGAAACAATGAGTTTTAAAAATTACTGAATATGCAGATCGCTTGCTAGATCAATTAGATTTACTCCAATGAGAAGATTCAATTAAGAGACTTCAAAGAAACTGAATTGGTCGTGAAGTTGATGAAGATGGTAATAAAACTTTTAAATTAAGAGATTGAATTTTTGCTCGCCAGCGCTATTGAGGAGAGCCTTTCCCAGTGCTTTTTGATGAAGATAACAACGTTCATCTTGTTGATGAACTTGTTGAATTACCTTACATGGAAAACATCAAACCATCAGGAACAGGTGAAGGTCCACTTGCTAATAATAAAGAGTGAATTAGTTTTGAAAAAGATGGTAAAAGATGAAGAAGAGATTCATCAGTTATGCCACAATGAGCTGGATCATGTTGATATTATTTAGCTTACATTTTAAAAAATGATGATGGAACTTATGAACCAATTAATAGTGAAGAAGCTAAAAAAAGATTTAAAAAATGGTTGCCAGTTGATGTTTATATTGGTGGCCAAGAGCACGCAGTTTTACACTTAATTTATTCAAGATTTTGACATTTTGTTTTATATGATATTGGCTTAGTTGATACTCCAGAACCTTATTCAAGATTAATAAATCAAGGAATGATTTTAGGTCCTGATGGAACTAAAATGTCTAAGTCATTAGGTAATGTAATTAGTCCAGATGAAATTGTAAATGAATTTGGAGCAGATACTTTGAGAGTAACAGAAATGTTTATGGGTCCTCTTAGTGAAGACAAATCATGATCACATGAAACGACTAAAGGTGTTTATAAATGATTAGCAAGAGTATACCGTTTGTTTAAAAACTTCCTTTCTGATCCAAGTAAAATTTCAAAAGATTCTTACAGTCAGGATTTAGAAAATAAATACAATTTATTTATCAAAGATGTGACATCAGATATTGAACAAATTAAATTTAATTTAGCAATTAGTAAGATGATGGTTTTTGTAAATGAACTATATAAACTAGACAAAATTTACGATAGAAATATCTTAAAAGATTTTGCAATTATACTATCTACTTTTGCTCCACATTTAGGTGAAGAATTATTAGAATTATTAGGTGAAAAAACTGTTGAATTTCAAGTTTGACCTGAATATGATGAAAACAAAATTTTAGGTCAAAAAATTAAATATCCAGTTCATATAAATAACAAATTAAAAGTTGTTATTGAAGTGGATAATAATTCAACTAAAGACCATGTAATTCAAACAGCACTTGAGCAACCTGAAATTAAGTTAGCAATTGCAAATAAAAAAATTAAGAAAGAAATTTTTGTCGAAGGCAAA
Organism: Mycoplasmopsis agassizii; assembly: GCF_002276225.1. Taxonomy (GTDB): domain Bacteria; phylum Bacillota_I; class Bacilli_A; order Mycoplasmatales; family Metamycoplasmataceae; genus Mycoplasmopsis_B; species Mycoplasmopsis_B agassizii_A. Next base: position 96,528 of record NZ_NQNY01000001.1, on the reverse strand, counting down.
ACAGTTAATTTTCTTGTTTAAGTAAAATAATTTGTAAAATATAAATTACTATGATAGCAACTAGAACAGATGTAATAAATGATCAAATAAATCAGCAATTTAATTATTCATTAAGTTGGGGTTTATTTTCTATTAGTATTCTGGGTTTAGTGGCTATTTTATTTTGACCAATTTTATTTTATTTTATAACTATTTTTTTAAGTGAAAGAAACAACAAAATTTTAAAAAAATCAGAGTTTTTGAGTTTTAAAAAATCGCACTATAAGTCCCTAAAAATGGACGTTTTAATCAAATTATGTGTTTTTATTTCTTTATCATCAATCTCATTATTTGTAACCTGAATTATGCCATTGGTGGCTTCATTTAATGCTAATGTTTATATTTCATTAACAGGACATTATTCAACTGTTGGATATATTGCAATTGGTATCTACGGTTTTTCGGCATTATTTTATTCTTTAATTTCTTTTATAAATTTAAGAAAGTTTTTTGAAAATTCAATTGACTATTCAGATGAAGTTGTTAAAGATGTAATTAGAAAATTAGCAAATCATTTGAAGTCACTTGCACTTGCAGATAAAACAATTAAAGCTGATGAAATTACATATATTGAATATATTAATTTTTGTAAAGAAGCCAAAACTAATCAAGAAAAATATGATAGATTATTAAATGTATACTTCAAGTTTACTAAAAAACATAACAAAAAAATGGATATAGAAACGGAAAGAAAATTTCTGATTGCTTTAATTAAAGAGTCTAATTTCAATTAATTTTTTTAAAACAAATTTGCAATTAAAAAAAGTAAACAAAAAGCAGGATTTTGTCCTGCTTTTTTAATTCATAGTTTTAATAAATATCTTTTAGTTTAAAGTTATTAATTTCTTCTTTTATAAATTCATAAGTTTGATTTATGTTTTGCACTTTTGCAACTTTTATGATTGTTAAATAATTCATTAAAGTTGTAATTGCTAAGTCCTGCTTTGCAAAAATTTCACGATGATATTTAAAATAAATAACTAAGTTATGTTGAATGAAATCAGACAATTTTTTATGTTCTTCATCAACTGTAATTGCATCATCAACTAGTGCAGAAATCTTAAATGGATTAACTTCAACCTCAGTTGCCTTTTTAATAAACTGATCAAGATCTTTTATTTCTTTTAATTCAGGTTTTAATTTATTTCTAACTTCTCCATTCTCATTTGCTTTTTTAAAAACTTCTTCGTATTTAATTTCCATTTGTTTTTTAGCAACATCTGATAAAGAAAAAACAGGGCTTTTAACTAATCATTCAACGAAGTTGTATGACCAATGAAAATTATCAAAAATCTTTAATTCAAATTTAGATAAATCTTCAATAAATCTTTCTAAATTTTCAATTGTTTTGTATTGATCTTTAATTTCTTTTTCATCTCATAATTGTTCAATTGATGATCTTCATAAAATATTTTTTATCTTAGTAATTTCAACAGTTACAATAACATCGTGATTTAAAAAGTTGTCACTTTGATCTCATCCATATAAAATTTTTCTAGCTGAAAATTCTATTTTGTCACCAACTTTTTTACCTTTGAGTTTTTTAAATTCATCATTATTAATGACACCTAAACCAACTACAAAAGTATCGATAGTCTGAACATTTTCAAGTTCTTTTTTAGTCTTAGAACTAAAAGTTAATTTAATTTCTAAGACTCTACCAATCTTATCAACTTTAGTAGTTTCACCTGTTTCAAACGGTTTTAGATCTTGACCAACTAACAGTGTATTTCTAATTTTTAAGTTCTTATCCACTTTTAAATCCTGAATAAATTTAAAGTTAAATTTATTAGGATAGTTTCTAATGCGTTCTAAATTTGGACCTTGTAAGTAGTAAATATTTAGAGTAAAAAAATAGCCATCATTTTTAAGTTCAAATTTCATTAGGTCATTTCTGACAATCGCAATTTTCTTTTCTCTAGCTCTTTTTAAAATTCCCTCTCAAACTGAACCAACAATGCGATCGATAAATTCTCTTTCTTCATCAAGCTCTTTATATTTTTCTTCTTCTTGTTTTTGCTTTTTAATAATTGCCATTACTGATTCATATAAAGGTCTTGGCGTATTAAAATTAACCTCTCAAAAACCATCTTTTTCTTCAATTTTATAAAGTGGGTTGTGTAAGTTGTGAATGTTTTCCATAGTACTCCTAATTTAAATATCTTTCTATATGATACTTAATAACTTTTTATTTTATAGGATAAATGCATTAAAAATAAAGCCCTTTTCTGATTTAAGAGAAAAGGGTTTCAGGGTTCAGTTTAAATATTTTTTAAGTGCTTTTCTAAACGTCTTAATAAGTCATCAGTTGTAATGATTTCATTAGCAATGTAACGATAATTGATTAAAGCTGCGTGGTAGCCATCACCTTCGGGTGCTTGTGGTCCTGCTGTTGCATCTTTAACCACAACAACTTCAAAACCTTGCTCCACTAAATCTCTTAGATGTGATTCAACACAAAGATTTGCTGCCATACCTGCTAATATAATTGTATTAATCTTTCGCTTACGAAGTTGTAAAACTACATCATTAGTTTGAGGACCAAAGATTTTGTGTGGACTAGCAACAGTAGTTAATTCACGTGAGTTAATATATTTTTTATATTGTGGCAATCAGTCAGCACCTGATTCATGAATGATTTCGCTATGCGCACCTGCTTTTTTATAAAACATTTTTGTATCATGCATAAAATGTTCTCCTGGTCCACCATATGCTCATTTATAATCATGATCATAATAATAGTGAGGACTAATAATTACGTTTAGATTGTACTTCTCAGCTGCTTGGAACAACCTATCTAAATTTCTTACTGTACCAACAGTTTTTAGGTTTTCTCCAATCACAGGTCACATAACACCTTTTTCAGATAAGAAATCAATTTGTGGATCAATGATCACAAAGGCAGTTGATTTTTTATTAAATTTAACTTTATCGTGCTTTAAACCGTAGACTGGTTCTAAGTATTTATCTATATTCATAATAGACTCCTTTTTCATTTTAGTAATAATATTATTACTAAAAAATTAGTTTTTTGACTAAAAAAAGCCAAAAAAGCAACTTTTTAAACATATTTTCATAAATAAGGGCATATTTTTAAAAAAATAAAAACTAAATGGATACTACCAAGATGGCAGCCCATTTAGTTTAAATTGTAGAAATGATTAATCTCGAGAAGTTCTAGAAGCGATTTTAATGGTTCACTCATTAAGATCGAAATCACTTAATTCGTTTTTATCGACAGGCACTAGTCAAGATGTAGATTTTCTAGGACCAGTGTAAACATAAGGTTTAATGTCTAGTGTTTTAGTTACGAAAAAAGAATCAGGAACAGTAACATATGAAAATTTTAAGGTAATTGTTTTTGTTTCTTTATTGATTTTATAGTCACTGAGTTGTACACCTGTATCAACCTTGACATACGCTTTATATTTTTCTGCATAATAAGAGTCAGCATTTTCAATAAATCTTGTCAGATCCTTGATAAATAAATAATTATTATTTTCTAAGTTAAGTTTATCTTTAATCAAATCAAAAGTAACATATGAATTTCACGGTTTCAGCTTTTCAATTTGCTCTTCAGTCAGATTTGAATCAACTTTTTCTTTAATGAATTGAGAAAATTTTTCTTTTTCTTGTTCACTAACTCTCAATTGTGTTTTTAAAGATTCTTCATCACTAACAAGACTAATAGTTTTAAACTGCTTATCGCTATTTGTTTGATCATCTAGTGATTTTGAAGTTTCCAGCATTGAAGTCTTACCAATTTCTTCTTCAATTGCTTTTAAGTTATCAACCTTAAAGAAAACTTCACGACTGATTACAGATGGCAGTTCTTGTATTTTTCCACTTTCTAATTGTTTAATAATTCTTTCAGAGCGTTTAGACATAAGAGATTTTTCTGCATCAATTCCATAAACTTCTGAAATAACATTTATTTGTTGATTATCGCTTTCTAATCATCAATAGTCAGAAAAAGTAAATTGATTATAACCAGCCATTTTTAATTGAACAACTGTTTTTTCATTTTCTAATGTTTTCTCTCTGATGTCGGTACCTTGGCCTTCTGCTTTTAAACGCCGATCTTCAGGTGTAAGTTTTACGTTATCTTCATTAATAGATTTACAAGCAATTGCTGAAAAGGTAGCTAATGATAAAATAGTTATTCCAGAAAAAAATAAGATTTTTTTGAACTTTGATTTAATTGCGCTTAAATTTATCATATAACTCCTTTTATTCATTTACATAATATTTTTTGCATTACCAATATCTTCACTACATTTTGAAAAGTAGCGAAAGTCTTAAATGCAATATTTTTAAATGTTTAATTTTTTAGTTATTTTTAATTATTGAAAAACAACTCTTCAGTTTTAATTTTAGAATGATTTATTATAAATCATCTACCGAAACCATTTTAAATTTTCACTCGTTAAAGTCAAAATCACTTAATACAGTTTTGTCGACAGATACTAATCAAGATGTAGATCTTCTTGGTCCTGTGTAAACATATGGCTGAGCAATTAATGTTTTTTGTAACTCTAAATCATAAGGAATATGAATAGATGTAAATTTAAGAGTAATGCTTTTTGTTGCATTATTAATTTCATAATCAGCAAGTTGAATACCTTTATTAACTTTTGTATATGACTCATATTTTTCAGAATCAACAAAGTCTGCGTCAATAATAAAACTTGTATAGTCTTTGATAAATAAATAATTATGATTTTCTAGATCTAACTTTTCTTTAATCAAATCATAACTAAAGTAAGAATTTCAAGGTTGAAGTTTTTCAACATCTTCTTCAGTTAAATTTTCATTAACCTTTTCTTTAACAAACTTTGAAAATTTTTCTTTTTCTGAATCACTCACTCTTAGCTGAGTTTTAAGGGTTTTTTCATCAGTAATTAAACTAATGGATTTAAACTGTTTGTTACTATTATTTTGATCTTCTGATGTTTTTGAAACCTTTAACATTGATGAATTAGAAATGTCTTCTTTAAGTTTTTTTAGACTATTTAATTCGAAAAAAACCTCTTTATTTGGCAATGCATCAATTTGATCAATTGTTAATTTATTGCCGTTATGTTTTAAGGATTTTTCAATATCGACTCCATATAGATTTGATGCAACATTTATTCGCCGACTATCATCCATTGATCATCAGTAGTCAGAAAAAGTAAATTGTTCATAACCAGCTGTTTTTAATTGAACAATTGTCTTTTTATTTTCTAGAACTTTTTTGCTTATATCTGTTCCTTGACCTGTTAATTTCAGTCGGATGTCTTCGGGTGTAATTTCTACTTGATTATTATCAATTTTCGCTGAACATGCGATAGCAGAAAGTGAACCTGCAAACATCGATGATATTCCTAAAATAAATAAAAACTTTTTGAATTTTGCCTTCTTAAAGTTCTGAATATGTAAACGCAACATCTAAATCCTTTCTTCTGTCGCTCTTTTCTGAAGAATCGTAAAGCACTTCCACTTTATAAACACCACTTGTTTTTGCCTCAAACTCAATTGTTTCAGTATTCATTAGATGCTCTTTGTCAGTAGTTTTCTGCTCAATTCTTCGTGCACGGATTTTTTTACCATCAGGTGTAGTAATTTGAAGATTTAAATTAATTGGTCCAACAAATTCATATTCTGTGTGTCCAAAAAATAAAAAGTCATTAACTCATTTTGTTTTATACATATCTTGACCTTTTCAAGTAATGTTGGCTCTGTATTTTTGACCACTTCTTAAATGAATATCAGTTTGTGATCTAGATTTTTGCGAACCATTAGCAAAAATTTTTAAATAACTTAGACTAGCTAATGAAACAAAAACTTTATTGAAATCTGCCCTTCCAAAACCAACTCTTCCATCATAAACATTATGTAATCCTTCTCCAGTTATAGGATCAAAACGTTTTCAAACATTGTTATTTCTAGAACCAGATATTAATGCACTCTTTAAAATTAAGTAGTCTGACCCTTTTTCAAAAACAATATCGTAATTTGCTTTTAAGAATGATGCCATACCAGTAACAGTAGGTGCTGCCGTACTAGTACCTCTTGGAAGATCAAAGACTTCTGGATATACTGTTGATCTGAACACATCAGGGACTGCTGTTGTTACATAACCAACATCTTTTGATTCCTCTGTTAAAAAAGCAGGTATTACTCAGTCATATAACTCTAACGCTCCAACATTTATTATGTTTTGTGCTATGTTATAACCATCCATATATTTAAGGCTTTTGCCATCTTTAAAGTTTTGGTAATCATTACCTGCAGCCGCAATATAAATGAAGTCTTCATTTGCATTTAAGAAATTGTCTAGCCATTCAGCCTGAATATTGTAACTTTCTTCAAAACTTTCTTTAGCTTTTCAACTATTATTCAAAATGTAAACCCCATTATATAAGTATCAGTTAAGTGACGAATTTAGTCACCCATTTCAGTCTCCAGTTTTATCTGAGTATAAAATAGAATAAGGGTTTAGACCTTGCTTTCCTACCATAATTTCTGCGACTACGTTTGCATGTGTTAATTCATTGGTTAACTGCCCTGCATTTTGACGAGTAATAATTTTATTTTCGCTAGTAAAAACCCTAGAATTAGGATTAACAATTGGTGACTGAGTTGTATCCTTTGGTTGCGCCTCAAGAATACCTAGTTTTATATGCTTTTTATTATAAGAAGTTGACAAAATTCTCTGATTTTGAATAGTATTACCATCAAGTCCTACTAGTTCATACCTTCTTTTGTTGATACTGTAATAATTTTTTCAAAAAGGGTAATCATTTGGATCACTATATCCACCACCAATTGGCTCATTATTTATATCGTTAAAATATGAAGGTGAAAATTCCTCAGCACTACGACCTGTTTCATGAACATTTACTTGTAAAAGGTCATTATAATCAATTTTTAAGTCCATCATTTTAAGAACTAATTTTTTAAAATCCTCTAGATCCTTAAAAGCTATAGAAAAGGTAAGAGTATATTTAGCGTATATGGTAGCAAAATCATCTTTTAATGCATTTTCAATTTCACTAACATAATTTTGAACTTTTTCTTTATTAACATCATACTTAAATACAATGTCAACCCGATTTGCGCCTTGTTCCAAAACTTCTTGAAATTCGCTAAGTGTTGAAACAGATTCTATAAACTGAGGTTTTCTATAGTTAAAAGTTGTTTGATTCACAAGTTCAGCTATAGAGTTGCTATTTTCAACAAGAGCAATATATTCACTCATTGCTGTATTTTTTTCAATATATAATTTTGAATTATCTTCAGTTTGACCAAAATCGTTACTATGAGTTGCAGTTGTCATGCCTAGTGGAAGCACTGCAGCAACGGTTAAAGGAACAGCTGAAAACATTCATTTAAAAAATTTTTTATTTAAACTTTTTTTCATTTGATTTCCTTAACTAATGTTGATTTTGTTTATATAAATGTCACAAAAACATTTTATTAAGTAAATTTCTAAAATAACCTTTGTGATATTTAGAGATAAACGACTTTATAATTGATTTATTGGTTAATTATTTATAATAACTAACCATAATAATTTTATAAAAAAATAAAAAAATTTTGAAAAATTATTTTTTTCATATTTTTTGCAGTTTTTAATTTTTATATTAATTTTTTGATTAAATTACAGAAAATAATACATTAATATTTTTTTATTAAATTTGTTAAAAACCACGAATAAAAAATTTGGTTGCTAAATCCTTTATAAGTGTTATTGATTCAAAAGTTACAAAAAAATACTCCTTCAAAAGGAGCATTAATTATTAAATAGTAGATTATTAGTTTTCAATAACTTGAGTATCTTCAACCATTTTTTTAGCATCTTCAATCTTAACAGTAAAGAATGAAGTTACTCCACGAGTTTGCATTGTTGCACCAAATAGATGATCAACACGGCTCATGGTTCCGTGACGGTGAGTAATAACTAAGAATTGGGTTTTAGGCTTTAATTCTTGTAAATAGTCAGCGTAGCGCACAACATTTGCTTCATCAAGTGCTGCTTCAACTTCATCTAAAATACATAGAGCAAGTGGTCTAGATTTTAGAATTGCAAATAGTAGTGAAATAGCAATTAGTGATTTTTCTCCACCTGAAAATAAACGCAGGTTTTTAATACTTTTTCCAGGAGGTTGAGCCTTGATATCAATTCCACTTTCTAGTGGATTTGATTCATCAACATAATGTACACTAGCTTGACCACCACCAAACATTTCTCTAAAGACATTATTGAATTCACCACCAATTTCATCAAGAGTCAATCTCATTCTTTCAATAATGATCTTGTCCATTTCTTTAATAGCTTCTTCAATTCTAACTTTAGTTTCAATGATTTCGTTTTCTGCGACTTTAAGTTCATCAAAACGTTCTGAAATTTGTTCAAATTGCTGAATAGCTTCGACATTGACATGACCTAGATCACGGATAGAAGCTTGCAGTTTAGAAATAATTGCTTCTGCTTCTTCTAGATCCATCTCTAGTTTGTAGTTGCTTTGAGCCACTTCTAATGTCATGTTGTAGTATTCACTTAAACGTTTATGATTTGAAGAGAGAATGAATTCTGCACGATCTTTTTCAGTAATAACTTTTGAGAAAGCATTATTCAGAGTTCTCAGTGATTTTTCTCATTCTAGTTTTTCATTAGTTAAGCGATAGTGTTCTGTATTTAAACTAAGAACACGTTCCTGTTTAGTACGCTTATCAATTTCTAGATTAGTTTTACGAGCTTGCAATGAGTGAATTCTATCAGTTACTTCTGTAGAAGCTTCTACTTCTAATTTTTCACTTGAAATAGTTTCATATTCAGCGCGCAACTTATTAAGATCGTGTTCATCATTTTCATAAGCAATATTAATTTTTGTTTGTTCAATAGTTAATTGACTGATTAAAGTAACAATATTTTGGCGTTGACTATCAGCAATACTGATTTGATTGATTAAACTGTTTTCTTCCTGTTCAATTAAAGGAATTGCTGCTTGTAGTTTTTCAATCTGTTCATCAATACCGATTAAAGAAGTACTTGCTTGAGGTGTACCCCCTGTCATAACTCCACCTGCACGAATGATATCTCCATATAGAGTAACAATCATGTAACGGTGTTCTAGCATTTCATCAATATTTTTAGCTGACTTAATATCGTCTGTAAAGATGATATTTCCTAATAAGAATTCTAAAAGAACATTTAATTTAGGATCAATTTTAAATAGTTTTGAAGCAACACCTACAAAACCATCAATATTAGAAATTGCCATTTCGTGTTCACGGCGTACTGATTTTGCAGAGATTGACTTTAAAGGAATAAAAGTCGCACGACCTGCATCATTTTGTTTTAAGAAATTAATAGCTTGAACAGCTGTATCTGAATCATTAACAACAATATGTTGCAAAGCATTACCTAGAGCTGCTTCAATTGCTAAATGATATTCTTCAGGTACATCTAATAAGTCACTAACAAGTCCATGGTAACCCTTAAAAATATTTTTATGTTCCATCACTGTTTTAACACCACGGAATAAATTAGTTTTATTTTTTCTGTGTTCTTCTAGGATAGAAATCTTAGTGCGTGCTTCATTTAATTTCTTAATTTCTTTAGCTTGAAGAATTCTTAGATCGTTAATTAAACGATCTTTTTCTGATGATTCAATTCTTTTTTCATCAATTCTTCTAGCAAATTCTGCACGTTGTTCTGCATAGAAATTAAATGATGCTTGTTTAGCGCTAATTTGTTCTCTAATTGCGTTTTTCTTTTCTTCAGTTGTTGCTTGTAGTTGTCCTGAAATGATTAATTGTCTTCTTTGACTTTCTGTAGCAAAGATAACTTCAAGATCTTTTAGACCTGCATTAATGTCATCTAGTTCTTTATTAATTTTTTGTAGGTCATTTTCATGAGCTAAGCGATCTGAAGAATTTTGTTTTAAAGATTGTTCTGAACGAGAAATTTGACTTTCAAGGTTTTCACGTGTTTCTTTAACACCTTCAAGTTGTTTTTCATATTCAGCTAGTTTCTCTTTAAAGTAAGTTAAGTTGTGAACTAAAACAGCAACTTCAACTGCTTTTAACTCTCGAGATTTTTCTAAATAGATTTTAGCTTTTTCAGCTTGTGTTCTAAGGGGTTTAAGTTGTTTATCAAGTTCATTAATAACTGTTTGAATTTGTGCTAGTGATTCTGCAGTTTTTTCAAGTTTTCTTAATGATTCAACTTTACGGGCACGATACTTACTTACTCCAGCTGCTTCTTCAAAAATTAAACGGCGACTTTCTGGAGTTGCTTCAGCAATATCACTAACTGTCCCTTGAGAAATGATCGCTAATGATGATTTAGAAATACCTGATTCTAAAACAATATCTTTAATATCTTTATAGCGAACTAGTTCATCATTAATATAGTATTTGTTTTTTCCATCTCCTCTTTCTAATTCACGAGTTATGCGAATTTCATCATGTGGCAGACTTACACTGCGTGCTCTGTTATCGAATGTTAATGTCACAATTGCACGATCAAGAGGTCTTACTTTTTGTGAACCTGCAAAGATAACATCTTCCATAGATTCACCACGTAGCATTTTTGAAGATTGCTCTCCAAGCACTCATTTGATAGCATCGTTGATATTACTTTTACCTGAACCATTTGGTCCAATAATTCCAACAACACCACCATCAAAACTTAATTGAATAGGATCGGCAAATGATTTAAAACCATGAGCATAAAATTTGATTAGTTTCATCTTCTTCCTTTATAAAATATAATTAATTTAATTATAAAGAATTAACTTCAAAAAAAATTATTTAATAAACAAAATTATTTAATTTTTTTAATCTAAAAAATTGCTGATTTGAGTCTGATTTTTAAGGGCTAAAGCAACTTAGTCTTGCACTTTTGAAAAATGCATTTTCAAAAAATAGATCAGCAAAATTAAAATCAAATCTCATTTTTGTGAATCATATTTGTGATGTATTTTTTAAAATTTGAATTTTAAAAAATTAAATTTTGATCGATTCATCAAAAACTTCTTTTAATATTTAAAAAACAATTATACTAATCACAAAATTGAATAATACTTTATAAATTTTTTAATTTATTTCAATTTAATGATTTAAAAAATTAAAAGCATAAAATTTATATTGAGAAATATAAGGAATAAATTATGAACAAGAAAAAACTAATTTTGACTTCATTTATACCTCTAATAATTTCATCATCTGCTATTACTGTTACATGTTCAACGATAATAAAAGATAACACACCACCTGATGAAATTAAAAGATTTGATTTAAGTAAAATACCTAGTGAAATAATTGCAAAAGATGAATATAAAGAATTAAGTAAATTAAAAGAAAAATTAGAAAGTGTAACCACTGATAAGCCTAATCAATTTTTAAATTTACTTGATTCAAAAAGTAAATTAGAAATTGAAAATAATTTGCACGAAGATTTTTTCATTTCAGATTTTGCTTATCTTGAAAATAATCCTAAAAATAAAACTATAACTGTGTCTTTAACTTTTTCAAATGGAGAAACATCTAAGATTAAAAGAGTTGAATTTAAGGACTTAAAAGTAATTTTAAAAGAGATTCCTGAAGTAATAAGTCCACATATTTTATTAAATGAAGTTGCTTATCAATGGTATTTAAAAAACCATAAAAAAGTAATACAGGTTCAAAAAAGCTTCGAAAATATCTCGGTTAATGATGTTATCGAAATATCTAATAACGATTTACTAGAACCTTTTGAAATACCTGAAAGTTTTGAACTAATTATTCAAGTGATTAAAGACTCTAAAATAAAAATTCAAGGAAGCTTAGAGGCTCAATTAATTTTAAAAAGTAGAGACACTTATTTCGATGATACATACGAAATTTATAGCAGACTCAAGGATGTAAAAATAGGCTCTATTATAGTAACTGGATTTAAAAAAGAAGATGATAAATTAGAACAAGAAAATGTCTATGTTCAGCAACTTTTTAAACAGTTTGCTTTTCAACATAAAGAAAATCAAAAGCATACTTATCGAATTCCTTCCATTGGAAAATACCAAGATAAATTATATTTACAAGTTGATGGCAGAATCGATAATAAAGAAGATACTCCTTTAAATCGAATCGTGCAATCATTGAAAACTTTTGATTTAAAAACTCAACAGTTTTCCAATGTAAAAGATATTTTGTCAATAAGAACTGATACTAAAGAACGTATTACTTTAATTGATAGTAATTTAACAATTGATGAAGAAAATGATATTGCACATTTAATTGTTGATGCCTTTCCTTCGGATGCAGGCTATATAGGAATGAGCAAAAGTACATTTAATCAAGATATGAATCTTTCAGGAATTTATAACTCAGGAAATTTGAAATTATTAGATCGTGTTAAAGATGAATTTATTGAATTTAAGATCAGTGAAAGAAATAGTAATTGATACCAAGGCTATAACTATAAAACTAAAGAGAAAACAAATGTTGCCATTAATTTAGAAGCCGAAAATAATAAATTTATTTTTGATGTTTATGAAATGAAAAGCGCAAATTCAAATTTAAATAATGTAAGTGAAATGAAACTAATTCAATCAGCATTTGAATTATTTAAAAATTATGAAAACGGAAAATATGAACGTTCAAAATATAAAGTCATTCCACAAACATTTTTATCTTATTTTACGATTGATTTAAAGACAAATGAAATTACTTTCAAACGGTTTTTAAATGATGATTTGATCAAAGAAAAACAAACATCGATCGATCTTGTTGGACCAGGAAATGGAATAATTTTAAGACATCAAAAAAATCCTGAAGATAATGGAAAATTAGTTTTTGCAAATTATAGAATTAATGTTTTAAGAAGAAGTCTTGGTGCATATTTCATGATGAAAGTTCGCCACGGTGATTGAACACATAGTAATTTTATTGCAGGTGGAGAATCTAATTTTACTGAGACAACCATAGTTGAACAACAAGATGGAACATTAGTTTTTATTGCTAGAAATACTATGAATAAATTAGCAATAGGTTATTCATATGATGGTGGTAGAACATTCACAAATAAAGCTGGTAATAAAGATAAAATGGATCTTTACAACAATGTGGACTTATTGTCAGCTGTGCTCCACGGTATTGAATATTTTAAATATAAAGGAGATGATTATTTACTACTAAGTGGCCCTTCAAAACAAGGTGGAAGAAGAGAAGGAAAACTATTTTTGGTTAAAAATAATGACTTCAAGGATGCTAAGGAAATCTATAGATTTAATCGTAAAAATGATAAGTTTGAATACTCTAGTTTGGAATTAATTGATATTGATAATGAAGGAGTCAAAATTGCTGCTTTGTATGAAACCCAAACTGATGAAAACAGAAATAAAGATGTAGTAGAGATTGTTTTAGAAATTCTTAAAGTTAAAATCTACTAATAAAAAATACAAGAGGTGTTGTTTTTTAACAACATCTTTTTTATTAGCTAAAGTATAGAAAATCTGTCATATGTGAAAAAATTTCAAATTTATTTACTTAAAGTAAAATAAATAGAAACTATTAAACAATATATTTAGATAAAAACACACAATTAAAGTGTTTAAAGTATATTGATTAACTTTTACTCTATGGTATAAAAAGTGAAATTATTTCAATTTATTGAAAATAATAATTAACATTTTTTTGTCAAAGTTATACTAATTTCAAACCAAACAAAAAATTAATAACTTAAGTTTTTTTCCAAAAAAGCAATAAAAACAGCCTTTAAAATAGAGAAAAACTACTTTTTTGTAAAAATTATACATTTTAAAGTCAATTACCTATGAGAACTTGAAAATCGTTCAAGTAATCAATTAAATATTAAACATTTTTTGATAACACAATAGCATTTCTCCGAGGAGGTACACAAATTTAGATATTTATAATAAATTAACAAATGAGAAAGAGTTATTATGAAATTAAGTAAAAAATTTATTGCAATCAGCAGTTTAAGTCTTGGTTCTTTGACGCTTACTGCTACAGCTATTGCATGTACTCCAAGTACACCCCCTAAAGAGGATCCACCAACTCCCCCTAGTAAACCTGCTCCTAAACCAGTGCCTGATCCACCAAAAGGCGTTGATAAAGAACAGTATTATAAAATCATTGGCTGATATGATGTTCATCAAAATGACAAAATCTCAGTTAGTGATTTGTTAAAAGAAAAACTACCAACTGAAATTACATCACTAAAAAATAGTGATTTAAAAGAACCATTAAAAGGTCTTGAAGGTTTTAATGTAAACCTTGAACTTATTAAAAATACAGCTAAAAATCATGAAGGAACTCTAGTTGTAAAGGTTGCACTTGAAAAAGATGGTAAATTCTATGGTGATAACGGTAAAAGTGTTGCTAAACTAGATGATGCCAATACCTTCAAAACTATAGTATCTGGACTTAAAGTTAGAAATACTGCTTTAAAAGATCAAACTATTACTGTTGAACAGGTTTATAAAAAATTTGGTTTCACCCATAATTTAAACCATAAACACAGTTACCGAATTCCTTCAATCGGTAAATACAATGGTAAATTGTATTTACAAATAGATGGAAGAATCGACAATCAATCTGATGCACCATATAACCGTATTAATCAATCTATCAGAACATATGATCTAAAAACTAAAACTATGTCTGAAATGAAAGATTTAATTACTGTAAAAGCAAATTCTAAAGAAAAAATTGCATTAATTGATAGTAGTTTCACAATCGATGATCAAAAACATATTGCACATTTAATTGTTGATGCTATGCCTAGGGATTCTGGTGTATCAGGTAGAGGTAAAAATGCCTTTATTAATAACATCACACTTTCGGGGATTTATAATTCTGGAAATCTAAAATTACTTGATAGAGTTAAAGATGCTTTTATTGAGTTTAATATTCAAGATTTAAGTAAAAAATGATATCAAGCTTATGACCCCAAAACAAATGAAAAAGTTGCTGTTGCTCTTCATCTTGAGCAAGTAGAAAATCAGTTCATATTTGATGTTTATGAAATGAAGGATGCAACAAAAGAATTATCTGATAAAGATAATTTAACCTATATTCAATCAGCTATGGAAATCTTTAAAGATTATGATAAAGGAGATTTATCAGCATCAAAATATAAGTTGATTACTCAGGTTTTCTTGTCATATTTTACAATTGATCTAAAAACAGATAAAGTTACTTTTGAAGGTTTCTTAAATGATAAACTTAATAAAGACCAACCTACATCTATTGATTTAGTTGGACCGGGTAATGGAATTATTTTAAGAAATCAACTTAATGAAGCTGATAATGGAAAATTAGTTTTTACTAATTATCGCATGACACCACAAGGTAGACATGTAGGTGTTTACTTTATGACTAGAGATAAAGATGGAGACTGAAGATCAAGCAAGTTTGTTGCTACTAATCAATATTCTGAAACATCTGTAGTTGAACAAAGTGATGGAACATTAGTTTTTGTTCTTCGAAATGGTTTAGGAAAACTAGCAATTGGTTATTCATATGATGGAGGTAGAACCTTCACAAATAAAGCTAAAGAAGAAGGTAAACTTGACCACTATGATAATATGAATATATTAGCAAGCGTGCTTCAAGGAATTGAATACTTTAGATATAAAGGTGATGATTATTTATTAATAAGCGCACCTACTAAAGAAGGTGGAAGAACTCATGGTCAACTTTGATTAATCAAAAACAATGATTTTGAAAACGGCAAAAAGATTTATGAATTTAATGGTGCTAATAATAAATTTGAATATTCAACTTTAAAACTAATTGATGTTGAAGAAGATGGTATTCAACTTGCAACATTTTATGAAGCACGAACACCTGAAAATGAAGGCACCGAAAACATTGAAATGGCGCTAGAAATTTTAAAACTTAAAATTGATTAAGTCAATTTTGGTTTATCAGAAAACAAATTTTTATTCAATAAATTAAAGTTTGTTTTTCTGCAATACTAGGTCTAGTTTTTCGGCTAGGCTTAGTATTTTATTTTAAGAAAAAACCTGATTAAATAATTCTATTTTTGGGCGTTAATCATTATAATTTTAAAATATGAAAAATAGAGACTTTTTGCACATTAAGGGTGCACGAGAAAACAATTTAAAGAATATAGAATTAACAATTCCTAAAAATAAATTAGTTGTATTTACAGGTTTATCAGGTTCAGGTAAATCTTCATTAGCATTTAATACAATTTATGAAGAAGGTAGAAGAAGATATGTGGATTCATTATCTTCATATGCTAGACAATTTTTAGGTGGTACTAAAAAGCCTGATGTAGATTCAATTGAAGGGCTTTCGCCAGCAATTTCAATTGAGCAAAAAACTACTCATAATAATCCACGTTCAACAGTTGGAACAGTAACTGAAATTCATGATTATTTAAGACTTTTATTCGCTAGAATTGGAACACCTTTTTGTCCTAATCATGAAATTGAAATTAAAGGAAAAAAGAATAAAGAAATAATTGAAGAAGTGTTTAATTTTGCCGATAAATCCCGTATTTTAGTACTAGCACCACTAGTAGATAATGCAAAAGGAACACATCAAAATTTACTTGAAAAATTAAAAAGAGAAACCTTTGTTAGGGTTAAAATTGATGATGAAATTTTAACTCTAGATGAACCTATTAATTTAGATAAAAATAAAAAACATACAATTGATTTAGTGATCGATCGGATCGCCTTAAATGATGAAGTAAGACAGCATCTAGCAGATGCAATTGACCTTGCTTTAGAGTATGGAAAAGGTGTTGTTAAAATTGAAAATTTTGACACTAAAGAAATTAAACTTTTTTCTAAATTACACTCATGTCCTTTTGGGGATTTTGAAATGCCAAAAATTGAAACTAAATTATTTAGTTTCAATGCACCTTATGGAATGTGTGAAACATGTAAAGGTTTAGGTGCAGAAATGCGCGCAGATTTTGATCTACTTGCACCTGATAAAAAGTTATCTATTAATGCAGGTGGAATTAAAATTTTTGAAAATACAGTTAATTCAAGTAACTTAGAATGACAAGAATTTTTAGCACTTTTAAAACACTATAATATCCCAACTAACATCCCAATTGCAGACTACAATACAAGGGAATTAAGAATCATTAAATATGGTTCAGAAGAAGATATTAGTTTCACTTTAAAAAGTGATAGTGGTCAAGTTTATCGCCGTCATAAACAAATAGAAGGAATTATTCCTAAAGTTACAAGAAGATGACTAGATACTACTAGCGAAGCAGTTAGAAAATACTATTCAAAATACATGTCAGAAGCTGATTGTAAAACATGTAATGGAGCAAGATTAAACCCTCATGCTTTAGCTGTAAAAGTTGGTGGTTACAACATTCATGATTATTCTTTAATGTCAATTGAAGATGCTCTAAATTTAATTATTAATTTAAATTTAGATGGTAATAATAAAGAAATTGCTAATTTAATTTTGCAGGAATTAATTACACGTTTAGGCTTTTTAGTTGATGTTGGTTTAGACTATTTATCACTGATTAGAAAAGCCGAAACTTTATCAGGTGGAGAAGCTCAAAGAATCAGATTAGCAACGCAAATTGGATCACATCTAACAGGTGTTTTATATGTACTTGATGAGCCCTCAATTGGACTTCATCAAAAGGATAATTTAAAATTAATTAAGACTTTAAAAAGTATGGTTGATTTAGGAAATACCTTAATTGTGGTTGAACATGATGAAGATACAATGAAAGTTGCTGACTATATTGTCGACATTGGACCTAAGGCTGGTAAAGATGGTGGACAAGTTGTTGCTGCAGGTACTTTTGAAGAAATTTGTGAAAATGAAAATAGTATTACAGGACAATATCTTTCTAAAAAATTAGAAATCAAAACACCAAGTAAAAGGCGTTCGGGAAATGGGCAAAATATTAATATCAAAGGTGCACGTGAAAACAATTTAAAGAATTTAAATGTTTTAATTCCCTTAAATAAATTTGTTGCTGTAACAGGTGTTTCTGGTTCAGGAAAATCAACTTTGATTAACGAAATTTTTGTTAAAGGTGTTCAAGAAATTTTATCCAGAACACAGGTAAAACCTGGTAAACACGCTTCAATTACAGGGCTTTTATTTATCGATAAAATTGTTGAAGTTTCACAGAGTCCTATCGGTAGAACGCCACGTTCTAACCCTGCAACTTATACAGGTGTTTTTGATGATATTCGTGATCTATTTTCTGCAACTGAAGAAGCAAGAGCAAGGGGTTATTCAAAAGGTCGCTTTTCATTTAACGTTGATGGAGGTCGCTGTGATAAATGTTATGGTGATGGTGAAATCAAAATTGAAATGCACTTTTTACCCGATGTTTATGTAGTCTGTGATCACTGTGATGGGGCTCGTTATAACCCAGAAACTTTAGAAATTAAATACCGTAATAAAAATATTTCTGATGTTTTAAATATGACAGTTTCAGAAGCTTTAGAGTTTTTTGAAAATCGCCCGAAAGTGCATGAAAAGCTTCATACACTTCATGATGTTGGCCTAAATTATATTAAATTAGGACAATCATCAACAACTTTATCAGGTGGAGAAGCACAGCGTATTAAGCTTGCGACTCACTTAATTAAAAAGGCAACAGGTAAAACTGTTTATGTTTTAGATGAGCCGACCACAGGATTACATTCATATGATGTGCAAAAATTATTAAATATTTTAAATCGAATAGTTGATAATGGAGACACTGTAATCGTAATTGAACATAACTTAGATGTCATTAAATCAGCTGATCATATTATTGATCTAGGCCCTGGTGGTGGAGTACATGGAGGCAAAATAGTTGCTCAAGGTACACCTGAAGAAGTTGCTCAAAACCCTGATTCATTTACAGGTCAATTCATCAAGGAGCTATTATAAAATGTCAACAAAAACAATTCTAGTTAAGGATCTAGTTAAAAAATTTAATCTAGAAGTTAACCAATCAATCATAGGAGAGCGCCAAATTATTAAGCCAACATTGACTAGAGCAGGTCTTGCTCTGGGAGGTTTTTTAAACACTCACGATATTAAAGGATCAGTGATTGTTTGATCTACACAAGAAAAAAAATTCTTCGACACAGTCGGTTTTGATAATATTAGAGGTGAAATTGAGTTAATTTTCAAAAATGAACCTGCTTTAGTAATCATGGCATCAGGGATGTCAGATAAACATGCTGAAGTTATTAAGAAATTAGCCAATCTGCATAACATTCCTTATTGCAGAACCTGAATGAACATGGCTTCACTGCACGGCTCAATTGGCTCATACTTACTAGAAGAATTTGCTCCTAGTTATCAAATTCATGGCACATTAGTTGTGATCATGGGTTTAGGTGTGATGATCATGGGTGATTCAGGCATAGGTAAAAGTGAAGCAGCTTTAGAATTAATTCAAAAAGGTCACCAACTAGTAACTGATGATGCAGTGATTGTTTCACAAATTGGTGAAAAAATTGTCGGTCGTGCTCCAAGGATTACTAAAAACTTTTTAGAAGCACGTGGCTTAGGCTTTATTGACATTCAAAGTGTCTATGGTTACCGTGCAATTGTTGATTATCATGACATTGATTTAGTTGTTAAACTAACAGATTTTAAAGAAAATAATGATTTTGATAGACTAGGCAATAAAAATCTTCATTATCAAATATATAATGCTAAAATACCCCTGATAGAAATTCCTGTAAAGGCAGGTCGTTCATTTGCTTCACTAGTAGAAGCGGCAGCAAATGTGCAAATTTTAAGAAATCAAGGGGTAGACCCTCTTGATGTTATTAGAGAAAGGACTGTAAGTGAACCAAATTAGTGGCATAGATTTTAGCACTTGATATCCCTTTAGAGAAGGGACAGCAACTTACTTATTCTCAATTGGTAGTTGAGATTTTCCAATTTATACCTTCACAATGTTAGTTGGAATTTTAACGGCAATTGTGACAATTGCTTTTTTTTGATATCGCCAACGCTATGCGATGGAAGAATTAGCAGTTTTAGTTTTAATAACTATTCCAATGTCAATCATTGGAGCAAGACTATGATATATCTTTGAAAGATTAATCTATAACAGTGCTAATCCGTTTCCTAATTCGGCCTGATATGCCGTTTGAGAAGGGGGATTAAGTATTCAAGGTGGAGTTATTTTACCAACAATTGCTAACTTGATTTATATCTTCTTTAAACGTAATAAGATTGATTATCGTTTAGCAATTAGCTTTATTTTACCAGCTGTTTTAATTGGTCAAGCAATTGGTAGGTTTGGAAACTTCGCTAACCACGAAGTTTATGGAAGAATTGATTATGATGGTTCACACACCTTGATTTGAGGTGAAACCTTTGCACGGCAGATGTATATTTACAATGCAACTGACCCAATTTCCTCGGCAGCATTAAGAATTCCACTATTCTTATACGAAGCTATTTTCTCACTAGCGGGCTATGTAGTTCTTGTTTGAATCTTTAATTTCTTTGGTCTATTTAGACCTGGAACAGTTGGTGGAATGTATCTATTCTACTATGGAGTCGTACGGTTTATAATGGAGCCACTGCGTGAAGAATCTTACGATTACTATACAATTATTGCTTACATTTTTGTCTTCTTTGGAGCATTGATGGTTTGATATTTTGAAATTTTCTCAACCCACAGATATGTGCGTGTTCGCTTGAAATATCGTTTTGACTATGCTTTAGTTTACCGTTCATCTTTATCATGAATGGGACCTTTATTACCAAAAACAAAAATTCCATTAATCACTCTAGAAAATACTTTAGAGGGAGCAAAAGGTTCAGAAGTTGCCACAACTACTGATGAACCTCAAATCAGCAGAGACCGTTTAAGAAAACGCCGTCCTGAAAGATAGAAAAAATATGAAAAAACACCCTTCTCAGTAAATTTTTTACTGTTTTGGTGTTTTTTTGTTTAAGAAGCATATAATTAAATTAAACAATCTTTAGGAGTTAAAATGTCAAAAAAATATGATTATGACGTAATTATTTTAGGAGCAGGACCAGCTGCTTTATCTGCAGCTGTTTATGCTACAAGAGCAGGTCTTAAAACAGCCTTCATTGAAAAAGGTGCACCTGGTGGTAAGATGGTCAATACCTTCAAAATTGAAAATTGAATGGGTGATACATTAATTGAAGGACCAACTTTAGCAATGAAAATGTTTGAACACGCTACCAAATTTGGTGCTGATCACATTTATGGTGAAGTAGTTAATTTAAAATCACACGGTGATTTTGATCATGAAGTTATTTATACAACTTATGATGGAGAAAAAACTTTAAGTGCTAAAGGTATTATCATTGCCACAGGAATGGTAAACCGTGAACCACTTGATATTCCAAACATCCGTGATTATTATCATAAAGGTGTATCTTACTGTGTAATTTGTGATGGACCTTTATATGGTAAAAACCCTTCAGTCGTAATTGGTGGAGGTAATTCAGCAATTGAAGAAGGTACTTTCTTAGCAGGGATTGCTTCAGAAGTACATGTTGTTGTCCGTGATAAAAACTTTATTGCTGAAAAACATCTAGTTGATGAAATGAAGAAATTAAATAATGTTAAATTTTACATGGAAGCTAGAATTATTGAAGTTAGTGGTAAAGATAAACTAGAAAAAGTAACAATTGAATATAATGGTGGTAAAGATGTGAAAACTATTGATGCAGCATCAATTTTCCCTTATATTGGTTTTTTACCAGCAGCAGGTTTTGCCAAAGAATTAGGAATTCTTGAGCCAAATGGCTTTATTAAAACTGATGACTTAATGCAAACAAAAATCAAAGGTATTTTTGCAGCAGGTGATATCAGAGTTAAAGATATTCGCCAGATAGTAACTGCAGCAGGTGATGGTGCAATTGCTGGAAAAACAGCTGGACAATTAATCAAATAGAATTTGATACTATTAAGAACCAAAGCATAGCGATGTGCTTTGGTTTTTTTATAAATTATGTTATTTATCATTTCATATTTTATTTATGAAAATTCTAGCTTTTGAAATTCAAAATGTAAAAAAACATAAATATATGAATTTTATAAATAATATTATTAATTAAACAACCTACTTTTTTTAAAAATATAATATATGTTTTCTTTTTCTAGAAAAGCTCAGATGAAATTAATGTCAATAAGAACAAAAAAACACAATTAAAAAATTATTTTTTTTCTAACTTTTTTGGAAAAATTGTAAAATAATTATGCGTTAGAAAATTCTCTAGCGCAGTAAAATTTTTAAAAGTCAAAATTTAATCCAAAATGACAAAGTTTTACTGCAATATTTTGTTATTTATTAAATATTTGACAGATTGGAAAAAAATGCCAAAGGCAATTTTTAATTTATTGAATGTAACAAGATATACACCAACAGATGTTGATCTTCGAATTGAAAAGTATAATCCAAGAACTAGTTCTTGAGAAACTGTTGCCTCTTCTACTTCAGGAACAAGCAATGTTGAATTTATTAGACATAATATAACTGAAAGTACTAGTTACAGAGCAGTAGTTAAACAATATAGTGGTAATAAAGGTGCACAGAATGTAAAAGGTGCATTAGCTTATGTTGTTCAATAAAAAATTAATGCTTTCTATATCAGCATTAGTTACCTTAGGTTCTGCTTCATTAGCAATAGGTTGCACAACTGCAAAATCAGATCCTACGGAAGGAATTAATTTAAATTCTCAAATGCAAAAAGCAAGTGTATTCGGTAAGGAAGTTCTTTACTCAACAATCAATAATTCAGTTACTGAAAAAATTTACGGAAAGACATCTGACAAATTATTTCCTGTTTTGTTGAAAACAACGACTGAATTAGATGAATTTTTAGCTAAATGAAAATCATCTTTTTTAGGATTATATGAATCTGACAAAAAGGTTCGTGACGAACTTAACATTTCAAAAACAAATCTTGAGAAAAATTTAGATTCATATACAAAAGAAATGTCTAAGACCTTCAATGATGAGTATTTTAATAGCAACTTAATGGTTGTAGATTTTGGTGGTAAAATTTCTGCTAAAGGCGAGAAAATCAATCACTATCTTAATAATCATGCCAAGATAACAAATTTGCTTGACATTTCAGTAGATAACGATAAAATCACTATCACTTATGATGCTAACTCGGATGCTAAAAGCAATGTTCAATATTCGGTTTTTTATTCATTAAACAAAAAAACCTTTGATTTAAAAAACAAAAATTATGAAATTGTCAAAGAAGTTTATGACAGAAACAAAAAAACACCTATTTCAAATAGAATGTTGTCAATAAATTCATTTATCACTCAAGATTTGTCCAAATATCAAACAGAAGAAAACTCTGAGTGAACAACAAATACTGCTTATAATAATTTTTCATCAATCATTTTGAAAAATAAACAACAACTTAGTGATTTATTAAGTAAGTTTGCATTGTATTACAAAACAAAATATTTTAAAGAGTTTCCTGTAAGTGAAAAAGAAGCAATCTTATCAACATATAATGATGATTATTTTGCACAGAACTATTTAGTTCTTTTATCCGCATTTCATTACCCTGCCTTAGTTAGTTTATTTAGCGACAATATTGAGGAATCATTTGATGTTAAGTTAGATAATAAAGAATTAATTTTTACTATGTTTATATCTAAATATAATGTCCAAGACATTGTTGTTGAACCTGATTATGTAGAGTATAAAAATGAAAGTAAAGATACAGGTAAAGGAAATTATTATTTTGGAGATCAGCAACATACCTTATTTTTTAAGCTTCCCAAAAATTTAGTTACAAATGAGGAAAATCTAAAAGTAAGAGTTGATTCAGAACAATCTAAATATACCTAAATCTTTATAAAGAAAATTTAACTCAAAAATTGAGTTACAATAATATCAAATATTAACTGCAGTTTAATGGCTGTGGTTAATATTTTTTTATTTTATTAAATTATACTGCAACAACAATTTTTTGTTAATTTTATATCTAGTTTCAAAAAGAAATTATTTCAAGAAAAAATTAAATTTGGAAAAATTCCTAAAAAATAAAATAAAAAAATTAATCCCTTGACTTTTTTACAAAAACAGTAAGATTATTGTGTATTGATATAAGAAACCCAATACTCAAAATTTTATAGTCAATTTTTTTGTAAAATTTTGTTATTTATGAGATATTGACAGATTGGAATATAATGGCAAAAGCAATTTTTAATTTGTTTAACTTGACAAGCGCTACTCTTGCACCACTTCATGCAGTTGCAGCGACTCAGAATCAAAGTGTTGATATTAACAACAAATTTGATCCAAATTTTTTATTAAAAATTAATAGAAACGGTTATTCTGATGAAGAAAAAAACAAAAACATCAATAAACCAGTTGAGGTTTTAGTAAGAATCAATGACACAGTTGACTTCTCAGAATATGAAAAAAATAGAGATATTACTAAAATGATTGAACAATACGATAAACAAAATGAAAAATTTATTTTATCAGTAAAAGAAGAATTAAAAGATTTACAAGTATCAAGGTATAGTCACACTTCTCCATATGTTACATTTATTTTTAGAAATAGAGAAAAATTAGAATTGAATTTGATGCTTTTAGCAATGCTTAATGATTCAATTGTAGTAACCACTAATGAAATGACTGATGTTGCACTTGAAGCAAGTGCAGAAGAAGACTTTTTAAATTTGACTTATACTATTCCATACAATAAATCTTTAAATGAAAAACATTTCGAAACTGTTGGTTTTGCAGAGCAAAGAAAAAAAGAAAATTCTGTATTTGATTTTCAATCAGTTTTTTTAAAAACAATTAGAAATGTTAAGGTCGAAATTTTTGAAGCAGAAAACACAATAAGCAAAACAAATCCATCATTTAAAGATAAGAACCTTCATTTTTATAAAGATAATAAAAATGAAGAGGAAACTAGTCATGCTGACCGTGTTGCAGCTATTGCTTTTGGAGAATATGGTGCAGATACACAAGTTCAAGACATATATACTGTTTATGAAAATTCAGATCATCATTCTCATCTTTTGCCTGAATTCTCTAGTTGACTTTCTAAAATGGACTGATTAATATCATCAGGAGTTATGGTAATAAATAACAGTTGATCATACAAACACGAAAAATCTAAAGTAAATAAATATAAATTTTATTATGGATACAGTGAGGAAGCATATTATCTTGATTTTATTGCTCGTAAATATGGAATAATCTCTGTTTGAAGTTCGGGTAATAGTCTAGATAAAGGAGATTACGTAATAAATAGCGACACACTATCTCATAATTCTGTTGTTGTTGGGTCAACAAATCTTTCTGGAACAAAACTAAGTTATTTTTCAGAATATAGATTAGCAGACAGCAATATTTTAACAAAGCCTCTAGTTGTTGCACCTGGCGAAGAATATGAGTTTTATTTAACTTCAAATCCTAAACTGCTGTATGGTAAGGAAAAAAAGGGAACAAGCTATTCTGCACCCTTAGTTACTGGGTTGATAACAACTTTATTAAGAAATAACTACGATTTAGTAGGTAAGCTTGAAGCAATTTTAACAATACTAACTGTAGGTTCTAAAGAGATTGAGGGTTATAGTGAAAAACAGTCAAATGGTCTTAATGAAAAAGTTGGTGCAGGTTTAGTAAACTATGAATTAATGCAAAAAGCTGCAAATAATGTAAAAACTATATCAGTTTCAGATAAATCGAAAGAAGAAATTATAGACATTGGTAAGATTCTAAAGGGACAGAATCTCACTATATCAACTTCTTGATTATTTGATGCAGGTTATCTAAATAAACCATTACAGAAACCAGAGATACCTATGGATGATTATTATTTTTATTCTATGCAAGAAATGAATAAATATAATTTTGGAGATGGTGTTCTACCCGGATTTCCTAGTGCTACTTGAGATAAAATTAACAAGGTTGCGCATGAAAAATGGCTTCTTTCATGAGAAACAGATCCAAGAAAAACAGATTATGAAAAAGCACTGAATGAGTACAATAATTACAATCCATCTATTCTTGATGGCAAGTATAAAAATGAGTGAAAAACAACAGAATATTTAAAAGCAAAATATGGAGAGTCTTGATACATACCAACAAACATTGATTTAATAATTGAAAAATATGATGAAACTAACGAAAAATGAGTTTCAGTTTCATCATCAACTTCTCTAACAAGTAATATTGAATTTATTAGGCACAAGGTTTTGGAAGAAGGGACATATCGTGCTATTGTAAAACAAATAGGTCAAAATAAAAGTACTCAGCCTGTTAAAGGTGCAATAACATATGTTATTCAATAAGAAAATTTTACTAACTTTAGTTTTACCTTTTACAGCTGTACTTTTAACTTTTGCAGTTAGCTGTTCTTCAATAACTCAAAAACCCAAAGATGAACCTATCGATATTGTACAGATAAAACCAGATCCTGGTTTATTGCAAAAACCCGTTACAAAGGAAACGCCAGTGCAAGATGCTAAAATGAATTTAAAAAATCAGCTTTCAAAATTAGAATTAGATTCTAAAAAAATTGAATATTTTTCTTTTAATGAAACAATAGCAAAAATGTTATCTAGCGAATCTTTTGGCGGTAAAGATATAATTATTCTTAAATCAAAAAGTGAATTGACTGAACTTTTTAATAATTGAAAAAAATACTTGATAAAGAAATTTTATGTTGATGAAAAAACTGAAGAAAAATTCAGTATTTCAAAAGCAGAATTTGATGAGATTCTAGTATTACATATCAATGAATTAAATAAGAAATTTGATAATGATTACTTTCAAAAAAACTTTATTTTCATTGATTTTGGGGGAGAAATTTCACCAATAGGAGAAAACACTCAATATTATATAAACAATCAATCAGTGATAAATAATCTAACAGATGTTTTTGTTAAGGATAATAAAATTGTTGTTAGTTACGACACTACTACTTATGCAAATAATGATATTAAATATGGAACGTTCTATTCATTAGATAGAATCTCATTTGATTTAAAAGACAGTGATTATAAAATAGAAAAAAGAGGTTATGACAGAAATAAAGCAACGCCTATTTCTAATAGAATGCTAGCAATAAGTTCATTTATAACCCAAGACCTATCCAAATATCAAACTTCAGAAAATAATGAATGAACTACGAATAAATCTTTTGATAAATTTTCATCAATTTTGTTGAAAACTAAGCAACAACTTAGTGACTTACTAAATAAATTCTCATTGTACTACCAAACAAAATATTCTAAAGAGTTTCCTGTAAGTAAAAAAGAAGCAATCTTATCAACATATAATGACAGTTATTTTGAACAAAATTATTTGGTTCTCATATCTGCATTTCATTATCCTGCTACAGTTAAACTATTTAGTGATAATATTGAAAAATCATTTGATGTTAAAATAGATAATAGCGAAATAATTTTTACAATTTTTAAATCACTTCATGTTGTTACTGGGGATGAGACTGATCAAGATTATGTAGAGTTTATGAATGAAAGTAAAGATCCCAACAAAATGAAATATGGACCTGGAAATCAACAGCACACTTTATTTTTTAAAATTCCAAAAAATCTAATTGCAAATGAAGAAAAATTAAAAGTGTCGGTTGATTATATAAGAACCAAATATAACTAAATTCTTTGTAAAGAAGGTTCAGATAACAAAGTTATCTGAATTAATATTTAAATATTAACTTTAGCGCAATTGCTTTGGTTAATATTTTTTATTAAGTTTTTTCCTTATTTCATTAAACAAAACCTTTAATTAAAATCTTAATTCCTAGCTAAATCAAATAATTTAAAAGATAAAATATTTTAATCATTTTTTTATAAAAATCATTACAATAAAAGCAATTCAATTACTTGAATTTTCAAATTACAAATTAATAATTTTTATATATTAATGGAGCACAATGACCAACATAAAATTTTTTGGTCTTGGTGGTTTTAAAGAAATCGGAAAATCAACTTTATTAATCGAAAGTCAAGAAGCAATCATCTTGATCGATAGTGGTATAAAATTTGCTGATTCAGCCACTACAGGACTAAACGGGATGATCCCGAACTATCAATATTTAATTGATAATAATCATAAATTAAGAGCCTTATTTATTACTCATGGACACGAAGATCATATCGGTGGAGTACTATTCTTAATTCAACAAGTTAACTTAAAAACTATTTATGCACCTAAAATTGCTATTGAATTTTTAGGATTAAAATTCAAAGAGCATGGCGTTGGTAGAGATATTAACTTTATTGAAATCAAAGCAGATCAAGAGCACCAAATCGATGATATGGTGGTCGATTTTTGAACTGCACAGCATTCAATTCCTGAAGCATTTGGAATTAGAGTAACTACAAAACATGGTAAATTCTTAATGACAGGTGATTATCGTTTTGATATGACACCCATCGGTAATTTAACCGATTTTGATAAGTTAAAACAAATAGGTGATGAAAATCTAACTGTTTTATTCAGTGATTCAACAAATGCAATGAGACCAGGGCATTCACCTAGTGAGAAAGATATTTTAACTGATATTGAAAATATCATCATTGAATCACCACGTAAAGTGATAGTTACAGGTTTTGCTTCTAATTTAACAAGGATGAAAGAAATTTTACTCCTAGGAGTAAAACATGGGCGTAAAATCGCTATTTTTGGGCGCTCAATGGTTAATGCTATTGAGATCGGGAGAAAGTTAAAATACTTAAAAGTTGATGACAATGTTTTTATCAATAAAAAAGAAATTGATAAATATGAAGAAAAAGAAATCATGGTTTTAACTACAGGTAGCCAAGGTGAAGAACTAGCCGCTCTATCAAGAATGTCATTTGCAAAACATCCTCAAATTAAGGTAAAAAACGGTGATGTCATTATTTTCAGTTCTTCACCAATTCCTGGAAACAGAATGAAAATTGAACTATTAATCAATCGCCTTTATAAGTTAGGTGCAACCATTAAAGAAAATGGTGTAGATGGTTATTTACATACTTCAGGGCATGCTTATATTCATGAGCACATCAAAACTTTTCAACTAACTAGACCTAAATATTTCATTCCCTATCATGGTGATTATAGAATGGAAATTAGTCACGGTAATACAGCAATTGAACAAGGTGTTTTAAAAGAAAATGTTTTATACCCTAGTCTAGGGCAGGTGTGCTACATGGAAAATGAAACAGTTAGAGTTAGTGATGAATTTATTGATGTTAAACCTACTTATATAGATGGTGGTGTTGTACTTGAAGAAAATTCTAAGGTTGTAACTGAACGTTATTTACTAGGTGAAAGTGGTTTTGTCAAGGCTGTTGTTGTTATTGATAAGAAAAGAAATTCTATTTCAGGTAGACCTAGAATTATTTCTAAAGGTTCTTTATTTGTAAGTAGTAATAAAGACTTTATTGAAGAGTGTAATAAACTTGTACATGCCTCAACACTGTATATGATTAAAAATGATCCTGAGTGAACATTAGAAAAACTCAAAGAATTATTAAAAGAAAGACTAGAAGTTTTCTTTTATAAAAAGAAAAGAAGACGTCCTGTAATTCTTGCTTCTATCCTGTTTACAAACATGCAAGATGAGCGTGTTTTATCTGAATATAAAAGAGGTATGAAACCTGGAATTAAGAATAAGTTAGCCCAAGCAGGGGAAATTCCTGATGAAGTTGATGAAGAAAAAATTGAATCAGCTAAACCTAAAAAACGTAAACGTAAAGCTAAAACTAAAGTACAAAACGGTGCTACATTAACAGAAGTTTCTAGAGTAAGTTCTGTAGAAAACATTCGTAAATTAATGCCACAACTTAGAAAAGAAATGCTTGATGATGATGATGATTTAGACAGGGAAGATCAGTAAAATAAAGAGATAGCAGATTAATTCTGCTATTTTTTTATACTATTCTTAAATAAAGCATAAAAAAACAAGTATTCAATATACTTGTAAATTTACTTTTTAGACTTTCAAATCAGTCTTTTTTTGTCTTTTTTCTTTTCACTATTATCTGCTAGGTAAACATAACCATCGACATTATTAATAAAGTTTACAGTCACTAAACAGTCTTTATCGACAGAACGAATTAGTTTTAATAAATAAGGTGAATCAATGAACATACAGGTTGTTACAAGCATTGTTTGTGATTTACCTGAATAACCTCCTGTAAGGTTAATAATGCTTACTGTAAAAGGCTTTTCACTTTCTTTAATTTTGCTAACAATTTCATTAACTTTAGCTGAATAGATTTCAACTTTTGAAATCTTATATTTAGGAAAATAAACACCTAATAAAAATGTAAATATCAAGTTAGCAATGACTGAGAAAACAAAGTTAGGGTTTAATAATAAACTTACACTTCATGGTGAAACTTTAGGGTCGATAAACTCTGGACTAGTTGAACTAA
This sequence comes from Mycoplasmopsis agassizii, assembly GCF_002276225.1. GTDB lineage: Bacteria > Bacillota_I > Bacilli_A > Mycoplasmatales > Metamycoplasmataceae > Mycoplasmopsis_B > Mycoplasmopsis_B agassizii_A. The sequence continues at coordinate 66,095 of NZ_NQNY01000001.1, read as the reverse complement.
CACTATTTAAATAGTCTTCTAAAGCAATTGAAGCAGGCACATAAGAACCGATAATAATTGCTATTAAGAAACACATTAAGTTAATATAACCTAGGATCTTACCTACATCTTTATACTTTTTCAGGGCATATCACATTCCAAAAAAGTCGAAACCACCAGTTGAAGAATTAATGATTAATAAAGAAGCATATACTCAAGATAAGACAACTGAATAAGCAATTGAATAAACAAAGACACCAATAATACTTGCTGAATCAGCACCATAGTTTCATAAAACTACAGGAATATTATATTGAGCCAAAGCTTGATGAGCATTAACTGAAAGGTTTGAAAATAAGAAGAAATTTTCAATTTGAGGGATGAAACCAAAACCAATTGATGTTAGTGTAGAGACTAACAAAAAGTAGGTAGATAATTCTGTAAAACGTTTACCTACTTTAAAGTATCCAAAGATAATTAAAGGGATATTAGCGACAAAATATAGAAGTCAAAAGAGAATATTAAAGACTACATAAGCTTGCTGCTGATTAGCTGTTTCTTTCAGAATTAGAAAATAACTAAGGCGACCAAGAGCCATCGGAATCGAAGCTAAACCATAATCATATAAACCAGTATTTTGTAAAAGGATTACACCTAAGATACCGAAAATAATTGCTAAGACAATTGTTATGGAAATCTGAGCAGTTTTGTTATGAGCTGAATAAAGATAACCAAACTTTAAAATTGATCCACTAAGTCTAGTTCTGACAAAGTTTCCTTTGACAGTCACATTATTTAACTTATTGATAGTATGAGTCTTAGTTTTTTTATTGAGATTAATCAATTGTGATTCATAAGTTGCGTTATTAACTTCAACTTCATCAGGTCCTAAAGCACGATGAGTTTCATCATCAGTTATAACTAAGTCTTCTGTTTTTGGTTCAATTTCTAAAGCCTTATTAATGACTTCTTTAATTATATTGTTCTTGTTTTTTTCGCTCCCAGGCGCTTTTTGATCTGCCAAATTTTGGTCCTCCTAAAATTAAATATTACTTTTTATTTTACAATAAAAAAGATAAAATTTAATAGGATGTTTAAAGAGTATCCACAAAATCAAATATTTTCAAAAAATTTGCAGAAAAAAATTATTTTTGAAAATCAAAATTAATTAATGTTATTATTTCTTTACATTAATTGTGAAAAATTTCACAACCAAAAAAAGAAATCCGAAAAATTTTTTAATTTTTTTATTCGGTGTTTTAATGAGAATAAATTTTTCTTCTCATTTGATAACTGTTAAAAAAATTTATTTACTGATTTTTTCGGTTAAATTTATTAAAATATGAAAGAGGGGGTTTATAAAATAATAAAAATTATTTTATAATATAACTGTGGTAGCAAAAATTGACCGTATCGATGCCATTCGGGCATTATTTAGAGAAAAAAGACGTCTAACTTTTGAAGAAATCTACAAGGAATTTGGAGAATATTCTGCCATGACAATAAGAAGGGATTTAAATAACATGATTAGACTTAATGAACTTCAAAAAGTTTCATTAGGATATCAAGTGTACAATCTTACTGAAAGTGCTGAGCAAGAAATCATCAACTCTGATAAGAAAAGAAAAATCGGTAACAAACTTGATGAACTGATTAAAGACGGGGACGTTATTTACTTTTCACCAGGTACAACCAACCTAGTAGTCGTAGGACAACTTACAAAAAGAGTTAGAGTTTATACAAATGATTACTCAGTTTTCAAGGCTGCAGATAGCAACAAGAAGATTGAACAAGCAGTTTTAATTGGTGGTTTTGATTACAGTAGAAACAACGTTTTTGTTGGGGAAACAACTATCAAAACAATTCAACTGATGCGTTTTGATTACGCCGTTTATGGTGTAGTTGGAATCGCACGTAATGGTGATCTATATAATAATCACATGGAAGAAGCAATGATTGAAAAAACTGTTGCTTTAGTTGCTGATAAAATGGTAATTGTGGCTGATGATAGCAAAATGCAGAAACAAGGACACTTTATTTTCCATACATTAGCACAATCTGATTACTTTATCACCAATAACAAAAACCATTTAAACTTAAAAAGAATTGATAATCTAACCATCCTTTAAATTAAATCCCAGAAAGGATTTAATCATCAAAGTAATTATCTTTGAAAAACTTTCTGATCTGCATCAATATGTTGCAGATAAATTTGTTAATCAAATAAAACTAAAAAAAGACTCTGTCTTAGGTTTTGCAACAGGTGTTTCACCACTTGATACTTACAAACTTTTAGTTGATGATTATCAAAAAAACAATCGTGATTGAAGTCAAATCACAACATTTAATTTAGATGAATTTGTAGGTATTGATCCTAATCATCGTGAAGCTTTTATTGCTCAAATGAGCAATAATTTATTCAAACACCTTAATATCAATCCTAAAAACATCAACATTCCTAGTTCTCTTGCACCTAATCCAGAGCAAGAAGCTAGAGATTATGAGAATAAAATCCGTACCATCGGTGGTGTTGATTTACAATATATTTCTCTAGGTGTAAATGGGCACATGGCTTATAATGAGCCTGGCACTGATTTTAATTCAAACACACATGTAGCAAATTTAACACAAGATACCATTATTGACATGGTAAACAAGGGTAAATTTGCTACATTTTTTGATTCACCTACTCAGGCAATCACGGTAGGGATTCAGACTTTATTAAATTACACTAAAAAAGCCATGATGGTTTCTTTTGGTTTAAGTAAAGCAGAAGTAACAAGAGCAATGTTAGAAGATAAACCTAACTCAAAAGTAACTGCTTCTTATTTACAACTACATAAAGACTGTGTATTCATACTGGATAATGAAGCAGCTAGTTTATTAAGTGAAAAAACCTTAAAATTAGCAGAAAGAAGGTAATTTATGGTGCAAGCATTAACTAATAAAAAAGTTAATAAGTCACCCAAAAAGAACTTTAGTGTTAAAAGTTGATGGAATAAAACACTAGCAGTTCTACAACGTGTTGGTAAATCATTGATGTATCCAATCGCCGTTTTACCAATTGCAGCTCTTTTATTAAGAATTGGAGCATTAATAGAAGATCCGATGTCAAATGGTTCGATTGATATTAGTGAAGCACAAAAATTTATCGGTATTCTAATAAAAACACCTGGAGATATAGTTTTTGGTAATTTACCCTTAATCTTCGCCATCGGGATCGCCTTTGGTCTGGCGAATGATAACCGTGGTGAAGCAGCATTAGTTGGAGCCTTGCTTTGATTAGGGATGAATGCTTTATTAAAAGAAAATATGTTGCCGTTTCAAATTTATAGAAATGTCTTGCAGACAGAAATGGTAACAAAGCTCGCAGAGAATAATAATCCTGCAACAACCGCAAATCTATCGCAACTACTATTTTTTGGTAAAAAAGGAGTAGCAGTTTATCAACTTGATGCAGGTGTTTTTGGGGGAATTATCTCAGGAGCAATTGTGGCTAAACTATACAATAGATTTAGACACGTAAAACTTCATCAAGCCCTATCATTTTTTGGTGGTAGAAGATTTATTCCAATGCTAGGAATAGTTTCAATTATTCCTTTAGCACTAGCAATTTCTATCACTTGACCATGAATTCAATACGCATTAATTAAAATTGGTAACGCCTTATCAAGTGCACAAGGCGCAGCCAGAGGTGCGGCTTCAGGGGCTTATGCTATTTTAAATAGGCTCTTACAACCTTTTGGACTCCACCATATTATTAACACCTTTGTTTGATTCCAATTGCCAATTAGTGGTTTAAACTTTGCTACTGGTGAATTAATTTATGTCAACGGTGATATTACTGCCTTTAATAGAGGAATTGTTAATTCAGGACTATTTACAACAGGATTCTTCCCGTTATTCTTAGGTGGATTACTAGGTGCTGCACTAGCAATGGTCTTAACTAGTGACAAAGATAAAAGAAAACGCATGTTCTTCTTCTTTGGAGGAACTGCTCTGGTGTCATTCTTAACAGGAATTGATGAACCACTAATTTTCAGTTTCATCTTTGTAAGTCCACTTCTTTATGGAATTAATGCTCTTTTAACAGGAATTTTTTCAGCAATTGTTGCTTCAACAAGTATGTCAATTGGAATTGGTTTTTCAGCAGGACTAATTGACTACATAGTTTCTTTCCCAGTGTCTTGAGGTATTTCTACTTCAGTTCATAACACTGCTAATCATGTAGCAGCTAACCCATTATGAATTTTATTAATTTCACCAATCATGGGTGTTGTGCAGTTCTTTGTTTTCTGATGAATTATTAAGAAAACAAAAGTACCAATTCCAGGTAGAGAAAAACAACTAGGTTTAGCAGAAATTGAATACAGTGCAGATGTGTTTGATAAAGATGAACCTACTAAAGATAAGAAAAAAGAAAAACCTTCAAACCAGCCTTACAAAGATAAATACGATGCTCTTGCAGCTAATATCTTAGATATCGTTGGTGTTGATAATGTTATAGTTGCTGAAAACTGTGCAACTAGATTACGTTTAACAGTTAAAGATAATACTAAAATTGATGAAACTAAAATTAAACAACTAGGTGTTAAAGGAATTGTTAAATTAGGGAACGAAGGTTTCCAAGCAATTATTGGAACAGATGTGGAACACGTTGCTGATTATTTCAGAACTAGAATTGAAACTAATAACGCAGGTTTTGTTTCAAAAGATAAACCACAACAAGTTGAAACTTTAGCAACTGCTAAAGCAGATAAATTAACTAATCCAGTAATTATCAAAGCTCCAATTTCAGGAGAAATTAAAACATTAAAATCATTAGCAGATGGTGTTTTCTCAGAAAAAATGCTAGGTGATGGTTTTGTAATTTCAACCAAAGATCATAAAGGTAAATTAAAAATTGCTGCGCCTATTTCAGGGAAATTAACTGCTCTTTTTGATGCTAAACATGCCTATGGAATTACTAATGAAAATGGAGTAAAAGTTCTAGTTCATATCGGATTAGATACAGTCAAATTACAAGGTAAAGGTTTTGTAACAAAACTAGTTCAAGATCAAGAAATTAAACTAGGACAATTACTAGTTGAAATTGATTTAGATCTAATTAGAGAAAATAATTTACCTGATGATATTATTGTGGTTGTTTTAGAAGAATCACAACATAAAGATCTTGAACAAACAAATGTTCAAAACGCAAAAATGGGTGAAACCATTTTAAAGGTAAGATAAGATGTTAGTGAATCCCTATGTTATTTTAAAAGATGCAAAGGACAATAATTATGGCGTAGGTTCATTTAATGTTTTAAATATTGAACTAGCAAAAGCAGTTATTGAAGCTGCAGAAAATTTAAATCAAGATGTGATGTTACAAATCACTGATAGTGCTTTATCATGAATTGGTTTAGATTACTTTTTACCAGGATTAATTGAAGTCGCAAAAAAATCTAAAATCAAAATCGCTATTCATTATGATCACGTTTATGACATTGAACATTTTCAAAAAAATGTCATTCAAGGTTTTACTTCTGGAATGTATGATGGATCAAAATTAGCCTTTGATGAGAATGTCAATAACTCATTAATTGCAAGAAATTTAACCACTTCTAAAAACATCTTTTTAGAACTAGAAATAGGTGTCATAGGTGGTAAAGAAGATTCAAAAATATCGCAGGAAGATTTAGCAAATGAAGAGCAAATAATTAAGTTTTACGAACTCACAAAACCAGATGCTTTAGCAGCTGCTTTTGGAACTGCACACGGTGTTTATAAAAATGAAGTGAAAATTAATTTTGATTTAATTAAAAATTTAAATCAAAAATTAGATACGTTTTTAGTGCTTCATGGATCTAGTGGTTTAAGTGAACAATTAATTAAAAAAAGTATTGCTAGTGGTATTAGCAAAGTAAATGTTGGAACTGATTTATTAATAGTTTATAATAAGGCTATTAAAGAGTATTTCAGGAATTATCCAAATGAATATGATATTAGAAAAATTAATCAATATGCAATTGATTTAGTGAAAGAAGAAGTTACAAAATATTTAATGTGATTTAAGTAATATGGAAAATGCAAAAGTAATTATGTCGGTGATCTTTTTTGTTCTAGCAGCAATTTTAGCAGTTAGTTTATTCTTTATAAATAAGACACTAAAACAACGTTATAGTGAGAACGAAAAGTCATGAAAAAAAACATTCTTAGTTTATTCTTTTTGAGCATGTTTAATATTCGCAATCGTGTTTGTAATAGCGGGTTTTGCGACTGTTTTCGGCAATAATTTCATTACCTAAAATCTTTAAAAAAGTAAAATTTTAAATAACTAATTTTTAACTAAAAATTTGAAATCCTACATTACTTCATGTAGGATTTTTTAATTAATTTTTTATGACTTAAATTTAAAAATAGGAATTATATATTTTTTAAAATATATTGACCAAAATTAAAAAATAGGATTTTATAAATTTAAAAAGAAGAAAACTAAAAGGAAAAAATATTTTATAAATCATAAAGTCATAATTATTTTATATTTAGATTTATTTAATTAATTCATAACTTAATTAAATAGTTTAAAAATTAATCATCTTTTTTAAAAAAATAAAAATAAAATCTACCAAAATTTTAGGAGATTTTACAGTTAATAATTTATTAATAATCAAATATATTTGATTACATTTTAGTTTTTGCTTTTTGAATACATTCAAATTGCTTTATCTAAAAACATTAATAATTCATCCAATAAAGGTTGTTCAGTTGGACCTCATTCATAACTTATTGCATATTCTAAAATTATTTTTGAATCAGCAACAATATGATCAATAATTGTTTCTTGATCATAATTAATTTGCTTATTAGATGTAGGCATTTCTTTAATTAATGAGTGATTAACTGCTTCGCTTAAAGTTGCATTTAAAACTGCGTTTTGCATTACAATTTTTTCTGCAAATTCATCAACAAATTCTAAAACTTGTTCGGCTGTTTTATCTAGTTCTTCATGTATTTCAAAAAAGAATCTATCTTTAACTTGTCAGTGAAAGTTTTTAATTTTTTGGTATCAAACAGTTAATGTGTAATAAAGTTTGATTAATTCATTTGTATTTTTTCTCATGTTTTGATTATAGCACACAGGTATTTAATTAATGGTTTTTGTGTTCATTAATTTAGCTAAATAATTCATTTTATTTTGTCTCAAAATTTTTATATTTCATACTTGCATAAAATATAAAAATTACAAATTAAAATTTTAACAATCTTTTATTTGCTAAAATTTTAAAAGATGAATAGCAAAAAGATGGATCTAAGTCAATATATATTTCATATCGATATGGATAGTTTTTTTGCTTCAGCAATTGCAACTGTAAGGCCTGAATTAAAAGGTAAAAAAATTGCTGTTGCAACAAATAATTTAAGAGCAATTGTTGCTGCTGCTAGTTATGAAGCAAAGGCATGTGGAGTAAAAATTGCTAAGCCTGTTTATCAAGCAAAACATGTGTGTCCTGATGTCATTATAGTGCCACCAGATTTTGCTTTATTTAATAAACTTTCCACAGGTATATTTGAGTATTTAGCATTCACATACTCAGTGCCAATTCAGATATATTCAATTGATGAATGTTATATGAATGTAACTAGTTTAATCTCAAAAGATATGACTCCTAAAAAACTTGCATTACAAATTCAAAATCAAATTCTTAGTGAATTTGATATTCCAGTTTCAATTGGTATTTCACATAATTTGTGAAATGCAAAAATGTCTTCTCCATTAAATAAGCCACTTGGTATTAGTGTAACTAAACCAAGTAAAATGAAAGATATTTTATACCCTTTACCAATCGATGATTTTTTTGGAATAGGAAAATCAAGCAGTGAAAAACTTAAAAAATTAGGTGTTAAAACTATTGGTGATTTTTGTACATTCAAAATTCATTATAATATTTTAGAAGCAATTTTTAAAGGTCGTTTTCAAGGTTTAATTAAAAACTGTCAAGGACTAAGTAGTAATTTTGTTGATGAAGATGCAAATCTTTTAAAAGGTATTGGTAATAGCGAAACTTTTGATTATGACTTAAGCAGCTATGAAGATTTAGTTCAGGAGTTATCAAAGATGGTCGATAGATCTTGAAAACGTTTAAAAGCTAGAGCACTTTACCCTTATTCAATTTCTGTTTCTCTTCGTTCGCAAGAAAAAAAATGAACTTCAAAACAACATATTTTTAAAGATGCAATTACTACTAAAGAATTAGCACTAAAAGAAGCAATAAAACTATTTGAAAAATTATGAAAAGAAGAAACACAAAGAGGTATAGGAGTTAGCTTTTCAAAATTAGTAAATAAGTTTGAACAACGTGAAAATAACGTTTTATTTGAAGAATATAACGAAGAAACTAGGGTCGAAAATAAGGTTAGAAAAATTGTCCAATCTGTTAATAAAAATTTTAAAAATAAAGCTGTTTTTTCAGGACAAGAATATATGGAAAATCAAACATTAAATAAAAAGCGACAACGTTTTTTAAAAGATGACTTCTCTTATAAAAATGAATCTATAAAGTAGTTTATATAGAAATATTTTTAAATATATTCTTAAAGTTGTTGCAAAAAATATTCTATAGACATTTGTAGGTACCATTATTTATTAAAAAAAATTACACAAAATATTATTTTTTCAGGTTATTAAATTTATTAAAAGTATTTATTAAGTTTAATAAATGGGAATTCTCACATTAGAATTAAAATTTCAAGTTTTTTTTGGATAAGGTTTAATATTTATGCGTGCTAAATATAAGTTTAGCACAAATTTATACAAAACTAATAATCATTGTTTACTTTGACTGTTTAATGCACAGATCTATTTGATTAACTAAATTAAACTAATCAAACTAAACATATGATTGAAATGGAATTTTCGTGGCAAAAGCCTTATTTAAATTTTTGAATCTAATGAACGCTTCTATAGCACCTGTTCAAACGATCTCACCAGTTCAATCACAAAAAAATGAACCGAATAATCAAAACAATGATTTTGATATCTTATTTAAAATTTTTAGAAATGGTTATGATGAAAAATTTGAAACTGAGAGAGTAAATAAGCCAGTTGAAGTTTTAGTGAGAATTGTCGATAATGTTGATTTTTCCGAATATGACAAGACGAAAGAAATTACGAACATCATTACGCAATACGACCAACAAAACGGTGATTTTGTAAATTCACTTAAGAGCGAATTGCTTGACCTGCAGGTTGCAAGATATAGTCACACATCGCCTTACATAACATTCATTCTTAAAAACAGAAAAAATTTAGAACATAATTTGCTAAAACTAGCTAGTTCTGAAAAAACTATTGTTGTTAATTCTAATGAAAATATTGATGAAGCACTTGAAGAAAGTGGGGGGTAAAGAATTTATTAATTTAACATACACTGTTCCGTATAACAACTCTTTAATTGAAAAACAGTTTGAAACTGTAGGATTTGATGAGCAGAGAAAAAAAGAAACAGTGGCGAGAGAATTGCAACCGAACTTATTTAAACACGGGACAAGGAAAATAAAAGTCGGAATATTTGATGCATATACTATAAGCAGAAATAATCAGGCATTTAAAAATAAAAATGTCCACTACTACAACTATAATGAAACCTATGAAATAGAAGACAGTCATGCTGACATGGTGGCTGCTGTTGTTGCAGGAGAAAACGGAGTTGATAGATTTGTAGATGATATTTACTCAGTGAGTCTTCCTAAAAATAGCAATGGAGATATTACTTCACTAAACCTTCCGACATTTACATGATGAATGTAAAGAATGGATTGATTAGTCAGATCGGGTGTAAATATAATAAATAATAGTTGAGGTAATAAACAATATATGGAAACTATTAATGGACAGATAAATATATATGGTTATAATGAAGCATCTTATTATTTGGATTTTTTAGCAAGAAAATATGGAATAGTAAGTGTATGAAGTGCAGGGAATACACGAGACACAAACATTTCTTCATTAAATTCTGCAAAATTAGCACAAAATGTAGTAGTTGTAGGATCAACCACTCTTTCGGGTAAGGAACTTAGCAAATTTTCAGAATATAGATCACCTACATCAAATATAATTACTAAACCTCTTGTTGTTGCTCCTGGAGAAGAATACGAATTTTTTTCTTCTTCAGATATTAAGAAGAAATTGAACTATAAAGAAAGAGGTACAAGTTTTTCTGCTCCGCTTGTTACAGGGCTTATATCTACATTATTTAGAAATAATAATCATCTAATAGGTCGCCCTGAAGCAGTTTTGGCAATATTAACTGTTGGTTCCAAGGAAATTGATGGTTATAGTGAAAAGCAATCAAATGGTCTTAATGAAAAGGTTGGGGCAGGATTAGTAAATTATGAATTAATGCAAGAAGCAGCAAACAATGTTCAAACTTTAACTGTTTCAGATTATTCAAAAAATCAATATATTCATTTACCTTACTTAAGAGCAGGTCAAAAACTTTCTGTTTCTACTGCTTGATTATTTGATGCAGGATATTTAAAGAATTCTGAATATGCACCGTCTATTCCTCAAGCGCCAGAGCCAAAACCAACATTAGATGAACGGTGAGTTAATATGTCTGGTATTTCAATATCATGAACTGGTGGATATATGTTTACTAAAGCAGAAGAGGAAAAACAAAAATATTACAAAGCCATTTCTATTTGAAATAAAAAGCAAAAAGAGTATAGCGATGGGCTTGCTAAATATAACGAGTATCAAAATGATCATTCTTCACTTAATAGTAACAAATACAAAAATGAGTGAAACTCTATTGAGTATTTAAAGAAAAAATATGGTAGCGACTGGTATATTCCAACCGATATAGATCTTAGAATTGAAAAACTTGACACAGAAAGTAATTCTTGAGTTGAAATAGTCTCATCAGTCACATTTACAAGTAATATTGAGTTTATTAGAAGAGAAATTAAAGAAGATGGGCAATATAGAATTCATGTTAGCCAATTTAAAGATAACAAAAGCAAACAAAATACTAAAGGAGCTGTGACATATGTTATTCAGTAAAAAAAAGATTATTTTATTCACTTCTGGTTTCGCAATATTATCAATAGGTATTACAGTTAGTTGTTCATCGATGGTTGTAGAAAAATCACAATTTGATGTCAGTCAAATTAATTTTGAAACTGAAATGGAAGAGATACACTTATCAAATAAATATATTAATTATTCTATTTTTGATAAATCGATAATTGAGTTAATTTATGATGAATCTTTTGATAATTTAGAACCTCTTATTATAAATACTGCAAGCGAGTTAAATAAATTATTGATCAATTGAAAAACATCTGTTTTCAAATTTTTTGATACAGATGATAAATCGAAAAAATATTTTAACTCTTCAAAATCAAAATTAATAAAAACTGTTGACTCAAATATTATACAGATTAACAAAAAATTTAATGATGGTTATTTTGCTAATAATCTGATAATTATTGATTTTGGTAATAAGATAACTCCGATAGCTAAAAATAAAAATGCTTTGCTTAAACACGAAAACGGTGTAAGTAATATTTTAGATATTTACAATTTGGAAGACAAAATATATATAGTTTATGATACATCATCAAATAAATATAATAGTCAAGATTATTATAAAACACCTGTTATTTATTCTGTTAGAAAAAAAGATTTAAACTTAAAAGATATTAAATACGAAGTTAAAAAACAAGGTTTTGATCTTGACAAAAAATCAACAATTTCTGAAAGAGCTTTACCAATTTCATCATATTTTACTCAAGATCTATCGCAACATCAAAAAAATAATTTGGATGCATGGACTAGAGATTCAAATTTTAGTAATTATTCTTTAAAAATTTTAAGATCAGAAAAAGAACTTAGTGATTTGTTAGATAGTTTTGTAAAGTTTTATAATAAAAAAAGCAAAATTATTTTTCCCTCAGAAACAAAAGAAAATATGCTGAGTACATACAACAGTGAATATTTTAAAAAAAATTATTTAATTTTATTTACAGCATTTGATTGAGGAGAAGAAACCAAATTATTTAGTGATTATATTGAAGATTCTTTTGACATAAAAAAGCAAGATAATAAATTTATATTTACAGTTCACCGAAATGAAGGCATTTCATATGACTATATTAGAAATGAAGATATTGCTATTTTTGAAAATAAAAATAAAGATGAGCCAAATAGAATTTATCAATCTAAGGGGCAAGAGCACACTTTATTTTTTAAAGTTGAAAAAAGTTTATATTTCAACGAAGATGATTTAAAAGTCCAACTTGTCGTTGACAAATATAAAGAACCTTGACTAAATTAATCGTTTTTTCCACCGATAAAAACCATCTATTTTTTAGTTAATGCGTGTATGATAATGTAAATAAATTTTTTTATTTACATTAAATTTTATATATTTAATTTTTATTTATTCGCTTTTTTTGCAATAGGTATAAGATTTTGTTGTTCACGGGGAATGATAACAAACTTTTAAAATATTACTAGATGTAAAAATTACTGTAAACAATTTTTTAAACTTCAAAACATAATTCTAAGAACATTATTTTGCTAGTTTATTCATTAATATTTAACAACCTTTATTTGTCAAATAAAATCTGGGTTGCTGAAAAACTTTTTTCATTCACTTTCTAATTTAAGAAAAGCATGAATGTGGATTTTTAAAATATTAAGGTGGTAATAAAATATGTCATTTAATAAAAAAAGATTACTTGTTTCAACTGTGTCTTTAACAACAGTCGCATCAATAACTGTAGCAATTAGCTGCTCATCAATTGTTCAAGAAACTAAAACAAAAAAAACCTGAAAAGATTGAAAAGCATGTTCCAATTCAAGCATCTATTATTAAAAAAGAAGACTCTGAAAAACGGATTATAAAAAGATAAACCAATTCAGGAAATTAAAATAAATTTAGATAGCAAATTATCAAATGTATATTTAAATTCAAAAAACTTGTGTTACTTAACTTTTAATAAACAAGTCACTAAAATGCTAGTTGATCAAGAGGTTAAAAATTTAAAACCACTTGTTTTAAGATCTAAAAAACACTTAATCAAATTTTTAAATAATTGAAAAAATAGTTTACTAAATAAATTTGATACTGATGAAAAAACACAAACAGATCTTGGTCTTTCAAAAAATAAATTAACTAAAATGTTTGATGATTTCATGAAACAAATCACCAAACAATTTAATAGTGAATACTTTGATAAAAATTTAATAGTAATTGATTTTGGAAATAAATATTCAGCAGTAGGTCAAAAAAAGTAAATACTTTTTTGATACTAAAGTTATTATTAAAAATCTAGTTGACATTCATCCTTCAAATAATAAAATTATTATTACCTATGATGTAAGTGATAAGAAAGTAGATGATAATTCAGAACTATATTCAGTTTTTTATTCACTTAATAAAGAACAATTTAATTTAAGAAATGAAAATTACACTGTTATCAAAAGAAGCTTTGATAAAAAGCGACAAACATCCATTAGTAAACGTGCATTAGAAGTTGCTTCATATATTACTCAGGATATTTCAAGATACCCTGTTGAAAATGATTACAATAATTGAATTAGAAATAGGTTATGAGAAAACTTTGCATCAATTGTTTTACACTCTAAAAGAGAATTCAATACTTTTGTAAAAGAATTTGCAAGGTTTTATAGAAGAAGATATAAAAAAGAGTTTCCAAAATCAGAAATGCAAAATATGTTAGAAACATATGATGATGAATATTTTAAAGATAACAAATTAGTTCTTTTGTCTGCATATGGTTATGAATCTAATAACGACCTTTTTAATAATTTCATTGAAAATTCTTATGATTTAAAATTAAAAGATAACGAACTTGTTTTCACTATCTTTAAAAAGGCTTCTCATCCAATTAATGATGCAGTAACTCCACAAGATCATGTTGTTTTTGAAAATAAAAGTAAAGATGAAGGACAACTAATGCACATAGCTGATGGTTGGAGACAACATACTTTATTTTTTAAACTACCTAAAAATTTAATATTACTAAAGAAAAAATTAAAAGTAATTATTGAAATCGAGACAAATTCTTTTTATTCAATTTAATTACTAAATAAATTTATACATCACACATTTTTAATTAATCTCACTATACTTAATTTTTATAAATGTTTCAGTCTTAAAGTAGGAAATCTAAAAAAATATTAAAACCTTACAAATGTTAGAAACTGAATTAAGAAATGATTTTTACATCATTTCTTTTTTAAATAAATAATGGAAAAAATAATAAAGTAGTATAATTAAGTTGCAGAATATAGTTTACTTATAATTATGCAACAAAATATTTTATTTTTAAAGTTATTAAATCTATTTTTAAATAATTTTATAGTTAGATATTTATCACTTTTTGAAATATTCATTTTATGTATTTTAGTTTATATTAATGAATTCATAATCTATATTTAAAGAAATCTTACAAATTATTTGAATTTTTGAAATTTGGAAAAAGTTCATATTGGAAGAAATTAATTTTGGTTAAAGACTAATTTCAAAATGCTGTCAGTTTGCGTAATTTTCGAATAGATTAAATATAAATTTTCACTATTACAAAAACAATTAACAATATCAAAATTTATGTAGAAATATGAAATTAAAAAACAAAATACTTTTTTCTGTTTCTGTCGTAGCCGTTTCTTCTTTTATGACAGTTCCAGCAATACTAAGTATATCAGCATCAAACTATCAACCAAATGAAGCTGATAAAAAAATACAAAAAAAGAGGAGGTTGCTTCAGTTCGAACATTGTCCGATAGTAATATAATTTCTAAAAAAATATTAATAAATAATTTTTTAAAAGAATTCAAACCCAATTTTTCTTTTACAAAAGAACAAGAACAATTTACGCTGGATTTGTTATTCGAAGTTGATAAGATTATTGAAAAAGAAGGGTGAGATATTCAACAGATTATTGATTTATTGAAATCAAAAAAAATTATTGTAGCAAACAATAATGACATACCTATAAAAAGATCTAAAAGAGGTTTAATGCAAACTTCAATTTATGAAGAATCATTTGATAAACCTTTTGACTATTACAACACAAACAGTGGCGGCCATGAATTTGACTGAAGACGTTTCAATGATGCAAATCTTGCTATAAGAGACTATATGGCTTTTCTATCAAACAAAGCAGGGCAGGTAGCGGCAACAGCAGTGGTGTCAACTGTTGCAAATTTTTTCCTAGCAGGTGCATTAACAGCAACATCGATATCATCGACCAGTTTTTTTGCTACAGTACCTTGGTTAAACAGGGATCATGATACTCTTAAGTGATTAATTCGTAAAATTGAAGAAAATCGCTGAAATACTGGTGAAATGCGTCGATATTTTGTCATGTATCGCAATACACTTAAGGGTATAAGAAAAACGCTGGAAGGCTTTAAATCTACAACTCTCCTTTCAGTATTAACTGCTAATTTTGCAGTGAGGGATGTGATGGATAGGAATCAAAAGTTCATACCTTTTTTAGATAAATACATTGATACTATTTCAAAATGAGGTATTTATGATATGTACCTTGCACACTGAAATTAATTTAATTTTTAAAGGATAATATACAAACATTTATTCATTAAAAAATTCACTGTTGTCAAATAGTAATGTAGTAAGCTAAAATTTTTATTTAGGATTGTTGATGAATTCACTACAAATGTTAGAAACTGAATTAAGAAATGATTTTTACATCATTTCTTTTTCAGTTTTAGTAGGTTTAAATATTTTGCTTTACTTATGATTTTGGTTTGTTTTTTATTTAAGAAATCAAAAACAAATTATTAAATATACAAAATTAGAAAGTATTTTTATTAATTACAATTTAAAACCAGTTTACAAAAGACATGTGATACATGTCATATTAAAATCAAGTGCAATTGCATTTTATTTAATACTTGCTTGAATAATTTATATCGATACTAGTCAGCATGGATCGTTTTTAAATTTAGAAAATAGAAACATGGATTTTCAACTAAAAAATATGTTATGGCAAACACTTTGATTATTTTTTCCAATGGCAATTGCAGTCACACTCTTTTTTATTTCATTATCATGAATTACAAGTTTCTTATTTTTAAGATCTAAAAATAAGAAATTAATTGAAGCAAAGATTGATTTTTCTTCAATTATAAAATTAGCAAATTTTGATTATCATTATGAAAATCTTTTTACATCTGGTAAGTTTACTTATATAGCTTATTCATTATATTATTCGTTTTGAATTTTTTGATGGTTTCCTGCAGTTTTTGCAGAATGAAAAATGAAAAAAGTTCATAGAACTATTAAAGATATTTGTATACAAGATGATGATCACGAAATTAAAAAAGAAAAAATTTATGCAGAGTTATCTTATATAGTGAACTATATTTGACATCAATTTGTCTTTTTTAGAAAGTCATATAAGAAGCAAAAAATTCAGGATTATTTAGGTTATGTATTTAGAGAAATTCAACATTCATGCCCTTCAATTTTGAATAAAGAAGAACAATTACAAATTCCAAACTTGTAATTGAATTTATGAATAAAGTAAATTTTTAAAAAAATCTGTATAATTATAACCCATAGTTTATATAAAAACTTATCCTTAACTATATGCAAATTTTGAACCACCACATTAGTGTTAAAGCTATCACTCAGTACGCCCCATTGTGGTGATAGAAGTTGCTAAAGACATAAGATATGAGATAGAGTTTTATAAGACTGGCTAACTAGTATGTTCTCAAGTGTTGGATTGGGCTGTCATCAAAGCGGCAGAGAAAAAGAGCCTTTTGGGGCTCTTTTTTGTTGCAAAAACTTGTCTTATTTTCACTCTAGTTGGAGTAAAAATATTTAGATTATTTTTAAAAAAATAATGTACAATTTTAAAACAATCGTCTATAAAATGCTTAAACAAAAAATTAATACTAGGAGGCAATAATGGCTATAGTACCAAAGCGTAAAACGTCAAAACAAAGACGTAACAAACGTAGAACTCATGACAGTTTAACTGCAGTTACTACAACAACTTGTTCACATTGTTCAAAACAAACCATTCCTCATCATGCATGTACATCATGTGGTTGATATAAAGGTCGACAAGTAGTTGACGTTAAAAACAACTAATTAATAATCAAATTGCAACCTTAAGTTGCAATTTTTTATTGCTTTTATAAAAAAAGCAAAGAAAAAATGAGATTTTAGAATCTCATTTTTAAGTTTAGTTTTACTAATTAAAATTAGTAATTAAGTCCTAAAGCACTTAGAATTGGTGAAATCACAAAATTAAATGGTTTATTTAAGTGTGGTAAGAAGTAGTAATCCATTAGAGCAAGGTCTAATAAGGTCATTTCTTTTTGTGCTGCTAGAGCAAATAAGTAAGCAACCTCTGTATGCACATGTTTACCTCATGAACCTACTTGAGCACCTAAAACTCTTAATGTTCCTTCTTCATAAACAACTTTAATTCCAACTTTGTCATAATCTTGCATAAATTCAGGTCTGTCATTATCAACAAAGAAAGGTGTTTCTTTAGCTTTTAACCCTAAAGATTTAGCACTTTCTAAGGTGAATCCTGTTGAAGCATAGTGGCAACCAAAAACTGAAATTGCATTTGTACCTGCTACACCAGGGAATTTAAGTGGACTACCTGCAACTGACATCGCTGCTACTACACCTGTTTTAACAGCGTTAGTTGCTAAAGCAACGTGCATGTGGTCTTTTAAAACTGTATGGTAAGTTGCTGCTGAATCACCAATTGCGTAGAAATCTTCAACTGGTTTTCCATTTTTCATAACATGTTGAAACTCATCAACTTTTAAAGCACCATTAGGAACTTTATCAAAGTCTAACATGTCTGTATTTGGTTTAAATCCAACTGACATAATTACTAAGTCAACATCGTAACTACCTTTGTCAGTTACAACTGCTGAAACTTTTTTACCATCTTTTGAAGTGAATTTAACTAATTTTTCACCTAGGTGTAATTTAACACCGTGGTCAGCCATACCTTTTTCCATTAAGTCTGTAAACTCTTTGTCAAAGTAACGGTTAATAACACGTGTACCTAAGTCAATTAAGTGTACTTCTTTACCATATTTGTTAAACGCTTCAGCAAGTTCAACCCCTATGTAACCAGCTCCAATAACTGCTACTGATTTAACTGTTGAGTTTTCCGCTTGTTTTTTAATTTCTTGAGCGTGTTGGAAGGTTTTTGAGATGATGATATTTTCTAAATCAATTCCTTCAAATTTTGGAAGAATTGGTCAAGTTCCTGCTGCAAAAACGATTTTGTCGTATTTTTCAACAGATTCTTCACCTGTTTCTAGATTTTTAACTGTCACTTCTTTTTTAGAGTGATCAATTTTGATTACATCATGTAGGATGTTAACATCACATCCAATACCTTGTAATTTGTCAGGTGATGAGTAAAATAAACCATCTGGTTCTTTAAACTCTCCACCTACTCATAAAGCAATTCCACAACCTAAAAAGCTTGTGTTATTGTTTCTATCAAAAATTTTTAATTCAGCCTTTTGATCTAGCTGTCTCAGGGTTCTAGCAAAAGAAGTTCCTGCGTGGTTTGCACCGACTAAAACTATTTTCATAATACTCCTATTGTAATATTTACTTTTAACTATTATTTTATAATTTTTAATAGTTACCTATATTTTACCACAATAACAAAGCAGGCTATTTTAATAAAGTGAAATATGAAAAAAAACTGAAAATTTTTTTCATATTTAGGATCAGACTATTCTTAAATAAGTTATATAATTTTGCTATGTTTGATTTACTAAATAACTTAAAGGAAACTCCTTATTTAATTGACCCTGAAAAACAAGATGGTAAAAAAGTTAAATTTTTAATGCCTCAAATTAAGAGAGAAGATTTAGCTAAATATCCTGAAAAAATTGTTGAAACTTGAGGTATTGATTTTGCTCATGGAGGTTATTCTGAAGAGCGAAAATTCTACTTTGGAGAAGTGCAAAATACAGTCTTTACACATGCAGGAGTTGACCTATTTTTTGATCCTGACTTGGATATTTATGCACCTTTTGATTGTGAAATAATTTCCTTATACTGATCGATGATTGTTCCTTATAAACCTAATCAGGGTTCAGGTGGAATTATTACTTTGAAAATTGAAAAAGAAGAACTATTTAAATTTTATAAAAAAGATTATGTCAATAAAATTATGAAGGATGATGAGTTTTTAATCATGCATTTAATTCATCTGGATCCATCAATAATTTTTAATATAAACGGTTATCAATATGAAGAAATACAAATTGAAGATAAACTATTTTGATTGCCTAAAAACTTTAAAGAAAAGAAAATAAATGCAGGTACAGTTATTGCTAAATTAGGTAAAGAAAAAGAAAATGGTGGTTGAAGGCAACACCTACATATTGAAACTAGAATAGTCAATTCATACGATAAATATCAAGACCTAGAATCATTAAAATCAGAAACATCATTTTTAAATTCTGTCGGTGTCATTAATGGAGATTCTAAAGAATTCAGAAATAATTTAAAGATTAATAAACTGGTTTCACCATATTTATTTTTTAATTTTGACGAAAATTCAAAAATAGAAAATATGACAATCAAACCATATAGCAAGAAATAAATCAATTGTTTAATCAATCAAAAATATAATTAAAAAAGAGACTTTTCAAAATTGCTTGAAGTCTCTTTTTAATTAATTTATTTTTTAATTAAATCATTTATAAAATCAGGATTTTCATTAATTCCTCTTGGTGCTTTTTCTACATGAACAAATTCAAAATTATTTGTTACTTTCTCAACTGGATAGTGATCAGAAGTTTTATCTTTGAATGAAAACTCAATGCTGATTTTATTTTTAACTAATTCAACTGAAGTAACAGAAACACTAGATTTAAAATTAACATCTGAAAAAGTCAAGTATTCAAAAATTGCAATTGTATTATCTTTATAAGAAGTTAATTCATCATAAAGTTCTTGAATGTTTTTATGACTACTTTTAATAATTAAAGAATCACCACTTAAATTATTTATAAATTCAATGTCAGATAAAACTCTTGAACTTGAAACAAGTTCATATGAAGGGTTATAGTTATGAACATGACCACCATGATATGAATCGAAATCATCTTTATCATCTTTTGGTTTACCATTAACTGGTGCTTCGGGAAGGCCTGTTCTAGGATCATCTTGAGAACAAGAAACAGCTGCAAATGTAGCTGCAGCAAAACTAAGTGGTAAAAGTGAATAAAATAGTTTCTTTAATTTCATGCAAATATTTTAAACCATTATTATTAAAAAATGCTTAATCTAAAAATTTCTTTTATTTTTACTTTCACGTACTTCTAAAAGAATTTTTACATAGTTTTCATATCTTCATAAGGGAATATTTTGCTTACTAATTTCTTGTTTAACCGAGCAAATTTTTTCATCTTCTTCATAATGTTGACAAGTTCTGAATTTACATTTATATTCAAAGTTTTTATAAAATTTAAAAGTTCTTGCTAGTTCAAGTGGATCAAAATCTATTTCAAAACTACTAAAACCTGGAGCATCAACTAGTTGTCCATTTAAAAAATCAATCATGCGAACAACACGAGTTGAATGAATTCCACGACCTAATGATTTGGAGATTTTTTGAGTCAAAAAATCGTTGTCTGAAATTAAATTTAAGAAGGTAGTTTTACCTACACCTGTTTGTCCCATTAAGACATTTACTTTATTATCAAAAAGATTTGAGATACCTTTATACTCTTCTAAATTTTGCATACTTATCAAATATGTATCTTGATTTTTTAAATAAAAATCAACCTTAAAATTATTTCCATCATATAAATCTTTTTTAGTTAATAAAATTGTAATCTGTGAATCTAGATGATAAACTTTAGCCAAAAATTTGTCCAATAAAAAAGATGAAAAATCTGGTTCTTTTAGAGACATAACAATTATAACTTGATCAATATTTGCGACCTTAGGTCTAATCATTTCATTTTTACGTTCAAGTATTTTTATTAAAAACTCATTTTCAAAAATTACTTCATCACCAACTAAGGGAGTTAAATTATTGTGTCTTAATTTACCAGCACCACGCACTCGATAAATTTTATCTCCACTTTTTATGTCATAATAACCAGCTAAAATCTGGTATACCTTACCTTGCACAAAAACCCCTAAAATAGGCGTTTCTAGATACTTTTTTGAATTTATTTTTTAACCAGTTTTTAATCATATTATTGCTTTATATTTTAACTGCAAAATTATTAAAATGAATTTTAAATTTAAAAAAAAGAAAACCTGTTTTAGGTTTTCAAATTCTCTATTTTTTGGATTTAAATAATCTTCCAAAAAAGTTTTTATTTCTATTATCATCTGAACTATGATGTCCATCGGGATTTTGTGAGTTGATAAAACTATCAACACTAGTAATAAAATCTTTCATTGAAGTATAGCGTTGGTCAGGTTTTTTAGCTGTTGCTCTTGCTAAAATATTTTTGATTGCATCAGGAATTTCTGGATGAATTTTTCTAACATCAGGTAGAGGTTGATCACGATGTGCTTGAGCAATTTTCAGCATATCACTTCCTGTATAAGGAGTTTTTCCAATTAGCATTTCGTAGAATAAAATTCCTAAAGCGTAAATATCACTTGAAACTGAAGGTGGTTGCTTTGATAATAATTCAGGTGCAATATAGTGAACTGAAGCAATGATTTTTCCTTCACTAGTAAAACGTTCTGCTTCTTCAGTTAGAGCAATTCCAAAGTCGACAATTTTAACATTATTGGTTCCGTTTTGAACCATGATGTTTGTGCTTTTAATATCTCTATGAATAATTCCGTTTCCATGAATTTCATGAAAACCTCTAGCTAAATCAGAAATCATTTTAGCAGCTAAATTATAATGAAGATATCCACCTTGTTTTGTAATGAAGTCTCTTAATGGTACACCATCAACATACTCCATCATCATTCAAGGAACAGGTGCTCCGCTTTGTACACCACCAACAAAACGAGCTACATATGGTGAACTAACTCTTGAATAAATTTTCATTTCTTGAATAAAGCGATTTTTTCTAGCAGGTTCAGAATTTTCCATTTTTAATTCTTTAATTGCATAGTATTTATTATCAGTAGGATCTTGAACTAAATAAACGGTCGCCATTCCACCTTCACCAATTTTCTTAATTGTCTTATACTTACTAAATTGTTTCATTGTTGTGCTCATATTATTTTACCTCTACTATTAAGACAGTTAAGTTGTCTGTACTTTTTCCTAAAATTGCTTTTTTGATTAATTCTTTTGATTTAACTTCAAGTGAACTATTGCTTGCAATAACTTGTTCAAACATTGGTTTTTGAATGTAGTCGTGAACACCATCGCTTGTTAAAATCAAGGCTTTGACCTTGCTATCTTCATTAATTTCAAAAACTTCTAAATTTGTTTTTTTCTGTGGACCTAGTGCTGAAGTTAAAGCTGTTGCTGATAAAATTTTAGCAGCTTCTTCAGGTTTCATTTTTTCATTTCTAATGTAGTAATTCATTAAGTTATGGTCAATTGAAACTTGGTGCAATAGTCCGTTATAAACATAAGCACGTGAATCTCCAACATTAAAAATAAAGATTTTTCGACTGTTGATAAAAAATAAGGCAGCTACTACAGTTGTTCCCATGTCGATTTTTTCAACTGAATTTCCAGCTTCAATAATCATTCTTTCACGAGCTGCTCTTAGTCCTCTTTCAAACCAGTTGTAAAGGTTTTCGCTTTCTTTAGGTGGTTGGTTTTCAAAGTGATTTTTGAAAACATCAATTGTGATTGAACTAGCAATTGATCCACCGTAATGTCCACCCATTCCATCACATAAAATGGCAAGTGCTACATTACCTTTTTCAAAATAGTCTGCACGATCCTGGTTTTCTGCACGTACAACTCCAACGTCAGTGTGTTTGTAAAAATTCATCTTACTTCTCCGCTTCTTTTTTAATTATTTCGGCAATCTCTTTCGCTGCTCTTTCGGCATCATCATTAACAACTGTAAAACGATACTTATCAATTTCTGTAAGTTCGTCTTCAGCTTTTTTTAATCTAACTTTGATGCTTTCTTCATCTTCTGATTTACGGTTTAAAATCCGTTGTCTTAATTCTTCAATTGAAGGTGGTTTTAAGAATATACTTAGATAGTCAAAATCTCATTTAGGATTTTTTTCTCTCATATTCATTATAAATTTTACACCTTCAGTTTCAATTTCTAAAAAAGGTATTTTATTGGCTTGGTGAATGCGATCGATCTCGCTTCATAAGGTTCCATAATAATTACCTAAATGGTGATCATATTCTAGAAACTGATGATTTTTAATACCTTCTTCAAATTGTTTTTTATCGATAAAGAAATAGTGTTTGCCTTCAATTTCGCCAACACGTTTTTGCCTTGTTGTTGCAGAAATTGAAAACTCTAAATTAAGTGACTTATCTCTAAACAAAATCTCTTCGACAGTACCCTTTCCAGTGCCACTTGGACCAACGAAGATTACAATTTTTTTCTTTATCATAAATATTTAATTAATATTATAACAAATTTAAAAATTTCTGAATGACAATAAAAAACAATTAAAAAAGGAAAATTTCATTGTTTTTCTGTGCAAATTTTTTCAGAAATTTTCCATAAAATTATTCAAAAATAAACAAAACACCCTATCGAAGGGCGTTTTTGTAGCAGTCTTTAAAATAGATTAAGAAACAACTTCTGCTTCAACAGCATCGTCATCTTTTGAAGATTCTGACGATTGCTTTTTAGCATTGTTTTGTGCAGTTTGCTGAGCGAACTCATGAGCTGCTTTTTCAATTTGTTCTAACTTAGTTTTAAGTTCTTCATATTTTTCTTCTTTTAATAAGTCACGAATTTCTTGAACTTGTTTTTCTGTTTCTTCTTTAAGTTTTGGATCAACATTTTCGCCTTGTTCTTTAATTGATTTTTCTAGTTGATCAATCAAACTTTCGCTACGAACTGTAATGTCAACTTGTTCTTTACGTTTTTTATCAGCTTCACGGTTTTCTTCAGCTTCTTTAACCATGCGTTGAATTTCTTCTTCACTTAGTTTTGTTGAATTTGTAATAACAATTTCAGTTTCTTTATTTGTCTTTTTGTCTTTAGCTTTAACAGTTGTAATTCCGTTAACATCAATTGAGAAAGAAACTTCAATTTGAGGTAAACCACGAGGTGCTGGTTCAATTCCTGATAAGTTAAATTGCCCAAGTGATTTATTATCAGAAGCCATTGATCTTTCACCCTGAACAATGTTAATCGTTACTTCAGTTTGATTATCTGCTGCAGTTGAAAAGATTTGAGACTTTGTAACTGGAATAGTTGTATTACGAGGAATTAAAGGAGTAGCCACACCACCCATTGTTTCAATTCCTAGTGTTAAAGGTGTAACATCTAATAGTAAAACATCATCAATTTCACCTGCAAGAACTCCACCTTGAATAGCTGCACCAATAGCAACAACTTCATCAGGGTTAATTGAGCGGTTAGGTTTTTTACCTAAGACATGTTCTACCATAGTTTGTACTGCAGGGATACGTGTTGAACCACCAACTAGTAAAACTTCATCTAAATCTGATGGTTTTAATTTTGCTTCAGTTAAAGCATCTTCAATAGGTTTTCTAGTTCTATCTACTAAATGTTGTGTCATTTTTTCAAATTCACTACGTTTTAGTTCTAAATCAACGTTAATAGGTCCATTTGGTCCAATTGCTAAGAAAGGTAAGTTGATTTGAGCAACATTTTGACTTGATAAATCAATTTTTGTTTTTTCAGCAGCTTCTTTTAAACGAGCAAGCACCATTTTATCGTTATTTACGTCAAATTGGTATTCTTCTTTAATTCTTTTGATTAATCAATCAACAACAACTAAGTCTCAATCATCTCCACCTAGGTGATTATCTCCTGCTGTAGAAAGCACTTCAAAAGTACCGTTTTCTAAATCAAGAATTGAAACGTCAAAAGTTCCTCCACCTAAGTCATAAACTAGAACTTTTTGTTCTTTATCAGTTTTATCAATTCCAAATGCTAAAGCAGCAGCAGTAGGCTCATTAATAATACGAGCAACTTCTAAACCAGCAATTTGTCCTGCGATTTTAGTTGCTTCACGTTGTGCATTATCAAAATATGCAGGTACTGTAATAACAGCTTTTTTAACTTTGTGACCAATTTTCTTTTCAGCATATTCTTTTAAGTATCCTAAAATTAGTGCTGAAATTTCTTCAGGTTTATAGTCTTTACCGTTTGCCTTAACAGTTTTTGAACTACCCATTAATCTTTTAATTGATGAAATAGCTTCAGGGTTAGTTTCTAATTGTCTTTTAGCAACTTCACCAACGATGATTTCACCGTTTTTAAAAGCAACAACTGATGGTGTTGTTCTTTTTCCATTTAAGTTTTCAAGAACCTTAAATTCTTTGTTTTCAATAATTGAAACAACACTGTTTGTTGTTCCTAAATCGATTCCTAAAATTATTTCTTTTGCCATATAAACTCCTTGTTAAATAATAGTTTTTGATTATCTTAATAATTCTATTTTAGCACTTAATGCAGGAGAGTGCTAAAAAATTTTAAAATATTTTTGGATGTGTATTAGTCTCTAAAAGTAATAAAAAATCCCTAAATTTAGGGACTATTGATTATTTTTTACAATAACTATTTTTGCCGGAATAATCACACGATCGTGCAACATAAAGCCGGGAGCCTTGACTGCTAATATTTGTTCATCACTAAATTCACTTGATTGAGTTGTCTCTAAAATCTCGTGATTTTCAGGGTTATAAGTATCTCCAATATTTGGATCAATTTTGAAAATATTTGAATCTTGTAACGCATTATATAGTTGCTCTAGAAGCCTTGTAAAACCACTTACATAATTTTTAACTTCTTGGTTTTCTGACTTTAAACCTCACTGTGAAGCTAATTCAATATTATTAATAATTGGAAGGATACTTTCAAGTAATTTTTGAGCTGCATACTTTTTTTCTTCGCTTGCTTTTTGCTCATAAAAGTTTTTTTGTTCACTAACTTTTGTGTCAATAATTGAAGTCATCTTTTTTTCTACTTCATGAATTTTATCTTTAAATTCAAGTTCTTTTGTAGTTAGTAAAAACTTATGTTTTTCTTCTTCAGATTTATATGAAGCAACTAATTTTTCAAGTGCTTCAATTTCTTTTTCTTTTTCTTTAATTTTTTCTTTTAGTTTCTTAAGATCTTTTTTAGAAGATTTATCATCACCATTTAAATCTTTTAAAAGATCAATTTTATTATGAACTTCAAAGTGAATATCTTCCATTTCATTTAGTCTTGTATTTTCATATTTAAAATCTAAAGAATAATAATCTTTAATTTCTTGACCAATTAATAGTTCATCAAAACCTTTGATGTAATTGTCATTACCTAATTTAATTTTAATGTTTTTACGTTCTCACTTTTTAATTTTTTCCTTGCCATTAAAGGCCATAATATCAAGTGTTAATTCATCACCAATTTGATAAATGTTTTCATCTTTATTTTCTTTATTCATCTTCATTTTCCTTTTCAATTTTATTTTCAAGAATATTTCTATTATGCAATGATCTAATCATTTCTTCAATTAATAATAATGCTGATTTTGTTTTTGCAAAATCCATTTTATCATCACCAACAAAAGTTACTTCTTTATGTTTATCTTTTTCAAATTCAATTCTTTTTGAAATAAAAGAAGTATGGTCAGGTCTGATTTCAATTTTAATATTTTCATCTTCATTAAGACCTTCTAGATGATTTCAAATAGATTGCTTTTCAATTAAATCTAATAATGAAACAAGGTCTTCTCTTTTAATTGATGATGATAACAATAAATTATTTTTACCATAAATTTGGTTTTTGAAACCACTATCAATTTCAAAAACTTTTCTAATAAAGACTTGCATAATTTGCTCATAATTATGAATACTATTAGCCAAAATAGGCATTAATGTGTATGCAGTTACTTTCAATTTATGAATTTCAATATTGACTAATCTGTCGTTAAAAATTTTAACTGCTATTCTAAGATCATCTAAATTTATAAGCAGATCTTTTTCATCTAAAATAATTTTTTTGCTTGCAACATTTCCTGAAGAGGTTACTAAAATAACAGTTGCTTCATGTGAACTAAGAGGAATTAATTGTAATGATTTTAATAATTCTTGACTCTTAATTTCACTTGTCATTAGCGTTACTCCAATTGTATCGCTAATAGTTTGCGCAGCTAATTCAAAGATCTGATCAATCGATAAATCACGTTGTAAAAACAATTTTTCAAGTTGCATTTTTAAATCATGATTATCATAAACTGCTAAATATTTTGTGTAATATTCTAGCCCTAATCTTGAAGGAATTCTGCCGCTTGAAATATGAGATTTTTCAAGCATTTTTAATTCTTCAAGTTCAGACATAATATTTCTAATTGTTGCTGAAGAAACTTTTAAATCAAACTTTTCAATCATTGCTTTTGAACCTAGTGCATTTCCAGTTTCTACATAATAATCAACGACTAGTTTTAAAATATTAGTTTGTTTATCAGTTAAATATTCTCTTGTCATAATAGAACTAACTATTTATGTTTTCGATTATTTTTAGAATGATTAAAGCCTTTTTTAACTCTTGAGAAATCAATATTTAATTCACCTGTTTTGAATTGTTCATTTTGATCATTTTGAATAACTTTATTTTTTGCTTTAAAGTATTCACCTTGAGTAATTAAATTATTTTCAAGTAAATAATTTAAATTTTTAATACGTTCTTTACTTTTGTATGTTAATGATTCTTCATTAACATTTAAACGAAAATCATTTGTTACGTTTGCATCATAAGCTTGGCGATATGGTGAAACAAAACTTTGAGTCATAGGATTGAAGTTATGTAAATTGGTTACATCAACTAAATGTGTATGGTCAATTTGATTTTCTAAAACAGGACTAATTTGTCTTAAATTATGTGACTGTGTATTTTGATATCCTTGATATTGATTTACATCATAAGTAACAGGTAATGTGTAATTATTTGTTGCATATGGATTATTTTGTTCTTGAGTGTAATAATAAGGATTTGAATAAACAGGAACTAATCCAGTTTGTGTTTGTTGTGTAATTTGAGAAGGTAAAGCAGGTAAATTATTTTGTGGATAATTTGTTTGAGGTTCAGGCAACATTAGATAATTATTTTGCGCTAACTGTTGTTGTGCTCTGTTGAATGAATCATAACCTGTATGCAACTGATTAGCATAGTCATAAATTCTAGTTTCATAAATTTCAGGTACATTGTAATTTTGATATTGAGGTAAATGATCATTAAATGTTTGCGGACCATAAAGTGGCATAATTTCAGGAGCATTTGAAATAAATTCAGTTGTTGGTAAATAATTTTGAGTTGAAAGACTTAGTAAATTATTCCCTGGATTTTGAGGTTGAGAATAATAGTTGTATTGCTCGTTACTATTAAGCTCTTCATCTTGATATTGAAGATCGTAATTACTATTATCTGCTTCAAATTCATCTTCAGGAATCACAGGGTATTGCTTATATTGTTCAAAACTATTAAAATCTGAACTTAAAATATCAAATTTATTTTTAGATTGATATTCATCTT
Source organism: Mycoplasmopsis agassizii (assembly GCF_002276225.1). Lineage (GTDB taxonomy): Bacteria > Bacillota_I > Bacilli_A > Mycoplasmatales > Metamycoplasmataceae > Mycoplasmopsis_B > Mycoplasmopsis_B agassizii_A. The sequence continues at coordinate 37,438 of NZ_NQNY01000001.1, read as the reverse complement.
CTTCAAAATCATTTTCAGGTGTAATATCAAAGTCTGTAGGACGACGATATTGCTCAATTGGGTAAAACTCATTTGTATCAAAGGCAGGGTATTGCTCACTTGAAGAGTAGAATTCTTCTACATCCTCTTCTTCAGTGTTACCATAACCTGCATCTTCATAATCGTTTTCATTGAATTTTTCTTGAGTGTAGCGATCGAAGTTTTTGAAATCTTCTATATCATCGTGTTGAATGTAACGTGAACTTTTGATTATGTCTTTTTTCTTTTTGTTCATCTTAAATCCTTTTCTCTAAAATATTTTATTAAATTATATTATAAAAATAGCACTTTAATGCTATCAATGCTAAAAAAAAATACTGTCTTGAAAATCAAAAAATCTTATAAATCCATAAAAATTCTATACAAAATTTGAACTTTTGAGTATAAAAAAACTGGACTTAATAAGACCAGCCTTTTTACAAGTTTGATTTCTAACTCTTTTTAATAAAAAATCGGTTTATTTAATACCGTATTTTTTATTAAATTTATCCACTTGTCCAGTTGATTTTGCAACGCTTTTGTCACCTGTGTAAAAAGGGTGGCAAGATGCACAAATATCTACTTTAATGTTTTTTGCAGATGATGAAAAGTTATATTTTGTGTTACATGTTGAACATGTAGTTTCTACTTTATTAACTGTAGGGTGTAAATCTTTTTTCATACTTAATCCTTTCACATAAATTTGAAATTTATATTTTGCTAGTAATGTTTATACATTTTAGCAAAATAAGTTTTATTTTTTAAGATTATTTAAAATTTCATCAATGCGTTCAGCACTCTTAGCAACTTCATCAAGTTTAAAGTGTAAAGCAGGGATTTTTCTTCAAGGTAAAATCTTTGCGAGTTCACTTCTGATAAAGCCTTTGGCACTATTTAATCTTTCTAGATTTGTGCTTTCAAAATCTAGAAAAGATACGTAAATAGTAGCGTGCATTAAGTCAGGTGTTAAGCGCACGTCATTAACTGTTGTAAATGAATCTTTTAGTTTATAAACTTCATCGTTAATGATTCTTGAAATATTTAAAAGTAAGTCTTGTTGTTTTTTAGCAATTTTAATGTTGTTCATATTATTCCTATCTACTTTAATTTTAAGTAAAAATTTTGCTTTTCATGTAAAAATATAAACTATGAATAAAAAGATGTTTGATGCAATCGTAATTGGTGGAGGTCATGCTGGTGTTGAAGCAACACTAGCACTAGCTAATAACGGCTTTAAAGTAGCATTATTTACTTTAAATAAAAATAAATTAGCAGCCATGCCATGTAACCCTTCAATCGGTGGACCTGCTAAAGGAATTATAACTAGAGAAATTGATGCTCTAGGTGGTGTGCAAGGTTATTATGCAGATCGCAATACTATTCAGGTAAAAATGTTGAATGAATCAAAAGGTCCTGCAGTGAGAGCTCTTCGTGCACAAATTGATAAAGAAGCATATGCAAGTGAAATTGCTGCTGATTTAGAAAAACATGAAAATGTTACAGTAATTGAAGATCTTGTTTTATCTTATAAAGTAGAAAATAATCAGATTAAAGGAGTTGAATCTGAAAAACATGGATATGTTGAAACTAAGGTTGTAATTCAAACAACCGGAACATATTTAGATAGTAAAATTTTCCGTGGAAAACAGATTACAACTAGTGGTCCAAATCAAGAAAGAACATCTTCATCTTTATCAAATTCTTTAAAGCAATTAGGCTTTAAATTAATTCGCCTAAAAACAGGTACACCAGCAAGAATTTATACCGATAGTATTAACTTTGATGAAGTTGATAAAGAGGTCTTAAATTTACAAGATATACGCTTTTCATCAAGAACAAAAAATGTCTTAAATGAACAGATTTCTTGCTACTTAACTTACACCAATGAAGAGACTCATAAAATCATCAAAGAGAACATCCATGAGAGTGCGATGTATTCAGATACAATTAAAGGAATTGGTCCTAGATATTGTCCTTCAATTGAAGATAAAATTATGAAATTTGAAGATAAATCAAGACATCAAATTTTCTTTGAACCTGAAACAATTAAGCAAGATGTTATGTACATAAATGGACTTTCAACTTCTTTTTCAATTGAGGTTCAAGATAAAATAATTAGAACAATTCCAGGGCTTAAAAATGCTAACGTAAAAGTCTATGGTTATGCGATTGAATATGATGCAATTGATGTGCAACAACTTAAATATTCTTTAGAGTCAAAATTAGTAGAAAATTTATATTTTGCTGGTCAAATAAATGGAACAAGTGGCTATGAAGAAGCAGCTGCTCAAGGATTGATTGCAGGCATTAACGCAGCCTTAAAATTAAAAGATGAAGAACCTATCGTAATTTCCCGAAACGATGGTTATATCGGCGTTTTAATCGATGATTTGATTACAAAAGGAACTAGTGAGCCTTATCGAATGTTAACTAGCAGAGCCGAATATCGATTACTTCTTAGAAATGACAATGTTGATATTAGACTATTAAAATATGCAAAAAAAGCCGGGCTTTTAAGTCAAGCAGAAATTGCAAAAGTAGAAGCAAAATATGAAGCCATAAATAATGAAATTGAACGCATTAAAAATGTTTATATTTCATCAAAAAGTGAAGGTGCAATTAAATACAAAATTGAAAATGGAGTTAGCCTTTATCAAGTACTTTCTCGACCAGATGTTGATGGTAAAGATTTTTCAGATTTTGAATTTTTAAATGAATTAATTATTAATATTAGATTAAAGGGTTACATCGACAAACAAAACTTGGCTGCTGATAAAATGAAGCGTTTAGAGAACTTAAAAATTCCTAAAAATATTGACTATCAAATCGTTCCAAATTTAGCAACAGAAGCACGCCAAAAATTAATTAAAATCATGCCCGAAAATATTGGACAAGCTTCAAGAATTAGTGGCATAAATCCTGCTGATATTCAAATGCTTTTATTCTATTTAAATGCAGTTGTAAATCAAAAACATGAAGGTTAATTTAATTGTTTTTGGAACATTAAATTCTGCTTCAAAAACGCTTTATAACGACTTTGAAAATTCATTAAAAAAGAAGGTATCTTTTAACTTAATTGAACTAAAAGAAACCCCCCACGAAAACATTGATTTTGAAAAGCAAAAACATACAAATTTTTTGCTTTCAAAATTAAATAAGTCTAGCAGAAATTTTTATTTAACATTTCGTGGAGAACAATTCACAAGTGAGCAATTTGCTAAAAAAATTAATTATGCAGATGTCACCTTTATCATTGGTCCATCAAATGGTTTGGATGAAAATCTTTTAAAAGAAAACGGAATTAATTTTATCTCATTTAGCAAAATGACAATCGCTCATCAGTTATTTAGAATTGTTTTAATTGAGCAAATTTATAGAGCGGTTTCAATTCTAAATAATTCAAAATATCATAAGTAAATTTGAAAAAGTTGCTTTGTGCAAAAAAATGTGGAACAAAATAACTTACAATTTTTTTCTTTTTTATTTCTTAGAAAAAATATATCATTTATACAATGCTTGAAAAAATATTACATATGCCATTCGTGCAGTTTTTGAAGGCTCATCTTAGAGCAAGCAAAAAATATTGATCAATCCGCAAAATTACTTTTGTGGCTATTTTGATATCTATATCAGTTACAGCAGCAATTATTGGGGTCACAATTATTCCGATCGCTTCAATCCCTTCCTATAAATTGTCTTTTACAGGTTTGCCAATTAAAATCTCAGGTTTTATCTTTGGACCTATTATTGGATTTTTTATAGGTATTATTGCTGACATTCTCTCAATTCTCTTTATCCCATCTTATATCCACTGAGGCTACATACTTGTTAGTGGAATCAACGGACTTGTTCCAGGTTTAGTTTCAGTAATTTTGTTTAAATTCTTGACAAACTGAATTGATAAACGAAGTAGACTTAAATCAATTAAAGAAGAATTAAAGGAATTGCAGTTTAATAAAACGATTGAGATCGACCTTAACCGTATTACTAAACTTGATAGAAATATTAAATGGCGAAAAGCACAAATTGAAAAGCTAGATAAGCAAGTTGCTCATTCTAAAATTAATTCAGAAAAAATGCTAGGTTGAATATACTTATTCACAACTTGGTTCTTTATCGGACTAGCTGCAACAATTAATATTACGGTTATTCTAGAAGTGATCGACCCTTCAACATTTGAAAAGTCACTTTTAAAGAGTCAAATTAATGTAATTATTCTAACAAGTGTAGGATTTGTATCAATTTTCATTTTCATTTTATTCGCTCGCTTTAAAATGAAATTTGAGAAATTTTCAATCATAGGTGCAATAATCTCATTTTCTGTTATTTTAGAGTCTGTGCAGGTTTATTTACTAGCATATACTGATTCTAACGTTTTAAGGCTTGAATTTGTTCCGGCTCTGATACAACATATTTTTACAGCTCCTATTAAGGTATGATTTAATATGGTTGTTATCTACTTCTCTTGAAAAGTAATTAACTATTTACTTAACCGTAATAAATCAATTAATTTATAATTATGAAATATGAATAAAAAAATTTATATCGAAAATCTAACTTATTTTGATTCTGGTCATAATAAAAAACCTATTAAAAAAATTTCTAGGTTAGAAACTAAAAGTGGCGAGTTTAATGTTTTAGTTGGTGATGAAGATCTTGAAATTTTAAAAAACAAAAACCTTTTAAATAAATTTAAAGGGAGTAGTTTTTTTATTGACGAAAATTTTAATTTTGTCAATTTACTTAAAAAACCTAAAACTGAAATTGCTTTTTTAGAAGATAGCGAAATTTATAAACTAGCTGATGATGAATTAATCATTAATCACTTTTTAAGTAATGCACGCAAAACAAAATGAAGCTGATCTAGATTTTTAACATTAACAAAGCTAGCTAAAAATCACCGCAAGTTATTTGCAAAAAAATATATTATGGTTTTTAATGATCTAAATAAAAATATTTCAGATGCAATTGCTTTATCAGTTGAATTTAATTCTAAGCATGATTTTACTCGTAAAATTGATCCTGCACTTTTTAAAGGGTTTGTTGAAAAAGTTTATGACATTAGAATTGAATTATTACTAAACATTTTAAATTCAATTAATAACTATTGACAATTTTATTCAAGAATAAAATCAATTTCTAATAAGGACTTATTAGTTGTCGATGGACAAAAAATCGAAAATTATAAAGAGAAGTTAGAAGAGTTAAAAAAGATTTCTAAAATCAACCGTTCATATATAGCAAAATTAGAAGAGATCAACAGATTAAAAACTAACTTTCAACTTGAAAAGAAAAACTTTTTATTTAATCTAAAAATTTCTGAAACACAGTTTATTAAATATTTAAAAACGATTAAAAATAATTATAAAGTTTATTGAAAAATTTGACAAACTGAATCAAAAATAACTTATTTAAAACTGGCGCTAATTCATAAGCATTTTTACTTATTTTTAAAATCAGAAATGAGTGATTTAATGCATCTTCCTGGAAATGAATTTAATGATTTAAAAGTCAATGTTTATGAATATATTTATGAATTTATAAATAATAATTTATTCAATTTAAAACCAGAAGATGTAACAGTTGAAAAAATTAAAAAAATAATTAAAGAAGAATTTGATTTTCAAATTATTAAATCATATGTTTCAATTGCTAAGTCAAATATCAGAAACATGAATTTTGAAAAAAAAGAATTCAAGCGAAAATTAAAAGAAGTCAAAAGTCATAAAGTTAAAAAATATGAAAAGAATTATATAGGTAAAGATCTAAATACAATTGAATATCAATTAACTAGTGAAATGATTGATTTTGAATGAAAAAAAGAATTCCTAAAAGAAAAAGAATTTGTTTATGAAGATGTAAATCATGTAAGTAAAAAATACTTAACTCTAGTTAAAAAATATAAGTCTGAAATTTCAAAAACAAATAGAAATATTCAAAGTTGTTTATATAAAAATTCTGAATTAAATAATTGATTTACAACAAATGAAAAAGCAATCAAAGTTAAAAAATTAGAACTACTAATTAATGAATTTTTTGCTATTGCTTCAAGCGGAAAAAAATTATTTAGAATTCAATCAAAAGCCCTGAATTTACGGCACTTTAAGCAACTTGCGCTGCTTGAAAATGTACTTACTGCAACAGGACAATTTGCAATTCCTATTTCAGATTTATTAAGTACAATTAAATCTCTATCACCTTTAAAAAGAGAAAAAATTGCCTTTGTAGAAACATCATTAAATGCAAGACCATTTTTATTTGTTTCCAGAAATTATTCGCAAAAATTTAATCATGAAGAGCAAAAACATATTTTTGATTTTATTAAAAAATTTATTCAAAAAAATAATTTTGGTTTCATACTAGTAGATAAAACTAGCGAACTATTAAAAAAACATGCTAATAATATATTTATTAATTATGAAAATAAAACAATTGAATTTGGAGATTATCGAGAGGTGATCAAAAATACAATTCACCCTTATAGTAAATATTTAATTGCTAATTTAACAGTTAAAAAAGATTCAATTAAAACTGGTGAAACAGTTATTAATTCAGGAGAGATTCCTTCGTTTCATAGTTTTAAAGATAATCATAAAGTTTTTTCAACTCTAGATGAATTTATAACCTGATCAAAAATTGATGCAACAAAAGTTATAAATTATGTGCCTAAAGAAATTATTCATTTAACCTATGGTAACGGTGAAAAAACTCAAATGGTTGATTTAAAAAACGCCGATATAATTGAAGAAACTGTTTTAGTAGACATATAAAAAAACTGCTTTTAAAGGCAGTTTTTTTATATGTCTTATTCTAGTTATATTTAGTTACAATTTTAACAACACCATTTTGTATTTCTAGGTTATATCATCTTCCTGCAGTTAAATAAGGAGTTTGTGATGTAACTAATTTATTTGATTTATTCACTACATTCACTAATTCATTTTCTTGTAATAAATCATCATTATTTAAATCATTTCAAAAGTATAAACTAGAATTATTCTTGTTTGCTAAATTTACAAATGCATCACTAAATCATGAAACTAAAGTTTCAGTTTTAAGTGTCTGATTTGGATTTAAATCATTATCACTTGTAAATGATGATTTAACTTTAAAAGGAAAATCACTTGCTGAATAATCATCTTTATAGTTAATTAATTTAATGTCAGTAATTTCATATTTGCTTCCATTTTGAATTACTAAACCTTTATATGCTTTAGCTTTTTCTAAACTTAAAAAACCACTAAAACGAACTGTATCAGATTCAAATCTTTCTTTTTTTCCTGAAGCATATTCTGTAGCATTATTTTTAATATACATTAAGCTAATTTCATTATTAATACCTAAAGCGTTTAAATAAGCGTTATATAAATCATTAACTTTATTTTCTAAAATTGCTTCGCCTTTAGTTGTTTTTAGCGAACCACCATAAACACTATTAGCCATAATTAAGGATGAAGAAAATTGATCTAAAAATTCATAACCTTCAGAAAGATTGGTTACTGTTTGGCGACCGTTTCTGATTAATTTTTTATTAATGTTTGAAAATAGTTTAACTGCTCTACTTCAATCACTCATAAACACGCTTGGGTAGTAAAGATTTTCTTCTTGAAATGATTGTCTGCCTCAAATATTTAAACTTTGATCTCCAACTTCATGAGTAAAAATTGAAGCTGTTCCTATCTTAGTAAATTCTCTAGCTATTAATTCAGATAAAGAATAGTAGTAGCGAATATCAGTTAGAGTAAATTCTTGACTGGAATTTCTGTTTGCACCTTTAACACTATTTAAATTACTTTTTTCAGTTTTAAAAACGTATTTATTGTTTCCGAACTTTTTAACTAGAGCTTCAACTTCTGGTGATTCAGGATTACCATTAGCTATTAAAAATAATTCACTTGCACTGAAATATTTACCAATAAAATTAAATTCAGGGTTATTATAGTTTTCGTTTTTATATGAATTGTTCAATTCATTAAATTCATAATTTAAGCTTTTAATAAATGCATTAACAAAGTCTTTATTATAAAGTTGATAATCAGTTCTTTTAGCCGTTACTAAATCATTTTCGTAGTTTCTTTGATTTTGATAAATCTTATAAACTTGATCTGATTTTTCATCTTTAATGGAACGTAAATAAACATTATCAACATGATGGATATATTCATGTTGCAAGGTGCCAAAGATATTTTCAATTCTTTGAATTGTTGTTAATGATTTATTATCGCTAGACAATTCATCATTAGTTTCAAAATAAATACGGTTATCAGGTGTTGTATAATAACCTTTTGCTTCTTCCATCTTAGTAAAAGGTGTATTAAAAACTAATTCACTGATATATAAAATTTCTGAAGTGTAATTTAAATGTTTTAACAAGTAATCATTAAAGTCTAAAATAGTTTTCTCATCAAAATAGTATTTACCATTAACTGGAAAGACTACATATTTGATTCCGTATTTACTTTCTTGAAAAACTAATTTTTTTAGTTTTTCACTAGAAGTAGATAGTTGATATTCTTCATAATGCGGAGCATAACCATATGTTTCACCTTTTAACTTTTCCGTAGTTAAAGTTTTTAAAGGTGAAACAGTTCCTTGTTCATGAATAACTTTACTTAAACCAGGATTTTCTTTAACATTATTATTAGGATTATCTTTTGTATCCTTGTTAGTGTCTTCTGTTTTAGTTTTATTGTCACCTGATTCGCCTGTAGCAGGGTTTTTAGAACCTTCTGTATCTTTAGTTGTACTTGAACCACTAGCAGTTCCTGATTTATTATTTGATGCACCTGATCCAACTGATGTATCAGAACCGTTAGTATCTGAACTTGTTGGATTTCCCGAAGTATTTGAACCATTATTAGTTCCTGGATTATTAGGAGAGTTCTGAGTAGAAGTATCTGAAGGTTTAACTGGTACAGCAGGATCTGCTTTAGTTAGAGTATATTCTCCATTTGAACATGCTATTAAAGTTGCTGCACCAGCAACAGTTGCTAGTCCAGCTAGTGAAAATAATTTGATCTTAGTTTTAATCTTCATAACTACTAATTGTTCCTTTTTAAAGTCCTAAGCATTTTAAACTGATTATAAAAAAGCAGTTAAAAATAAAAAAATTTGTACTTTTTTGAATCAGTAGCATTTTAGTTAGTGGTTTTAGGAAAGTAAAAAACATGAAAAGTAGCCAAAAAAGGGGCAAAATGCATGTTTTTTAATTTTTACTTGAACTCTACATCAGTTTTATTTAAAACAACTTTTAATTTTGAATCCACAGTTTCTATAGAATAATTTTTGTATTTACTAATATCTGGTGAATAACGTTTATCGGTTGCTATTAATTTATCTGATTTATTAACTATATTGATTAACTCATCATCCTGAAGCAATTGATCCATATTTGCATCATCTCAAAAATATAGAGTTACATCATTACTGTTTGCTAAATGGACATATGCTTCAGCAAACCAAGCAACTAGTAATTCACTATTGATTGCATTACTTGGATTTCAATAATCTTGAGTTTCTAATGACTGTTTAGCTTTAAAAGGAAAATCGTTTTCAGAGTAATCATCTTTAAAATTGATTAATTTTAACTTAGCTAGTTCATATTTATCATCTTTTTTAATTACTAACCCTTTGTAAGTTTTAGCCTTTTCTACACTTAAGTAACCACCAAAACCTACATAATCTAAATCATAACTAATAGTTTTAGTTGATTCATATTTTTCTGAATTTTCTATAACATTGTTTTTAATAGTCATGTAACTAATTTCATTGTCAAGTTTCAGTTTTTCTAGAAATAGTTTATATAAATCTTTTACTTTATTTTCTAAAGTAACATCACCATTAGTAGTTTCTAAGGTTCCTCCATAAAGGCTATTAGCCATAATTAATTTTTTAATGTTTTCACTTGGTTCACTTTTATTTTGAGTACTAAAGACTTTTGCAAAATACTTAGTTAATAGTTTTTTAAGTGAAAAATGTCATCGTACATCTCTAATATCGTATCTGTAGACTTCATCATCTCTTTCAATAAAATATTCTTTATAACCAAATTCTTTTACTAGATCTTTTACTTCTTTGCTTCTAGGATCACCGTTAGCTATTAAAAATAACTCGCTGGCACTAAAATCTTTACCTATGAAACTCAAACTACCATGTAAATTTGGGTCTCCACCTTTATATGAATTATTTAACTCATTAAATTGAAGATTTAATATTTCTAAAAATGAGTCAACAAATTTTTTATCAAACTTGTCGTAAGATAACGGTTTAGAGATACTATCTTCATCATAGTGTGAGTAATTATTATAGGCTATATAAATACTTTCCTTATTATCGATCTTTTCTCCTTTTCAAGGATGTGAAGAATTACCTAGTTTAATAGAAAAAAGATTCAGCATATCATCAATTAATACTTCTTGTATTATTGATAGTGTTTCTTGCAATCTTTTCTCGGTTGCTTACTTTAGATTGGTTTCTAAATTGTTTGTATTGTTTATATAAAGAACTCCTTTTTTACGGTCAAAGGTTGTTTCTCGCTTGTCAGTATGATTAAAAATTATTTGTTTAAGATCCATTATTTCAACTGCAAAGTTAAGGTGTTCAAATAAATATTCATTTAACTCTTTAATTGTTTTGTTATTGAAGAAATGGTAATAATAATCACTCTTGTTATTGCTCCATCGAGCTCAACCTGTGTCATCTGCTCCATCATATGGACTAATTGAAGTTGTTCGCCCACTGTTTGGTCAAACAGCGTACTGAATACCTGAGTTTCAATTTTTATAAGTAATGCTAACACCATCATTCCAATCGTTGACTCTATTGTCTTTTCATCCAACATGCTTAAGGGAAAAACCATCTCTAAATTCATTATTTAATCTTCTAAAAGGAAGCGTTTCAGGCTCTTTAGATTCTGAAGGTGTAATTACTTCTGCACCTTTATCATCATTTTTATTATCTATGCTATCTTTATTTGATTCATCACTATTTTCTGCAAGATCACCCTTTGAATCATTTGTTTCAGAATTACCTTCTTGATCGCTTAAATCACTTTTTTCATTTTCTGATGAATTACCATCAGTTTCACCTGTATCAGAACTTGAAATATCTTGATCATTATTTGAGTTATTATCAAAATCACCACCATCCTTTTGAGTTGGAGTATCTTCATTAGAATTATCTAGTTGATGGTTTTTATTTGGATCATCATTTTCTACTTGTGGGCCAGATGAACCAGAATTTTTAGTTTCTTGATTATCATTTTCTTGAGATGTTTTTTCTTCCTGAGAACCATTTATTTCCTTTTCAGAAGAAGTATCTTTTTTTGAAGTAGATTGCTCTCCATTTTGCTGATTGTCATTATTATTCTGAATAGCTTCTTGACCTTGCAAACTATCAGATGGTTTAGAATCTATATTTGATTCTTCGCTATCTTTATTTGAAGTATCTGTTTCATGATTTTGAGAACTATCATTATTATTTTGAGAAGATTCTTGCTCTTGTGAACTATCGGATTGTTTAGAATCTGTTTGAGAATCATTATTACCTGATTCTTCACTATTTTTAGTTGAAGAATCAGAATCTTGATTCTGAGAGTTATCATTATGTACCTGAGAAGGTGTTTCTGTTTCAGAATTACCTTGCTCAGTTTGGTTATTGTTGTTAGAGTTATCTGTATTAGTGTCAGATTGTTTGCTATCTTTAGGTGTGTCAGTTTTAGAAGGATCTAAATCTGAACCCCCCCCCATAGGTGGAGTTAAAATTGGTTCAACTGGTGGGTTAGTAACAACTGTACTTGGTGAACATGCTATTAATGTTACAGTTGCTGCCGAAGCAACTGTAACAAGTGAAAATAGACCTAGTTTAGTTTTTAATTTCATAATTTATATATTCTTTTTTACATAATTGATTTTAATCATCATAACTTAAAAGAGTGACCTTTAGTTACTAAAAAGCGGTTAAAAACGACTTTTTAGTAGTTTTAATCTAGTTAAATAGTAATTATCTAAAAAAATAATAATAAAAAAACATACACCTTATCCAAAAACGGATAAGGTGTATGTGATTGTTGCTTATTTATTGTATCAATTATTTACTCTTTAGGTTTACCTTCTATAGTTAAAACTTTATCTTTATTGACTTCAACAAGAATTGTTGCTAATGTTTGTTTAATAACTTCAATTTTGAAATTTTTAGTGAAGAAAACAAAGTTGTATCAAAGGTAATTAGTTATATAAGACATTTCCTGAATTAGCTTTTGATCTCTAGTTTGATTGTCATAACCTTTATTACTGATAATTTTAGCTAGACTAATACTATCTTTTATTTTGGTTGAAGCATAAAAAGAAGGCAATCATCAAAGAAAGATAAAAACTCTAGCTCCAAAGTAGAGATTATTAGAAAAAGGTTCATATTCATCAGGATTAATATCTGCAAATTTAGTTATTAAATTCAGATCAATTGTTGCATTTTCATCAGGTGCTTTTTTGCGCATTAATAAAATTTTACTTGTAACTAGAGAGACAATAATTGATACTATTGTAACTCCTATACCCATAGGTAAAAATAAACCAAAGTGTTGAAAATAAATATTTAAAACATCACTATTATCAGATGCTCTGACAGCTAGTGCATAAAATAAAGCAATTACAATTGTTAAAATAAATAGCGCGATTGTTCAAAGTAAAACATGATTATTATGGCGTGCATAAACTCTTTTATAAGAAAAATTTATGAATGATTGAGGTAGATTTGTTTTAGTTAAAATGATTTTTTCATTTGTTCTTACAAACAAAAATCAGAATCATAAATATAGTAAAAACTGCAAGCCTGCCAAGGTAACAATTGCAATAATATAAAAATAACTTTGGATTTGATTTATTCATAATTGATTTTGATTCATAAGTTAATCTCTTTCTCTTTTTACTTTTAAAAGTAAAAAGTATTTTTTCTTAATTTATAGATTCTAAAATAAACTCTTCTTGTTCAGCTTCTCTAATAAGAATACTTAAGTATATTTTCAATTTACTAATCTTGAAACTTTTTAAATAAAAAATATATCCATATCAAAGATAATTTGTTGCTAGTGACAAATTATAAGCAATTAATTTACGCTTTTCTTCATCACTAATTTGCTGACTTTTAATATCTTTAATTTTCTCCAAAATTCTTTTTATTTTACTTGGTGCATAAATTGAAGGCAGTCAAAAAATTCATATAAATAGACATACAAGATAAAAAGCATCAAAAGGATTTTTTAAGTTTTCAAAACTATCTCATCTATTCAAGCCTTCTTTATGGTAATCGCAAAACTTTTTTAAGGATTCAAAATCATAATTTGTAACTGCATCAGATTTCTTTTGTTTTTTATAAAGTAAGTGGTTTATAAGTGCTGCTATTCCAATAGATATTATTGAGACTGTTAACAAAATAGGAATAAGAATTGCAGCATTAATATAAAGATCATATTTAATTGTTACTACTTGAGCTTCCACAGCATCAGTAAAAAAACTTATCTCGTTATAAACAACAAGTATAGAAATAATAACTAAATATATGTTAAGAGCAATGGACATTAAACTAAAATATAATAGGTGTCGCTTATAAGTTGCATCTTTTGCATAGTTTAAAAAATTAATAGTTAAACCAGTCTTATTAGGAATTAGCTTTTCATTTCGCTTAATAAAAAAGATTCAATATCATAAGTAAAGCAAAATATTTACACCTATATAAACAGGTATAAATAGTAAATAAAATCTTTGATTTACCGCTAATTGCAATGCTTCAGTTGTTTGCATAATTTTCCTTTAATCAGATTAGATAATTATTTTTAAATAGTTATATTTTAATTTATAAGCAGTTTTTTTTATTATTTAGTTGGAAAAATAAAACCATTTCGCTCAGCTTCTCTAATATAAATATTTAATCAGCCTCTTACTTGTGCAAGTTTATGTTTGCTTGTAAAAAAGATATGGCTATACCAAAGGTAATTTGCCATTAATGATAAGTTGTAAATAATTAATTCAAATTTTTTTTCTTCACTGACATTTCATTTTGGTATTTCGCCAATTCTTTCATGGAAATTCTTGGTTTTGAAACCAACATAAATTACAGGTCATCAGAAAAATAGTTCAATTATGAAACTAAAGAATAATCAAGAACCGAAAATGCTATTTGAAGAAGAAGCTGCATCTGCATTTTTTATAGGGTTTTCATTATATTGTGAAAATTGCTTTAACTTTTCAATATCAAAGGTTATTTCACGACCAGAAATAGGTTCTTTTTTATAAAGTATAAAACTTGTAATTCCAGAGATTAAAGTAAAAAGCAACATATTTGCTAGTGCAATTAATCCTAAGAGAACTACTAAAGTGGTTAAATAATTTCTAATTTCATAGATAGTTGAATTACTAAAGATATCAGGATCATAATAAGTTACAGCGTAAGCAATAACAAGTTCAAGCAAATTTATAGCAAATAACATCAAAGAAAAATGAGCAACATGTCTTCTATATGTTGAATCCTTTGCATAGTTAATGAAATCTATTGATAAATTAGTTTTTTTTAAAAATAGTTTTCGATTTCTTCTTACAAAAAATGTTCAGAATCAAATGTAAAGTAAAAAACTTGCTCCAGTTAAAATAGGTACAAAGATTATGTAAAACTTTTGTGATGCTTGTAATTGAATACTCAAAAGCTCACTATTGATTATCATTTGTTTTCTCTAGCACTAATGCTTGAAAAATCTAAAACTGCTTCGTAATCAAACCATTTATGTATTTCTCCTAAGTGAAGTTGAATTCTTGTTTGAAAACCTGCCATAGAACTAGCGTGAAAAATTGAAAAAGGCATAGCTGAAATCGCAGCATACATATTAGATTCTGTTTCTTGATATACATCGTTTAAGATGCTTCGATATTCTCAGTAATGACGTGCTAATTTTTTTGGCTCTCTTGATCCATTCTCTATTCTTGCCATTTTTATTAGGAGGTCATTTATTTTATTATGCAAAATTATCCCTGTTGTTACACTTGCTATGCCAGTTGCGAATGATACAAACCCAAAAAATGGTGATCCCAAAACCGCTGTAATTACTGATAAAGCTGACTTAACAGCTGAGGTAGCAATAAAGAATTTTAGGCTTTCTGCAAAATCGACTATTACTTTTTTCATAATTGATCATTTTTTTCAATCTATGTTTCAAACTGACTGGTATACATATCTATCTCTAATTGGATAGTGTGATATACTCGGAGGTCTGCTAGGGATTGAAGCTTTTTCAGGATGATTTAATGTTAAATGTCCTTTTTTTTGATTATCTTGGTAAGAAATCCCGTTATCCTTCAACAAGTTAGATACATCTTCTCAATTTCAGTTTTCTGTTTGTGTAAGCTTGTAAACCTGCGATAAAATGTTTTTTGCTTTTGATTTTTGATTTGATGTCAGGTCTGTATCTTTGAATAATTCTCTTGAAAAACTACTTTTTTCAAAACCTCCTTCCTTTTCAATATCTTGATAAAGACTAACTAAACGAGAGTCATCTTTTTCTAAAAGAGTAAGTTGTTTTTCAACCTCGGGTATTCTTTGAAACACTGACATAGAGACAGTGCTCACAGTACTAACCAAAGCAACAAAAGAGGATGCTAAGGTCAATCCTGTAAATAATTTTTTAAATTTAGATTTTTTCATGTTTTCTCCTATATTCGAAATTTATTGCTAAATTTTGCAATATTTAAATTACAGGTTTTTCAAATTTCACATTTAAACCTGTGTTGAATTTGTCCTTCTTATCGATAGGAATCTAGTTAATTTTTGTATTATTTAAATTGTGTTGTCATATCAACTAGTTTTAAAGAATAGAATAAAATTACCCTTAGAGCTTTTGCTTTAAAAGTATTTATTGATTATTAATTTAGCCTAAACAGTAAAAAATATTATTATTTCTTTACATTTCCGTTTCTAAAAAAAGAACAAAAATACTTACTTATTAATTCGCAGAATCAAAATATTAATATTTGAAAATTTATAAGTAATGATTGTTGTTTTTGTATTTAAACCTGAAATGGGTCTTAAACTCACTAAAGGTTTTAATACTAATAAACTGTTTTTATACATATTAAATCCTTTCATAATTGAATTGCAAAAGTTATTATATTTTCACTTTTACACTTATATCATAATGATTTTGTAAAAAAAATATAAAAATTTTTTAGGTCTGCAAAAATTTTTCAGTTTTAACCGATAAAACACTGTCATTCTTAAATAACAACTAAGCAAAAATACAACTAAAAAACAGCAAAATATTTTTTCAAAAAATTCGTAAATTTTCAAATTGATAGCATATAATTAATAAGCATTTGCACTTATTAGTAAGTGAAAATGTCGCAAAATCTGGAGGGGTAGCAAAGTGGCCAAATGCAGGTGGCTGTAACCCATTTCTTTCGAGTTCGGGGGTTCGAATCCCTCCCCCTCCACCATTTTGCCCCATCGCCAAGTGGAAAGGCACTGGTTTTTGGTACCAGCATTCGTTAGTTCGAATCTAACTGGGGCAGCCAAATCGCTAAAAAGCGACTGAAAAATGATAGTTTAAGGCTCTTACTAAGTTAGGGGCCTTTTTATCAATCAAAAAACCACTTTATTAGTATAATTATTAAAAAAATCAAGTAAAAGGGAAATATGAGTCAACAAACAAATTCAAAAAGAGTTTTAAACAAGATCACTCCACAAAGTGAAGATTTTGCAAGGTGGTATACTGATGTTGTTGTTAATGGTAAATTAATTGAATATGGACCAGTTCGTGGCACTGTTATCATTAAACCTAATGCCTATGGTATTTGAGAACGCTTCCAAGAAATTTTTAACAAAGAACTAAAAAAACTCAATATTCCTAACATGTATTTTCCAATGTTCATTCCTAAATCATTGATGGATTTAGAAAGTGATCATATCCTAGGCTTTGCTCCTGAATTAGCAACAGTTACGCAAGTTGGTGATAAGAAATTAACAGAGCATATTTATGCAAGACCAACTAGTGAAGTTTTATTTTGTAAATATTTTGCCAATAATTCACATTCTTATAAAGACTATCCAATCATGGCTAATCAGTGAGCAAATGTTATTCGCTGAGAAAAAACAACTAATCCTTTTTTAAGAACTACTGAATTTTTATGGCAAGAAGGTCACACAATTCATAGCCAAGCACTTGATGCTCGCCGCATGACTACTAAGATGCATAAGTTGCAAGAAAAAATCTTTAAAAAATATTTTGCAATTCCTGTAATGATTGGCAAGAAAACACCTAGAGAAAAATTTGCAGGTGCTTGTTCAACCTACACTTGTGAAGCAATGATGAAAGATGGAAAAGCTTTACAAAGTGCAACCAGCCACTACCTAGCACAAAATTTTTCAAAACCTTTTGACATCAAATTCAAAAATGAAGTTAATGAAATTGAATACGCTTATCAAACTTCTTGGGGAATGTCAACAAGAATTATTGGTGCTTTAATCATGACACATGGAGATGATCGGGGACTAATTATTCCACCTTACATTGCCCCTACACAAATTGATTTACTCAGTTTTAATCCTAAATTAGATATTAATTTAGATAACTATATTCGAAATATTGAAAAAAGCATTACCAATATTTACAGAGTAAGAACTAACTATTCAGATTCTTCTATAGGTTATAAAGCTTCTGAAAGCGAAATCCAAGGTATCCCTATTAGAATTGAAGTTGGACCTCGTGATTTTGAACAAAATTCAGTTACTTTAGTCAGAAGAGATACTCTAGAAAAGAAAGTTGTGAAGCAATCAGAACTGAAAAATATTTTAAAAGATCTGATCAAAGATATTCATGACAACTTGTATGAAAGTGCCAGAAAAAGACTAAATGATAACCTCATAAAATGCACTAATTTTGATGAAATTATTGCAGCAACAAATGCTTATAAATGAGCAGTTGCACCTTTTTGCTGTGGTAATGAAAAAGAAGAATTAATTCAAGAAACATCAGGAGCAACAGCTAGATTAATTCTAGTTTCTGATGATAAAGAAGACATGTTTGATGCAGATCAAATTAAAAAACCTTGCTCAATGTGTGGTAATTTAACACGAAGACATGTCGTTTTTGCAAAAGCTTATTAAAAAGAAAAGAGACTAATTATGATATATGAAAACTTATCTCGTGAAGAAGTAGAACGCCAAGTTCAAGAAGGCGTTTCACTTTTATACTTTTATTCAGATAACTGTGGACCATGTATTTTTACACAAAAAATCATGGAAGAAATTGCAGTTTTAAGTAATGTACGTATTTATAAAATTGATAGCAACAAAGAAACTGCTTGAAGTAAGGATTTACGCATTGACCATGTGCCATTAACTTTTTTAGTAAAAGATGGACAAATTTTAAACAAAATTATCGGTTACACAAGACGCGGAGAGTTCTTCGATTTAGTAAATAAATTTATCTAGAAATTTGCAAAAAGTGAAAAAACTGCAAAAAAACATTCAATTTGCAGACTTTTTAGTAATTTTTAAGGAAAAAGCATCACAACTTTTTAAAAGTGCTAATATTAAAATATAAACAAATTTATTAAAGGAGTCAATTATGGTATTTGACGTTACTAAAAAAGATATTAAAGACTTAGATAAAGGACTTAAAGTAGTCAACTTCCACGCAACTTGATGTGGACCATGTAAAATGCTTAAACCTGTTCTAAGAGCTTTAGGTGAAGAATACGGTGACAAAGTTACTGTTTACCACGTTGATGTTGATCAAGACCGTGAATATGCAATCGAAATGGGTATTCAAGGAACACCAACTTCATTTATTTACAAAGATGGTATAATTATTAAAACCATCGTAGGTTACACTGGTAAAGATACTTTTAAATCAATTCTAGATCAAAATCTTTAATAAACTGAACCTATATAAATAGTTGCCTTTTGGCAACTTTTTTTATGTCTTTTAAAGAATAAAAAAACGAGTTCGAATGAACTCGTAATTATATTTTTTGAAATTTATTCTAACTAGTTGCTGCTTTATTAAAGTCGGTTCTTCAGATTGCTCCAGCACCTTCTGATTTATTAGCTACAGTAGGAAGACCTTGTTTTACAAAGGTTTGTACATCTCGTTTTTCACCATCTTTTTTAAGGCTTACAACAACTTGTACTGTGTTATTTGTATTAACTTTTATGCTTGAAATTTCTGCTGTGTAACCATCATTTAAAGCAACTAATTTTGCTCAAGTTGAATCAGGAAAAGGTGTGATTTTATAGTTAGAAGCAGTTTTTAATTGTTCAGCATTAAAGTTTGCACTATTATCATTAACAAATGGCGTGAAAGTTACGACAAAAGCAGGAGTGAATATCGGGTTATTATATTCATTCAAATAAACTGCTTGTTCTGATTGTACCTCTGCTAAATGCTCTAAAGTATTTCTTTCTTTTGAGGAAATAGCAACACCTGCTGCTATTGCTCCTGCTGTAAAAACAGCTGCTCCTGCAAATAAAAAGAGAGTGATTGTTTTCTTTTTCATAAGTTCCTTTTTAAAAATAAATTGTTTATATCAACATTGAAGTTTTTTAAATTATAATGTTTTTGTGCAAAAATAATTATAATTTAAATATTTTAGGAGTAATATGAATTTTGTCGAACATGAATTTTATTCAAAAGGCTCAATCGCTTTAGTTAATGAAAAAGATATCAAACTATTAAAAACAATGTATGAGTCAGTTTCAAGAGAGTGAGCAAAGAAAAAAATTACTAAAACCTTTGTTTTAGAATTAATTAAATATGCTACTTTAAAAGGATTTGATGATTTACAACTAGCTATCAATAGCGAAAATCTTTCAAATAATTTAAAATACTTACTTAACATTCCAGTTTCAAAAGAAGAAATTGATCAGTTTTATCGAACTAATTCTGATGATGTTAAAGGTGTTGTCAGCTATTACAAAAAACAACTAGAGAAAGATGTACAATCTAGCAAATAGTTGAAAATCTCTTGATAAGTTTTTAAAAACAGATCAAGAGATTTTATTTTTTTATGAAAAAATCCACAATCTTTATCAGCAATCATCTTTAGTTCCCGCAGAAAAAGATCTTTTTTCTGCATTTGAACTTTGTGACAGCGATAACTTAAAAGTGATCATTTTAGGGCAAGAACCTTACCCTAAAAAACGTGATGCTCATGGACTTGCTTTTAGTTCAAATAGTGAAAAAATACCTTCAAGTTTGAGAAATATTTATAAGTCAATCAAGACTTCTTATCCAGAAATTGAGCTAAATCATCATAATTTAAGTGCCTGAGCAAAGCAAGGAGTTTTGCTTCTAAATACAATTTTAACAATCGAAGAAGCTAAAAGTAGTTCACATTTTAATATCGGGTGAGAACGCTGAACTGATAAAGTTTTAAGATATTTAAACGATAATTATGACAACTTAATTGTCGTTTTATGGGGCAATTATTCCAAAAAATATGAGCAGCATTTTGATCAAAATAAGCACTATATTTTAAGTGGTTTTCATCCTTCGCCCCTTAGTGCAAGGCGTGGTTTTTTTGACTATGAGTGGTTCTTATTAATTAATCAGCAACTAGAAAAACTCAATAAAACCCCAATTGACTGGTCGATAAAATAGTCTTTTTTCATAATTTTTTGCAAATTTTGAAAAAATAATTTAAAACGTTAACTTTTTATGCAATTACTTTAAAATTTAGCCTAGTGAAAAAGGAAGTAGTTATGAAATTGAAGAAAAAATTTATTTTTGCAACAACACTAGTTGCGACAGTCTCAGCAGCAGTTATTACTTTTGTTGCTTGTAGCCAAGATGTGCGCAGTTCTGAACAAGTTATTTTGGCAGATAAAGTCAACACTCGCTACAATGTTTACGCAAGTGATTTAGAAGATTTATTAAATAATTCTATCAATGAACTTGAAGCAAAAGGTAGTGATTTAACACCTGAGCAAATTCAAGAAGCTAAAAATAAACTAGAAAAACAGCTTACTGATTTTGAAGATTTTCTAGCTCAAAATAAAAAGCACATCAAAGATGATGAATACCAAAGCTACATGGATAAATTTAAGAACTCAGTTAATCAGTTATCAAATCTTCCTCAAGGACCTGAAAAAGATGACTTCTTTAAAAAACTGCAAAAAGATTTCAAAGGCTTTAAAGACAAAAAGCCCAAAATTCGCTAGAATGTGAAAAGTTTTGCCATTTTTTTCACATGGCAAGACTTTTTATTTCTTTAAAGGCTAGTTTTGTATTATAATGGTAGTTATGGAAAAATTTAACGCAACCGTTATCGATCCTATTGGTCTACATGCTAGACCTGCTTCTTTAGTAACTAAAGAAGCTGCTAAATATAAATCAGAAATTAAGATTAAAGCAAACGGTCGTGAATCAAACTTAAAATCAATTATGAATTTAATGTCATTAGGAATTAAGCAAAATGATTCATTTGAAATTACTGCTGAAGGTGAAGATGCTAAAGCAGCGATTGCCGGAATTAAAAACTTAATGCTTTCTGAAAAAATGATTTAGTTTCAGGATTATGAAGATAAAAAAACAAAGCAGGAATGTGCTTTGTTTTTATTTATTTTATAGTGGTTTTTGTTATATTATAAAAGCATAACACAAATTAATGTGGAGGACAAGATGAAATATCAAGGAATTGGTGCTTCAGCAGGTGTTGTTGTAGCCAAAATTTTTCGCCTTGAAGAAGTTAAAATCACTATTAGAGATGATTTTAAATCTGCTGAAGCAGAACTTCAAGAACTAGATCGTGCATTTACTTTCGTAGCAGATGATCTAGAAAATTTAATTACTAAGTTAAAAGCAGCTGAAAACCTAGAAGAAGCAGAAATTTTTCTAGCACATTTAGAGATCCTAAAAGATCCTGATACTAAAGCTTTAATTGAAAATGAGATTAAAGCTAATCAACTTAATGCAATGCAAGCTTTAGATAAAACTTACAATAATTACATTACCATGTTTGAATCAATGGATGATGCTTACATGCGCGAGCGTGCTGCTGATTTAAAAGATCTACGTTATAAATTGCTAGCTTCACTAGCAAATGTCAAAATTTTCGATTTATCGCAAATTTCTGAAGATAGTATTTTAGTTGCTTTTGACTTGACACCAAGTCAAACAGCGAGCTTAAACCTAAAGCATACTTTAGGTTTTGCAACTAATATCGGAGGGCGCACGAGCCATAGTGCCATCATGGCTCGTAGTTTAAATATCCCTGCAGTTGTTGGTTTAAAAGATATTTTAGAAAATACTAAAGATGGCGATACTTTAGCACTGAACGGCCAAAGTGGTGAAGTGATAGTTAATCCTAATAAAGAAGAACTAGAGCGCTTTGCTAAAGATCGTGCAGTTTATTTAGAATATTTAAATACTATTTTAGAATATAAAGGTAAAGCATCAACCACAAAAGATAATTTTGTGGTTGAACTAGCAGCTAATATTGGTAGTCCAAAAGATATGGAAGGCGTTATCAATAATGATGCTGAAGCAGTTGGTTTATTTAGAAGTGAATTCTTATATATGGACGCTAATAATTGACCTACTGAAGATTTTCAGTTTCAAAAATATGCTGAAGCAATTAAAAAGTTTAATGATCCAAAACGTAAGATGATTATTCGTACCTTAGATATCGGTGGCGATAAGACCTTAAATTACTTTAAGTTTCCTGAAGAATTAAACCCCTTTTTAGGTTACAGAGCAATTCGCTTAACTTTAGAGAAAAAAGAAGTTTTTAAAGATCAACTACGTGCCTTAATCAGAGCAGCACAGTTTGGAAAACTGGGAATTATGTTCCCGATGATCACAAACTTACCTGAATTTATCGAAGCTAAGAAGTTTTATGAGGAAACTTATGAAGAATTAGTTAAAGAAAAAGTAACTATTGGTAAAAAAGAAGATATTGAAATTGGTTTAATGATTGAAACTCCTGCTGCAGCGATTTTAGCTGATAAGTTTGCTAAATATGCAGACTTTTTAAGTATTGGAACTAATGATTTAATTCAATATTCAATGGCTGCTGACCGCATGAACGAACACGTTTCATACTTATATCAACCTTTAAACCCTTCAATTTTAAAGTTTATTAAAATGACAATTGATGGTGGTCATAAACATGGTAAATGAGTCGGAATGTGTGGTGAAATGGCGGGTGATCAAAATGCCATTCCTTTACTACTTGGACTAGGACTTGATGAATTTTCAATGTCAGCAAGTAGCATTTTACCTGCACGTAAATTGCTAAGCACATTAGAAAAAACTAAGTGAGAAAAAATTGCTACTCAGGCTTTAGAACTTGAAAATGAAGAACAAGTCAAACAGTTATTAGAAGAGGAATTAAGATAAAATGAATAAAAATATTAAAAAAATTGCCATCCTAACTTCAGGTGGTGATGCTCCAGGGATGAACAACGCAGTTCGTGCAGCTGCACTACGTGCACTTGCTTTAGGAATTGAGCCCTACCTAGTTTTTTACGGTTATAAAGGTCTAGTTGAAAACAATATTAAAAGTTTAAAAGAACTAGGAATTAATTTAAATGACTACATCAATGTTGGTGGTACTTTTATTTTTTCAGCACGTTATCCTGAATTTGCTGATGAAAATGTCAGAAAAATTGCTAAGGATAATTTAGATAAATTAGGGATCGATGCTTTACTAGTTATTGGTGGAGATGGTTCATATAAAGGGGCTCAACGTTTACATGAAATGGGTGTAAAAACTGTTGCACTTCCAGGAACAATTGATAACGATATTGCTTCAAGTGATTTCACAATTGGTTATGATACAGCCTTAAATACAATTACTGAAGCAGTGGACAAAATTCGTGATACAGCTCGCTCACATCGCCGTTGTATTCTAGTTGAAACCATGGGACATGGTGCTAGTGATTTAGCTCTATATTCAGGAATTGCTACAGGCGCTGAAATCATTGTTACAAATGATTTCAAACTAACTGAAGATCAAATTATTGAGCGTGTTGAAAAATTATTTACAAGTAAAAGAAAACGTGCTGTTATTGTGATGGTTAGTGAATTTATTTTTGAAGACATTCATGCAATTGCTAAAAAAATTGAAGAAAAAACAAAAATTTCTTCAAGAGCAGTTGTGCTTGCGCACATGCAAAGAGGTGGACATCCTTCTGCACGTGAAAGAATTGATGCAACAAGAATGGGAACAAATGCAGTTGATTTTCTAAATAATGGTCATAGCGGAATTGCTGTTGGAATTGTTAAAGGATTTACAACTCACACTCCAATTTTAGAAGCACTGGCACAACCAGGAACACGTAAAGATGAAATTTCTAGACGGACAATTAAATACAGTGAATTAAATTCACAAGTTATAGATTAAGAGAAAATGGGCAATCCCATTTTTTTATTTTCTTGAAAATATAAAGCATTAAAAAATGAAACAGACTTTCATTTTTTAAATTTTTGAATGTAAAATTAAGATAATGAATTTGCAACTTGAAGAAAGAATTAAATCAGTTACAACTAAACCAGGAGTCTATTTATGAAAGAATAAATATGACCATGTTTTATATGTTGGTAAAGCTAAAAATTTAAGAAATAGAATGGTTCAATATCTCAAAGGTTCAATCAATTCTTATAAGACAAATGCCTTAATGGAAAAGGTGGAAGACTTTGAAGTTTTTGTAGTTGAAAATGAAAAAGAGGCTTTACTTTTAGAACGAAATTTAATTAATCAGCACAAGCCTTATTACAATATTTTATTGATAGATGACAAGCGCTATCCTTACATAAAAATTATTTTAAAGAAGGATAAAATTGAAGTAAGATACGAAAGAATTGTTAGCAAAAAATCACATAATAGTTTGTTTTATGGTCCGTTTCCAACTGGATCAGGAGCTAATATAATTAAACGCATGATCGAGAGAGAATTATTTTTTGAAAATGGTTTACCTATTGTTAATACAAATAGTGAATATTGAAAAGATAAATTTTTACAAGTTAAAAATTTATTAAAATTAGGTGATAAAAAATTACTTAAAAATATTGAAAATCAAATGCATCAAGCTGCTGAAATTCAAAATTTTGAAATTGCAAAAGAACTAAGAGACACTTTAATTTTTTTAAAAAAATTGCATGAAAAACAAGTTGTTCAATTAGAAAATATTGCTGATATAGATGTCATAAGTGCTAAAGAAGATAATGGTTTAATTTATGTAACATTTTTATTTTATCGCTATGGAATTTTGATCAGTAAAAGTTTAGAAGTATTCGAAATTAAAACTGATTTTGAAAATTCATTAGTTGAATTTGTTAATCAGTTTTATGCTAAAAAAGCAATAGTTGCAAATATTATTTTAGAACCACAATTTAAAAATTATGAATTTAGTTTTGATGAAAAAATCAAACTATTCTTCCCAGAAAAAGGGCTTTATCGGTTAATTTTGAATCATGCAATAGAGAATACAAATCAAGCAATTAAAGAAAAAGCAAATGAATTTAAATTGAGATTAGAAAAAAATCAACGTAATTTATCTGCTCTTGAAAAGTTAATAAATTTAGATGAAATTAAAAGAATTATTTTAATAGATAATTCTCATATTTCAAATATTAATCCTGTATCTGCAATTATCTCTTATGTTAATGGTGAAAAGAAAAAAGATGAATATCGTAAAATAAATTTAGCAGCAAATGATGAAAGATTAGCTGATGTTGATTACATGAAACAAGCTATTACAAAATATTTTTCTAATCTAGAAAAAAGAATAAAGATGTGACCTGATTTAATAATTGTTGATGGTTCATATCCACAACTGCACGAAGTTAAAAATACGTTAAATGAATTAGAAATAAATATTAATGTCATTGCACTTACAAAAGATGAAAGACATAAGACAAAATATTTAATCGATTTAAATGAAAGTAAAATAAAAATAGAAGACAGAAATTTATTTAATTTTTTATCAGAAATGCAAGAAGAAGTCGATCGCTTTGCAAAAGAATCTTACCGTAAAAGAAAGGGTAATTTTTCACTTGAAGGAGACCTTAAAAAAATTCCTGGTGTAGGAGAAAAAAGAGAACTTTTATTGCTTGAACATTTTTCAAATTACAACAATATTTTCAATGCATCTTTGGAGGAATTGAGTAAATTTGTTCCTTTAAAAATAGCACAAGAAATTAAAAATAAGTTAGGGCAAAAAGAACTTGAAAAATTAAAGGAAGAATCACAAATAGATAAAAATTAATCAATCCCAATTTCTAAAATCAGTTACAAGATTTATGTCGTTTAATTTTAGCATTTAAATTACTTTATAAGATTTAGAAAACAATTTTTAATCACTTAAATTTCAGATTAACTTTAAGATAAAATTATTAATATTTGTTAGCAAAAAGGTATTTGCTAACAATTTTTATAATCAAAAAAAATTAGATTTACAAACTTTTAAATTATTTAGAAATACAGTATTTTTTACAATAGTTTTATAATATGGGCAGAAAATTTGTAAGTTTATTTAAACTTATTTTCATCTAATAGGAGATATATGAAAAAAACAAAAAAATTATTAATATCATTTGCAGTTTTAGCAGGTTTAAGTGCAACTGTAGCTGCTGTTGCTTGCAGCACAAGTATTATTAATAAAGAAGTGAAAACAGAACTTAATAACAATTTAAACAATACACCAGTTATAACAGGTGATGTTGTTCAAACACCTGTTGAAGTTAAAACAACTAAACCAGTTGAAGTGGTTGATCAAGTTTCAATTAATCAGCAAAAAGAATCAACAAGTACAACAACCAAAACTAAGGTAGTGCATCATGCTGATCCTGATGGTGCTGATTCTGAAGATGATTGAACTGAAGAATCTAACCAAGCAACAGCTGAATTTCAGGCAATCGAAAAAGGTTTAATAGAAGTTTTTGGTAGCAATAAAACTATTGAATTAAAAGATTTTAAGCAAAGTGCTAAAGACTTTATTGAAGAAACTAATAAGCAAACTTTTAAAGTACAACTAACTCGCTTGCTAGAAGGAACAACTTTAACTAAAGAACAAAAAGATAAGGTTCAGGAATTATTAAGCAGAAGAATTTTTAACATGCCTGTTATGAAAAATCTTCATTTAGTAGAAAATAAGCCTACACAGGCAACTTTAAGATTGCTATTTTCTTTTGAGGTTAAAGGCTTTAAACTAGATTTTACAATTAATGGATTTTTAAACCCAAACAAAAAGGTTGAGCCTAAAGTAGAAGTTCAACTAGAAAATAAAGTTGTTTCCACACAAGCACAAACTTTAGATAATTCTACAAAAAAAGATGATCGCATGATTACTGTTTCAATTGGTAAACCAGTTGATGACACTCCATTTATGGCGATCCCTTTGCCTGATAAACCACAGCCAGAAGTTAAAAAACCTTCAAGTATTTATGTAAAACATCCACTTTGATTTGCTTATTTACCTAATGGTAACCAAAAACTAGTTGCTTCATTAGCAACTAGACTAGATAAATTGGCAAAAGCAACAACTATTCGCTTAAAAAACAATAAAAGTGTTAGAGAATATTATGAACTATTTTCAAAACTAAACCCTAGTGATTCACTAGTTAATTTATTTGATGAACATTCACAAGATTTTGCTAATAGAGGTGGTAGTCCTTCATTCAGTGATTATGGATACATGATTGCTAAAACTAAAGTAAAAAATATTAAGTGAATTTGAAATCACCAAACTGTTTCAAATCCACTTTCAGTAGAATTTACATTGTTCTATAATGATTCAGATCATAAATTCAAATTTAACTTTGTAACTGCAAGTAACAAACTTGATGATTTACAAAATATCAAGTTTGATTTATCAAAAACTTACGAAGTAAGACAACCAGGAATTGATGGTGAAACAGATAGTTCAGGCAATTTATATCGTTCATCTAGAGCAGTTTCAAGCAGAAAAAATGTCTATGAATTCATGACTAAATTCTCTAGAAGTAGAGGCTTACAAACTAACATGACAATGCTAGGTGATTTTTTAGCTAATGCTAATTTAACTGCTGAACAGTGAAAAATTGTCAGATTAATTCAATCAGTTCCTATTACAGGTTCAGCACTAGAATTTACAGAAAACGATGGTAACACAACTGACACTTTTGATATTGTGCTTCGCTATGGAAAAGATCATAAAGTCTTTCGCTTAAAAGTTAAAATCGCTGCTGCTAAACATTGATATTCTCATAATGTGGAACCTTTATTTAACTATGTAGATTTTGAAATTCTAAAAGAATTTATTACTAAAGTAAATGAACGTATGGTGTTAAAAAGAAAAATCTCTGATACACTTACTGACTGAGATAAATTCAGAAGAGATACAGACTGAAGTTACATGTCACATATGTTCACTATCAATACTCCACACGATGGAAGAATTGAAGATATTTTTAGACCAACATCAAAGAATTTTGATCCTAAACCAGTGCCTACAAGTTGAAACCCAATTTCAATTATTAAGAATATGCATATTAAAAATATGCGTTACTATGAAACTCAAGGTTCACATCAAATTTTGAGAATGAATCCTTATTTTACTAAGAAAAATGGAATTAAAACTTCTAGATACGCTCACATGGGTCAAAGTCTTTACATCATTGTTGATAGGTGACAAGAAGAAGGACCTGATATTCAAAACTGATATTAATAAACCAAAATGAAATGAACCTTTAACGGTTCATTTTTATTTTCTAATCAAGACAATACGCTATAAAATTTTCTAATAACTATTTTTTTCTGCAACTGGTAGAAGAAAGCACTAATCAGAACTAGATATCACTTTTCCAAAAAGTTAGATTTTGGTTCCAAAAGAGATAGTAAACCTACTTATTGGCTTTAAAATACTTTTTTAAGTGTTTTTTTATTGGAATTTCCAAATAAAATAAATACAAATTAAAAATCCAGTATTTTTTGCAATAGTTTTATAATGTGGGCAGAAAATTCGTAAGTTTTATATTTAAGGCTTACTTTCAAATTTATTAGGAGATATATATGAAAAAAACAAAAAAATTATTCTTATCATTTGCAGTCCTAACTGGTATAGGTGCAACTGCAACTGCAGTTGCATGTAGTACAAGTGTAGTTGAAAAAACTAAATCTGAAAATGCTAATAAACTAAGTAGCACTACAACCCCTGTAGTAGTTACTGATGTTATAAAAGAACCAACAGTAAAAGTTAATGAAGTTGAAAAAGCATCTACAGAAGTTCAAAAAACTTCTGTAGAACATGTAGAAGTTAACAACGTTGAAACTAATGTTACACCTATTGCACAAGCGATTCATGTCTCAGTTAATGAGCAAAAACAAGAATCAGAAGATTCTTCAGAAACCAAAAAAATCCACCATCATTTAGAAAGTGGTGATCATTCTGAAGAAGATTGAACCGAAGAAACCAAGAAAGCCACTGAAGAGTGAAAAAAGATTGAAAAGGGTCTACTTGATATTTTTGGAAACGAAAAAACAATTGAGTTAAAAGACTATAAACTAACTACTCAAGAATTTATTAAGCAAAACAAAGCTAAATCATTTAGTTACCAACTTGAATGATTATTAGCTAACACAACTTTAACAACTGCTCAAAAAGAACAAGTTAAAACATTACTAAAAACCAAAATTTTAAATTCACCTATTGCAAAGAATTTCTATTTAATTGAGAAAAAAGGTTCAGTAGAAATTGTTTTAAGACTTTTATACGCAGTTGATTTTAAACAATTTAAGCTAGAACTAGTTGTTAGTGGATATGTTGATCAACCTAAAAAAGTGGTAAAAAGAGAAACAATCTCTAAGCCACAAGTTGAAACACAGGTAAATTCTAAAGAAGAAACAACTAAAACAAAAGTTGAACCTCAAGTTACAACACCTAAACCTGTAGTAAAAGATTCTAAGAAACCTGAAGAAGGAAAAAGTATGGGAATTTCAATTTCATATATTAAACCAGTTGATAATACTCCAGCTGGAGCAATTCCTTTACCACCAGAACCTGATCCTAACACTAGAAAAAGCATTTATGAAAATCATCCACTTGATTTTGTTTACTTACCAAATGGTAATCATCAGATAGTTCAAGCGCTTTCAGTTAATTTAGATAATTTAGCTAAAGCTAAAATTATTAGATTGAAATCAGGTAAAACTGCTAAACAATATTTTGAATGATTCTCAAAACTTCATCCAAGTGATTCACTAGTTAATTTATTTGATGAGCATTCACTAGATTTTGATAAAAGAGAAGGAGCAACTCCTTCATTTAGCCACTATGGATACTTGATTGCAAAAACTAAGGTCAAAAATGTTGAATGAAAATGAAACAGAAAAGTCGTTTCACAATCCCTTTCAGTATCATTTACCTTAAATTACAATAATAAAGATGTTAAATACAACTTTACATTCATTACACAAGATAATAAACTTGATGATCTAGATGATGTAATGTTTGATTTATCAAGTCGTTATGAAGTAAGACAACCTGGAATTGAAGGTGAACAAGATGCAGCTGGAAATTACTATCGTTCAGCTAGAGCAGCTTCAAATAAGATAAATGTTTATGAATTTATGACTAAGTTCTCTAGAGATCGTAATTTACAAAACAACATGAACATGTTAGGTGATTTCTTTGCAAATGCTAATTTAACTAATGAACAATGAAAAGTTGTCAGACTAATTCAGTCAGTTGCAATCACTGGTTCAGCGCTAGAATTTTCAGAATCAGGTGGGAATACAACTAATACTTTTGACATAGTTCTGCGCTATGGTCGTGATAATAAAGTCTTTCGTTTAAAAGTAAAAGTTACTCCAACAAAACATTGATACTCTAGAAATATTGAACCTTTATTTAACTATATTGACTTTGAAATTCTAAAAGAATTTATTTTCAAAGTTAACCAGCGTATGGTTTTAAAAAGAAGAACAGCTAATGAAGGTGCTGATTGAAGCAAACTTCAACGTGATAAACCATGAGACTATATTTCATTCTTATTTACAATCAATACACCTCATGAAGGAAGAGTTGAAGATATCTTTAGACCTACTTCAAAAAACTTTGATCCTAAACCAGAGCCTACAAGTTGAAACCCAATTTCAATTATTAAAAACATGCATATCAAAAATGTTCGTTATTACAAAACTGAAGGATCACACGAAATTTTAAGATTAAATCCATACTTCACCTATAAGAGTGGTCGTAAAAATTCTGCATATGCTCATATGGGACAAAATCTATATATCATTGTTGATAGATGACAAGAAGATGGACCAGATATTAGATATTGATCCTAACAAACTAAAACAAATGAACCTTAACGGGTTCATTTTTATTTATTTGACCTCACACATCATTAACTAAATAAAATATATGATAATTATTTTAGGTGAAACAAAAATGCAGCGATATAAGCTGCATTTATAAATTAGGAATAGAACAACACATTCATGTTCTAATAATTTTATAAAAATACTATTTAATTTTTATTTGAATTAACTTAGTTTAAAAATTCTTTATTATAAGGATTAATTATTTGATATTGTTTTTTTCTAAAACAGAATCAATTCTCTTTACATCATTTTGAAGTTCATTGACGGTTTTATCAATTCTCTTTACATCCTTTTGAAGTTCATTGACGGTTTTATCAATTCTTGCAATATCTGATTTAACTTCAACCATATCTTTTTGAAGTTCGTTGACATTTCCATCAATTCTTGCAACATCTGATTTAACTTCAACCATATCTTTTTGAAGAACCTGCGTGGTTTTATCAATTCTTCCAACATCATTTTTTAGTTGATTAATATCTGCCTGCATTACACCAATAACAGATTCTATTCTTGCAAAACCATCTAACACTATTTTTGCTAGTTGTTCAACAGTCATTGTGCCACCGCCTTTAGTTTTTAATTTATATGCTTTAATTGTACATATTAATCCACCATTTTCATCGGAAACAACATCCAATTCTAAATCGGAGTATTCTTTTAATATTGGAGATATTTTTTTAGAAAGAGAATTTCAGTCTTTGTAAATATTGTTCGCTTTCATTTAATTCCTTGAGATTGTATTTTTGTAGAATGAACACAAATCTACATAATAAATTATATAAGGATAATTTAATAATTGTCTACTTTGGTTTTTTTGCAGGTTTTGTTTCACATTTTAAGTTAAGATTTAAGCAAAACAAATGTTTATAATTGGTTTATTTTTTTTAAAGTATTTTTATTAATATAAGTTAATAATATTTCTGCTTGTCCTTTTAGTTTTAAACCTATTTTATGTTTCAAAATTAATGAGTAACCTTTAGTAAGAGTATAATAATCAATATTTAAATAACCTTTTATAACTGTTATTTGTGTTCAATAAGCATTCTCTTTTTTAATGAAAATTTCTTCATCAACAATTAATTTTTCAATATTGAAAAATTCACTTTCAAATAAAATACCTTCTTTCTTATTAATTATTTCTATTTTATTTTTTAGATTTAAAACATTAAAACTATGTTCTAAATGAAGTTCTCTTTTTTCATTATTTATATCCAATCTATCATAGTCATAAAGTCTAAAGGTTAAGTCTGAATTTTGCTGTATTTCAAAAACTGTTATGCCCTTGGTAATAGCATGAATTGTCCCGTAAGGAACATTAATTAGATCTCCCTTTTTTACTGTTTCATAATTTAAAATTTGGTCTCAATTATTTTGTAAAACATGTTCTTTAAAAATTGCTATATCTTCTACTTTTGATCCATAAATTATTTGTGCATTTTCAGGTGCTTCTAAAACATATCAGCACTCTGTTTTTCCTAACTTATAAAAATTCTTTTCAGCGTATTCATCATCAGGATGCACCTGAATACTTAAGTCATCATTTGCATCTATTATTTTTCCTAAAAGTGGGTACAGGTCGCCATAATAGTTACCAAAGAACTTTTTATTTGCTCTGTAAAATTCCGAAAGTAAGACTTCTTGTCCTAAATTAATAATCACACTTTCTTTATTTTCAAGAGCAGAAATTATGAGTGCTTCTCCTATATTTTTCTTTTCCGAATTAAATCAATTTGCTAGATGATTTCCGCCTCAAATTTTATAGTCAAGATAAGGCTTTAAAATTAAATATTTAAACATGTTTAGATTTTAAATTTTATCCTAAATATTTAGCAAAAATATTTGATTAATTATTAAGCATTGATTTAATAAAAACTCAACACTTTTTAGTGTTGAGTAAGTCAAATATTTTTAATTTTTTGGATTTAAATTAAGAGTTTTAATATTTTTCTTTTTAAGCATTTCAATTAATTCTAATCTGACATTTGGTCTTTCATTTTCTAAGACATTAGAACGTGCATAAGGATCGTGCTGAACAAAATGATGAGCTGATGTACGATCTCCTCCTTGTAATTCTGGTAGATAAGAAAAGACAATTGCGTAGTTTTTAAAATTAGCATCAACTACCATTGATCCTGAATTTCCTGCATTAACTTTTTCACCTGAATATAAACTTTCAGTTGCAGTTTTTGCAGTCGTTGTGTATAGTCCATTTTCTGGATTAGATATATGTTTACTTGTTGGATAGACAACTGAATTTAGTTCATTATATCTACCACCTACATCATAAGGTGCATAATATTTATCTCATGTTTCTTGATCTCAATCTCTAAAGAAGCTTTGGGCAACAACATTTGAAACACCTGAAACTACGAATGATTTTCTAAGTGAAGATGTGGCTGTTACATCTGATGAACGGTATGATAAAATTCTACCGTTTTCTCCTTGTAAACCAGGATAGCCAGCAATATATGAATTAGTGCGATCATCAGTTCGAGGATCTAAATCTAAAGTATTAAATCAGGCTTTTTGTTCTTCTTCAGACTTTTGTAAAGTATTGTATAACGCAGGTCATGCTACTTTCAGATCAGAATCTTTAAAAACCATTTTAAGTAAAACTAAATCAGGACCTGCAAGTTGGTAAGTATAAGTGAATTGAACTTCTTCTCTTTTCATACCTCCACCTAACAGAACTGAACCTTGTTCATCGCTTGAACGATAGATATGTCCCGCTGTGTATTGAGGCATATAAATGATGCTATTAATAAAGTTTTTTCTAGTATCAGTTAATCATGAAGGAGTTTGATCTGTAGCGTTAAGTTGTGTATAGTTATTATCCAGAAACATTGGTTTTTGAAAGCCAACTACCTCCATGTTTTGTCTTTGATAAGTTGGGCTTTGTTTTCACTGTTCATCAGTTATATTTGAAAGTGCTCTTGAAGAAATAGGATCTGTTTTTGAATAATCATCAGTTTCATAACGATTTCATGTAAATGATGAAAAACCAGAGTTTCTTAGTCAACTATTTTGTTTATTAAATATTCTTTTATTTTTTTGAGCCACTTTTTTGTTTTCTTCGAGACGCTCTTTTGCTAATTTTAATCTGTCAGGAAATTCTTTAAGTAATTCCTCATAATTTGACTCATTTAAATTAGAGTATTTATCCTCGTATCAATTAAAATATCTGACTCAGGTTGATAACTTGACTTCTGCTGATAACTTATCGTTTTCAAATACATAACCCATAATGTATCTTGATGTAGTTGTACCTGAAAGCATTCCAATATCTAATACGTGTTTATTAGTTGCGATTATAAAAGCATGTTGACCTTCTGGTAAGGTATCATCAACAATTTTATCTACTACTCAGGCCGTTCCACCAGTTTTAATAGTTTGGTTAAATTTGATTCCACTTGTTTCGTTTTGACCAAAATATGAAGAAAAATATCTTTTTTGTAGTGCGCTGTTATTTTTAAATCTTTTATAACTTTCAATATTTCTATCAAAATTACTTTTAACGTTTTTTCATGTATCATTTTTATCATCTTCTCAATCATCATTTTCACTTAAGTAACCTCCATATGATCAACTAAGTGAAACAGTTCGGTCATTAATATGTTTAATATAGTCATAATCATTTTTAAGATCAACATTAGATTTATTTAAGTCAATTTTGAAGGATTTATTTTCACTGCCTTTTTTATATGTAACATACAAAGTCATAGTACCTGTTTTATTATCGATATTTTCTGCATAGAACATAATGTCACTAATATCTGAATCTACCTTTTCAAATAATTTATAAGTTTTTTCAACTTCACTAACATTGTTTAAATAAATATGATCTGATAAAACTGATTTTTGATTCATTCTAATGTCATCACTTAAAGTTAATAACTTTCAAGCAAACATCTTAGGATTTTGCCCCATCTCATTATGAGTAACTAGATATTTTAGTGAGTTTAAATTTAATTTAAATTCACTGCTATTCATTTCTACTGCAGAATTTTTAACTTCTTCTGTTGGTTTAAGTAATTGTGGTGCACTAGCAATTTTATCTAAATTCATGTTTTTAGGTGGTTTAAGTGCCGCAATTACGCTTAATGATCTTCAAGTAATTAATTTTTGATTGTATCAAAAATTATAACTTTGTTCAAAGTGGGAATCGGGATTAATTTCAAAGCCTTTTTTAATTAGTTCATCTCTTTGTTTAACAGCTTGAGTATATTTATTTTGATTAGGATTTCATTCAGGAGCATCTAAATTAGGAATTGCTTTTTGAAAATCATCTTCTTCATTAATTCGACCTTTAATACTATCATTTTGAACAGTTCATTCATTGCTTCTAGTCTCAGTTTTTCTACTACCTGAAATACTATAAATATATTCATGTGAAGTTGGCTGATCTTTATGAAGCGTGGTTTTGATTTGGTAGCCTTGAAATTTTTTTAGATCTGTTTCATAAACTTGTACATATGGTTTATTTGGTTTTGAAGTTGTGGGTGGATGAAAATTACTTGGAGGATTATCTATTTTAGTCTCAGGAGGTTTTTGATCACCTGGTTTATCTTGTTTTGGAGGCTCATCTCTTTTAGTTTCTGGTGGTTTTTGATCACCTGGTTTATCTTGTTTTGGAGGCTCATCTCTTTTAGTTTCGGGTGGTTTTTGATCACCTGGTTTATCTTGTTTTGGAGGATTAGGATTAGGGTTTGTTCCCTTTTTAGCAAGTGGCGTTTGTTTTAAATCGACAATTTTAATTGTCGCAGTTTTGACATCTTGTTCTTTACTAATACTTAAATAAACTGATAAGGATGATTTTGAAGTATCGGCAGCGACAA
Organism: Mycoplasmopsis agassizii; assembly: GCF_002276225.1. Lineage (GTDB taxonomy): Bacteria > Bacillota_I > Bacilli_A > Mycoplasmatales > Metamycoplasmataceae > Mycoplasmopsis_B > Mycoplasmopsis_B agassizii_A. The sequence goes on along the minus strand of NZ_NQNY01000001.1, from coordinate 1,236 downwards.
GCGTAACTTTGGAAATTCTATATCCATCTTTTAGCGCTTTTTCAAAAGTTGTTTTATTAGATTCGTCTAATAAATTCAAAAAAGATTCTTGTACATCTTTGGTTAAATTTTGTAGTTTATCTTTTAATTGAGATAGTTCTTGATTAGAACTATTTGACTTAATTTCTTTAGGTAAACTATCGATAATTGCTTGTGCATTGATATTATTTGGAGTAGGTTGTTGACTGCAAGCAATCGCAGCAAAAGTAGCAAAAGTTGCTACAGGTAGCGACATAATAGTTATTAATTTTCTTCGTTTCATAAACAAATCCTTAAATAGAGATTTTCTCTTCTATTTAAATTGTACGCCCGTTTTTTTTTTTTTTTGTTTTGGCAAAAAAGTGGCTTTTTTGAACTATTTTGCAAATAATATGCTATTTTTAAAAAAAATATTGGTTGGCAGAAAACATAACTAGTTTTGGCTAATGAAATAAAACATATAAAAAAAGTTTTATTAAAAACCTATCACTTTTTTAAGTAGTGATAGGTAAAAATTGAACTGAATAATTAAAAATTTACTTTGAAAATTATTTAAGGTTATTTTTTTCTAAAACACCATCAATTCTCTTGACATCTTTTTTAAGTCCTGTGACAGCATCATAAACCCACTCATTAAATTTCTCTTGTTTTGCATTTGCTTCTTCTTGTTTTTTGTTGAATTCATCTTGTTTTGCATTTGCTTCTTCTTGTTTTTTGTTGAATTCAACTTGCCTATCCATGAATGCTTCAACCTTTTTGTTAAATTCATCTTGTTTTGTTTGAAACTGAATAACAAGCAGAGCTAAATCATTAATTGTCATTTTCTTAATTGGAGTTTTAGTTGTAGTTTGTTTAGGTTGGTCTGAATAGACCATGCAAACTCTTAAATCTTTTTCTTTATCTTCACAATCAATTGTGATATTTTCGTGATTTGCAAAAGTTGCATCAATAGCTTTACTTGCTGATTTTGAGTCTTTATAAGTTTCGTTTTTCTTCATAGAAACCTTTCTGATTAATAAATATTTTCCTATTTAATTATATATTCAAACAGTAACTGATTAACAAATTTATTTTTTGCACAATTTTTTGCAGGTTTTGGTACCCGTTTTTTGTTGAAAAAAGTATGAATTATGAACACTTTACTGGGGTAATAGCAAAAGTGCAGTTCGAAAGGCAGCACAATGAAAGAATATTTATTATTTAGATCTAAACTAATAA
>NZ_NQNY01000019.1:18736-19275 GCF_002276225.1 Mycoplasmopsis agassizii | reverse complement strand
TTAGAAGGATAAATATTGACCTCCCTACTGTTGAAGAATTAAAAACAGAAATTGACAAATATATATTGTGATACAATGAAATTAGATTTCAAAGACCACTAGGATGACTATCACATTTCAATATTTATATACTAAATAAGAATTAACTGCACTTTTGCTAGTACCGCAGTAAGTTATTAATGATACATAAAAAACCTATCACTATTTTGCAAGTGATAGGTTAAATAGATATTAAGTTTACTGCAATAAATTTTCAAATTATTTGATTTTGTTTTTTTCTAAAACGTTATCAATTCTTTTAACATCTTTTTGAAGACCAGTGATCGCATCATAAACTCACTCATTGAATTTTTCCTGTTTTGCATTTGCTTCTTCTTGTTTTGTTTGAAACTGAATAACAAGCAGAGCTAAATCATTAATTGTCATTTTCTTAATTGGTGGTTTAGTTGTTTTTTGTTTAAATTTGTCTGAAGATACCATGCAAACTCTTAAATCTTTCTCCTTATCTTCACAATCAATTGTAATATTTTCATGGTCTG
>NZ_NQNY01000019.1:0-18636 GCF_002276225.1 Mycoplasmopsis agassizii | reverse complement strand
TTTGTCTGAAGATACCATGCAAACTCTTAAATCTTTCTCCTTATCTTCACAATCAATTGTAATATTTTCATGGTCTGCAAAAGTTGCATCAATTGCTTTACTTGCTGATTTTGAGTCTTTATAAGTTTCGTTCTTCTTCATAAGAGCCTCTCTAAAAAATAATTGTTATTTAAATTATATATTTAAAAAAGTAACTAAGTAACAAATTTATTTTTTTGCGTAGTTCATTGCAAATTCTAAATCTCTATAAAATGATTTTTGAAAGTTATAAAAATAAATGCAAAAAAATTTGCATTTATTAATTGGAGCAAGAATAGATTCAAAAATTATTTAATGTTATTTTTTTCTAAAACACCATCAATTCTTTTGACATCCCTTTGAAGTACTGTTATTGCATCATAAACTCAACTGTTAAATTCCTTTTGTTCAGCAAACCCCTGAATAACAATTGTTGCTAAATCATTAATTGTCATTTTCTTAATTGGTGGTTTAGTTGTTTTTTGTTTAAGTTTGTCTGAAGATACCATGCAAACTCTTAAATCTTTCTCCTTATCTTCACAATCAATTGTAATATTTTCATGGTCTGCAAAAGTTGCATCAATTGCTTTACTTGCTGATTTTGAGTCTTTATAAGTTTCGTTTTTCTTCATAAGAGCCTCTCTAAAAAATAATTTGTTATTTAAATTATATAGTTAGAAAAGCAACTAAATAACAAATTTATTTTTTGCAGGTTTAAGTCATATATAAAATAACTTTTGGAGATTAAAAAAATAAATGCAACATGAAAATTGCATTTATTTTGGCTTGTTTAGTTTAATTACTTAATCGCATCAAGTGCTTTAGCAATGTTTTCTTTTAGAATTCTGGCTGATTCATCAAATTGTTTTTTAACTTCAGGTTTTAAGTCAAGTTCAACAACTTTTTCAACTCCATTAATTCCTAAAACAGCAGGTACTCCGATGAATAAGTCTTTTTGTCCATATTCACCATTTAAGTAAGCACCAACTGAAGTAACACGGCGTGCATCTTCAACAATCATTCTTACTAAGTGAGCTGTTGTTGCTCCAATTCCATAGAATGTTGATCCTTTACGGTTGATAATTTCATAAGCTTTGCGGCGTACTCTTTGCATCATGTCAAGTAGTTCTTGCTCTGAAATTTTCATATCTTTTGTATATTCTTTATAAGGAATACCTTCAATTGAAACATAGTCAGTTGTATATAGTGAACTATCTCCATGTTCTCCAAAAACTAGTGCTGAAACAGCTGAAGCATTTAAACCTAGTTGTTTAGCAATTTCAAATTTAAATCTTGAAGTTTCTAGTGCTGTACCTGATGAGATCACACGGTTTTTTTCAAAACCTGTGACATGTGCATAAACATATGTCATAACATCAACCGGGTTAGCGTTAATAACTGTAACTCCACTAAAGCCTGATGCTTTAACTTTACGAGCAATATCTGCCATAATACGAGCATTATCGTTAACCATTTCTAAACGAGTTTCCCCTGGTTTTTGTGGTCTTCCAGCTGTAATAACAATTACTGAAACATCTTTTAGATCTTTAAAATCATAAACCTTAACAGCTGAACCCATTTCGTGGTTTGCTAGAGAGTCTTCAAAATCTAAAACATTTCCCTCTAATTTAGTTACGTTAAGATCGATAATTCCATATTCTGCAGCAATTTGATTTTGAATCGCAGCAGCAATAAATGAAGTACCTACGAATCCTGCACCAATCAGTGCAATTTTTCTTCTTGAATGTGACATTTAAAATTCCTTTCATATGCAAGCGGTGGTTTTATATTTAATTTGCATATGTAAAAATTATATGTTTAATAATTTCAGATGTTGCAAAAAAGTTTCAGTCTTTGAAAATTTCCAGAAATTTTTTCACAATGAAGCCATTTTTTGCAACTTTTGGGCCAATTTTGCAGGAGTTTTTCAAAGTTGTGCCAGATAGTCATATAATTAAAACCATCAATATATAAATTTAGAAAGGTTTAATATGAATAAATATTTTATTAGCCTCTTTTCAGTTAAAAATTTAGCTAAATCAGTTGAATTTAAAAGAGGTATAATCATGTGGATCACCATATTAATGGGTTACTTCCTATTTATTACAGCGTGGTTTGCTGCAGGATATACCCAAGGTAACGCTACTATTGGTTGAAGACCTGTGTTTTTCGGAACTGAAACACCTGATGAAGTTACAACTCAAGCTGTTAACTACATTATTACTTTAGCCCGTGGTATCGGTTCATTTATCATCGGTTGAATAGTTGTTAAATTCACTCATAAATGAGCTGTTTTAGCAGCGATGACATTCTTAGCAATGTCAATCTTATCAATCACAATTGGTACTGCAGTTGGTGGTCAAGGGGGATATGCATTATTCATTATCTTCAGACTATTATTAGCAGTAGGGGGAACAACTTTAATTATTTTATTACAGCCGGTTGTTGCTAAAAGTGTTAAAAATCCTAAAACAAAAGCGATCATGTCATCAATTTCGCCACTAGGATTTAACACAGCTTTCATTGTTATGACAGCATTTTTCATCAAGCCAGACACTGCTAATTTCTTAATTACAAACTGATACTGATTCTCATTAATTTGAGCGTTAGTTACATTAGTGCCACTAGTTACTTACATCTTTATTGGTCAAAATTTTGAAATTGCTTCAGGGGCTTCATCAGATGCTACAACTGAGAAAAAAGCGACTTTAGGAAGTGTTTTAAGAGAAAAAAATACTTGAGCGTGAGTTTTAGTTTATGGACTATGATTAATTGCTGCAGTTATGCCGCTAAACGGTTTAAATACAAGAGCTAATGCTACTTTACTTGCAGAAGCGCACATGGGATTACTAGGCGCAACTGATGGAGTTACTCAAAATAACTTAGTCAGAATCTGAGCAATCACTTTCGTTGCTGGAGTTTATGTCGGTGCTTTTACTGTTGGAAGATTTTCAAAAACATCAGCTAGAAGAAAACCATTTATGATTGCTATAACTTCACTTGCAGCACTATTTTGAATTTTATCAGTAGTTGTTGTTAATGAAGTTGCAAGCGTGGTTCCTTACTTTATTTTTGCTTTCTTAATGGGAATGATGATTTGAGGAATTCAAGGACCATTATTAAATAACCCTTATGATTTTGCAGGAGCAACACCACAAAAAGTTGGTATCTTCTTTGGAATTATTTGAGGATTTGGTTACACCATTTTTACAGGTGGAAACATCATCCTAGCACTAATTAACCCTGTTGCAGGAAGAGGCAATGCAATTGCTTATTATGCAGTCTTAACAATTTTAATTTCGTTATTACCTGCATCACTAGCATTAACCAAAGAGTCTCGACCTCAAGGTAAAATTAGTTTCAATCCTTTTGGAAAATAATATAAAAAAGAGATCTTTAAATGTGACTTTTAGGTCACATTTTTTGATGCAAAAATTTTAAAAATTTTTGCTTTAGTTTATAATATTAAGGTCTAGTTGAATTTAATTAAAATGCACTTATATTATTCAAACTAGACATGTTAAAGTTAAAAAGGCTTTGACAATTATATTATCCACCCTTTGAAGTGATTCAAAGGGATCTTTCTTTTTTATAAAAGATTTTCGATTTTTTTGTAAATCATTTAGTATAACAATACCTAGTTTTTAAATCAGTTTTTTTAGTTCTCATAATAATATAAAAACTAGGCAAAATTTATGGGTTGTTTCAACAACCAAAAAATAAAAATTTATTTCGTTTTTAGCCCTTTGAATTACTTCAAAGGGCACCTTCTTTTTTTTGAAATAAATTTTCAATTTTTTTGGATTTTCATTAAAATGTGCATGCCTATTTAGGACAGCTAAGCGAACACATTAGACTGTAAACTTAACTAGGCATGAACGCTATAAAAAATTTACTTTTTTATATTATTCTCATAAATTGTTTTTGGACAAAGTCCACCCTTTGAAAGTATTTTCAAAGGGCTTTATTTTTTTAAATTGAAATTTTACAAGCAAAATAATTAAACAAAGAATTAAAAAAATCAACTTTAAAAATTTTAAAAAAATTTTTAAATCTTATTTAAAATATTAATTACCTAGATAAAAGTGTATGTATCTAGGTAGTCTTGGTTTTAAGATATAAAACCAATTTCTAGGAGAAACCTCTTGATTAATTCAAGGGGTTATTTTTTTTAAAATAATTTAATTAATTTGACAATTTAGTAAAATTTAGTTGCCTAAATTTTATACGATTTATTTAGGCAAAAATATGTTTACCCTTTTTTAAAAAGTAAAAGCCTTTGAGTAATTTCAAGGGCTTTTTTATACAATTTTATTTTTATATTTTGATGTTTTATGAACTTCAAAATTTACTTAAAAACTAATTTTTGAAAAAGTGTTAAACAAAAAAATAATTTGGTAGTTTAATCAGTTATTTTTGCAACTTCATTAGTATTTAGTTAAACAAAGTAATCTAATTTTTAGGGGTAAAAATGGCTTTCATTAATAAGCAAAAAATCATCATTACATTAACGGCTTTCTCGTTAATATCAGTACCAATAATTGCAATTGCTTGCAGTCAAAAACAGCAGGATGAACAAGATTCATGGCTTGTAAATATCAAAAAAGTAATTGATGGATCAAGTTATTTCTTAAAAAAATCTTGAAGAAATAAAAACAAAGATCAACTTGAAAAAGTAATTAAAGACCATGTTGATGCTAATGGAGTAAGCAAGTTAGAAATGCTCGTTGAAACTAAATCTGATAAAACACTTTTAGAAATTTTAAGCAAAGTTAAAATTTCTGATTTAACAATTAATAAGACACTTAGTGAGCAGCAAGTAGGTATTAGTTTTAAAGTTATTTCAATCACAAAGCCAAATCTTTTTGAAAAGATTACGATCACTTTAGCAGATGTAGCATCAGAAATTAGTGATAATAGTAGTGTTATTCCTGGATTGCCTAAGCAGGGCGAACCTAACAAAAAAATACCTAAAAAAGACTCTGATCCATCTACAAAAGAAATTATACATAAACCTGATCCAGGGCTAACAACAAAGCAACCTGACCCTGATCAAAGGTCAAAACAGACAACTCCTAAAGTTGATAAGCCAAGCCCTAATCCTAATCAAAAACCGGACAAAGACAAACCCCAAACTGATATTAAACCACCTCAAAAGCCACCAAAAACTTTAGAAGAAATTGCTGAAGAGAATAAATGGAATGCTTTTAGTGACCAAGAAAAAGTTGATTATTTAGTAGCTAATGTTTTTGGAAAAATTAATTTTCATAAGAACAATGAGTCGATCAACTACGAGCAAATTATCGCTGAATTTAAAAAACCTGAAAATAAAAACAGGTTTTTGCAGATCTTAAAAGAGATTTCAAACGAGTTTAAAAACCTAGTTGAAAAGTACAAAGATGTAACTTTTGAAATTAGTGAAATCGGTAAAAATGCAGTTTACCCACTTTGAGGTTATGGACTGTTTAAATACAAAAATGTTAGTCGAGCCGGCATTGCCAACTTCATTAATGAAGTAAAATAGGCAGAATCTGCAAAAAATGTGAAATGAAAAAAATATTAGACCTGTTTTAGCAGGTTTAATATTTTATTGTTTATCATTTTATATGCTGTCGATTAATCCCTAATTATCTAATTTTATGCTTAGTACTCGACTAGCAAAAAATTCTTAATTTTAGATTAATCAGGCAACTTTAATGCAATTGAAGTAATTTTCAGGAAAATTTTTCACATATTGTGAAAAAAAACGTCAATAAATTAAAACGTTTCAAGAAAGTTATAAAATTAATTTATATACAAAAATTTTATTGGAGAAACATGAGCAAAAAATTTAAATATGTTTTCGACGGTCACGTAATGAGTGACAAAAAAGAATTAATTCGATTCTTAGATGTTGAAGGTAACTTAACAAAAGAAGGTAAAGAATATTTATCTTCAAAATCAAAGGAAGATAAAGCAGAACCTTTATCAACTGAAAAATTACTAGAGGCGTATTCATACATGGTCAAATCACGTGAGATGGATACATATATGACCCAGTTACAAAAACAAGGTCGTATGTTAACTTTTGCACCTAACTTCGGAGAAGAAGCACTTCAAGTTGCAACCTCAAGTGCAATGGATCCAAAAGTTGACTGAATGATTCCAACCTTTCGTTCAAACGCAACTATGTTACAACTAGGTGTACCAATGGTTCACCAAATGCTATACTGAAACGGTAGTGAACAAGGAAACAGAATTCCTGATGGTGTTAACGTAACACCAATTGCGATCGTTATCGGAGCGCAATATTCACACGCTTCAGGTGTTGGATACGGAATGAAATTAGCTAAAAAAGCTAACCCAAGTTCAAAAATGGGAGTTGCAGTTACTATCGTAGGTAACGGTGGAACTAGTGAAGGTGAAACCTATGAATCAATGAACATGGCTAGTGTTCAAGGTTGACCAGTTGTTTATACAGTTAACAACAACCAATGGGCTATTTCAACCCCTGTTAAAGATTCAACGACTGTAGCAATTTCAGGAAAAGCACACGCTGTTGGAATTGTTGGTGTACGTGTTGATGGTAATGACTTATTAGCATCATATGCAGTTATGAAAGAAGCTATTGAATATGCACGTGAAAATTCACGTCCTGTTTTAGTAGAATTTGTAACTTGAAGACAAGGTGTTCATACTTCAAGTGATAACCCAAGAATTTATCGTACTGAAGCTGAGGAAAAAGAACAAGAAAAATGAGAACCTTTCCACAGAATTAAAAAATACATGTTTGATAACGGTATTTGATCTGAAGAAAAAGATAAAGAACTTGTTGAAAAAGTTCAAGCAGAAGTTAAAGCTGCTTATGAAAAATCATTATCAATTATTGATAATGAAGGTATTGATGAAATCTTTGATTACACCTATGCTGAATTACCAAAACACTTAGTTGAGCAAAAAGCACACGCAAAAAAATATAGTTCAAAAGGAGCAAAATAATGGCTAAAAAATCAATGAACAATATTGAAGCACTTACAAACGGTATTGAAATTATGATGGAGAAAGACCCTAAAGTTGTTCTATATGGACAAGATGCAGGGTTTGAAGGTGGAGTATTCCGTGCTACACAAGGACTTCAAGCAAAATTCGGTACTGACCGTGTTTGAGATTCACCTATTTCAGAAGCTGCTCAAGCAGGAGTTGCTGTTGGTTTAGGAATTTATGGTTACAAAGCAATCGTTGAAATTCAATTCAGTGGATTCTCAATGCAATCAATGGCACAAATGTTTACAAACGCAGCACGTTACAGAAACAGAAGCCGTGGTCGCTATTCAGTTCCGATGGTATTAAGAATGCCAGTTGGTGGACAAGTTCGTGCTCTAGAGCACCACTCAGAAGCACTTGAAGGTCTTTATTCACACATTCCAGGGCTAAAAGTTGTCATGCCATCTAACCCAATCGACATGAAAGGGTTAATTATTGCAGCGATTGAAGATCCAGATCCTGTTGTTTTCATGGAACATAAACACTTATACCGTTCATTTAAACAAGATGTTGAAGAAGGTTACTACAAAGTAGAAATCGGTAAAGCAGCTAAAGTTTCTGAAGGTGAAGATGTTACAATCGTTTCATATGGATTTATGTTGCATGCAACTATTGAAGCATTACAAAAACTAGATGCACAAGGTAAAGCACCTTCTGCTGAAGTTATTGACTTAAGAACTATTTCACCTTGAGATCGTGAAACAGTTCTAGAATCTGTACGTAAAACAGGTCGCTTAATTGTTGTTTCTGAAGCAGTTAAATCTTATTCAGTAGCAGCAGAAATTATTGCAACAGTTAACGAAGAAGCTTTCATGGATATGAAAGCTCCTGGTTATAGAATTAGTGCTTACGATGTTACAGTTCCACTTCCACGTCTAGAAAAATTAGCATCTCCTACAGTTGATAGAATTGCAGCAGAAATTCTAGACTATATGGAAAAATACTAGTACAATATATAAAAATTTAAAGGTTAAAAAGGAACGTATTATGAGCCAAGCGCAAGTAAAAATTACGCCGCTTGCTCGTGTACTTGCTAACAAAAAAAATATTGATATAACATTAATCAAAGGTAGTGGCTTTAATGGCAAAATCTTTGAATCTGATGTTATTAACTATAAACCTTCAAAAGTAGCTGATTTGTCGGCTACTTTTGTTGATAAAAATAGCAATATAAGTGCTAGCAGTATGATGGGCGAGCTAGTTGCTAAACGTGAAAAAATTAATTTTGTCCGTAAAGCAATCGCTAAAGCGATGAAGAATTCATGAGCAAATGTTGCCTATGTTAATTTAAAACATCGTGTTAATGTCTCAAAGTTATGAGACATTAGAAAAGAAATTAAAGATGATGTCAAAGCTGAGAAAAATGTTAACCTAACATTTTTAGCATTTGTAGTTAAAGCAGTAACTTTGGCATTAAAAGAATTTCCAATTTTTGGTGCTAAATATGATGAAAAAACTGAAGAAATTGTCTATCCAAATGCAGTTAACATTGGAATCGCAGTTGATACAGATCATGGATTATTTGTACCAGTTATTAAAGATGCTGATCATAAAAGTGTGGTAGAAATCGCAGCTGAAATTGTTTCACTAGCAAAAGCAGCACGTGATAAAAACCTAAAACCAGCACAAATGCAAGGAGCCACTTTTACCATTACAAACTATGGTTCAGTTGGCTCACTTCATGGAGTACCTGTTATCAATTATCCTGAAATCGGGATTTTAGGTTTAGGTGCAATCGTTGATGAAGCGTTTTATTCAGCAACTGAGAAAAAATTAGTTGCTGGTAAAGCCATGTATTTAACAACAGCAGCAGACCATCGCTGAATCGATGGTTCAACAATTGGACGCTTTACTACAAGAGTTGCCAATTTATTAGAGAAACCATCATTATTAGGAGTGTATTAAAATGTTTAAATTTAAATTCGCAGACATTGGCGAAGGTCTTCACGAGGGAAATGTCGCTCAAGTCTATGTCAAAGTAGGTCAAACAGTTGCTGAAGGTGAACCCTTATTTTCAGTTGAAACTGACAAAATGACTAGTGATATTCCTTCACCAAAAGCAGGTAAAATTGCTGAAATTTTACTAAAAGAAGGACAAACAATTCATGTTGGTGATGTTATCTTTGTAATTGATGATGGTTCATCATCTGCACCTGTTAAAGAAGAAGCACCTGCAGAATCTGCTCCAGCCGTAGTTGGAAATATCAGTGTTTCAAATGAAATTAAACCTACTACAGGTCTTTCATTTGGATCTAAAAAATCAACACCTGCTGCTACTTCAACTAACTCAGCAACAATGCCAAAAGGACTAAGCAAACGTGAGCAACTTGAATGAGCAAAAAATAATTCAGGTTCAGCAAAGCCTGCAACACCTGCTTCAAGTTCAGCAACAATGCCTAAAGGACTAAGCAAACGTGAGCAACTTGAATGATTAAAAAATCAAGCAAGTGCACCAGCAGCAGCTCCTGCTGCTAGCCCTAGTCCAGCACCAGTTGCACCAACACCAACAGCAAGTGCTGCACCCACAAGTACACCAGTTGCACCTGTAGCAGGTGAACGTAAAAAAGTTGATTTTGTGCGTAAAGCCATTGCTAAAGCAATGAAAAATTCATGAGCAAATGTTGCTTATGTAAACTTAGTGCACCGTGCTAATGTCTCAGAATTATGAGACTATCGTGCTGCTATCAAAGACAGTTTATTCGAACTAACAGGTGCTAAAATCACCTTCTTAGCATTCATTATTAAAGCAACTACCCTTGCTTTAAAAGAATACCCAATTTTTGGGGCAAAATTTGATGAAAAAACTGAAGAAATTGTTTACCCAAGTGCAGTTAATATCGGAATCGCAGTTGATACAGATCACGGTCTATTCGTACCAGTTATCAAAGATGCTGATAAGAAAAACGTGATTGAACTAGCTAAAGAAATTGTTACTTTAGCAAAAGCAGCACGTGATAAAACTTTAAAACCAGCACAAATGTCAGGGGCAACCTTTACAATTACTAACTATGGATCAGTAGGTTCATTACATGGTGTACCAGTTATTAACTACCCAGAAGTTGGTATTTTAGGTGTTGGAGCAATTATTGATGAAGCAGTTGTTGTTAAAGGTGAAGTAAAACCTGGAAAAGTTATGTACTTAACAACTGCTGCAGACCACCGTTGAATCGATGGCTCAACCATTGGGCGTTTTACAACTAGAGTTGTACAACTATTAGAAAATCCAAGATTGTTAGGAGCGTTTTAATGTATAAATTTAAATTTGCTGATATTGGTGAAGGACTTCACGAAGGAAATGTTGCTGAAGTTTATGTAAAAGTTGGTCAAGAAGTTAAAGAAGGAGATTCTTTATTTTCTGTTGAAACTGACAAAATGACTTCAGATATTCCTTCACCAAAAACAGGTAAAATTGCCCAAATTTTACTTGAAGAAGGTAAAACTATTCATGTTGGTGACGTAATTTTCGTGATCGATGATGGTAGTGGAGGTTCATTAGAAGAAGCAGCACCTGCGCCTGCTGCTGAGCCTGAATCAGCTCCTGCCGTTGTAGGAAATATCAGTGTTTCAAATGAAATTAAACCTACTACGGGTCTTTCATTTGGATCTAAAAAAGTAGCTTCTGAAACTGCAAGTGCAGCAGTCTCAACAACAGTTGAAACTACACCTACTTCTAATAAAGAAGCAGGAAAAGCATATACAGGTAGCGTTGAAAAAGAATACGATGTCATTATCATTGGAGCAGGTCCTGGGGGATATTTAGCTGCTGAAGAATCTTCAAAACTAGGTTTTAAAACCTTAGTAATTGAAAAAGAATTCTGAGGTGGAGTGTGTTTAAACATTGGATGTATTCCAACTAAAGCCTTACTAAATTCAACTCATCACTTAGAAGCAATTACTAGTGCTGAAGAAGTTGGTGTTGTTTTCAAAAACAAAGTTAGTGAAAAAGATATCGATTTTGCTAAGTCATGAGTAGGTATTCAAGCTAAAAAAGATCAAGTTGTTACCAAAATTGTTGGTGGTGTAAAAATGCTACTAAAAGCAGCAAAAGTTGATGCTATTGAAGCTGAAGCTAAATTTGTTGGAGCACATGAAGTTGAAGCTTTAGGAAAAGTTTACCGTGGTAAAAAAATTGTTTTAGCAACTGGTTCAGTATCAAGAAAATTAACTCTTCCAGGGTTTGAAGAAGGTTATAAATCAGGTAAAGTTATTACTAGTCGCAGTGCAATTAACATGACTGAATATCCAAAAGCATTAACTATTGTTGGTGCAGGTGTTATTGGTCTAGAAATGGCACAAGTATATGCTTCTGCAGGTGTTAAAGTTACTGTTGTACAAAATTCTGCTGAAGTGTTAAATCCTAAAATTGCTAAGTCAATTAAAGATGCTTTAGTTAAAAAACTAACTGATAAATACGGTGTTAAATTTATCTTTAACGCAGCCGTTAAAGAATTTAAAAATTCAAAATTAGTAATCGAAGTTGAAGGTAAAACTCAAGAACTAGAAGCTGATAAAACTTTAGTATCAATTGGTCGTGTCACTGTACCTTTAAATGCTAAAGATATGGGTGTTAAATTCAAAGAAAACGGTGTTATTGAAGTTGATGAAAATAACGAAACTAACGTTAAAGACTTCTATGCAATCGGTGATGTTAATGCACGCAATATGTTAGCTCATGCTGCTTATTCACAAGCACAAGAACTTGTAAGACATTTTGCAGGACATAAACACATTTATGAAAAACACGAAATTCCTGCAGCAATTTACACTTCTCCTGAAATTGCTACAGTCGGGCTAGCACACCATGAAGCTGTTGAAAAAGGTTACAAAGTAATGGTTGCTAAATATGGTTATGCTCATTTAGGTAGAGCACTTGCTACTGCTAAAGAAACAGGGGTTGCTGAAATCTATGTTAATGAAGAAGATGGAAGAATTCTAGGAGCACAAATTTTTGGTGCTAATGCTAGTGATTTCATTTCAGAAATCACTTTAGCAATGGATAACGAAATTACCATTTTTGAAATTGCAGCAACAGTTCACCCACATCCTTCATATGCTGAAATCTTATGAGAAGCAGCTCGTGGAGCAGTTTTAAAATTAGAAAAAGCAAGATCTTAATTTTATAAACTAAGTAGTCTTAATTGACTACTTTTTTATTTGCTTTTAAATAAGCAAATAAAATTATTAAGGAATAATTCAGATAATTATTAAGCGCTCTATTTTTTGATATACTAAAAATAGTCATTTTTTTAGTTTTTAAAATGGAGGCTTAGTATAACGGTAGTATAACAGATTCCAAACCTGCTGGTATGGGTTCGATTCCTGTAGCCTCTGCCATATCAAAATGATCATAGAAAAATGCTATTACTTTGCAAGGTAATAGCATTTTATTTTTCAATTTAAAAAAAATGGGTGAACTAATGTTGCTTAATGGTGGTCATACAAAAAGTATTAACAAATTAACGCTAGATGATTTTTCAAAACATATTTCTAATTATGTCTTATCTATAAGGCAAGCACTTGATTCATATTATGATCTACGAAATAAAATTGCTGATGAAATTAAGTCAATCGGTGCTTCAGGAATTATTAATGGTGCTGTTATTAAAATATTTGAATACGGTCAAATTTTTATAAATCCATTAAATTCAGAAATAAAAATTTATGTGGATGGACCAAATGCTAACGAAGGTATTGAATTTGCTAATCTACCGAGCTTAATGGCATTTTTACATGAAAGAATGATAATCAAATATAATAAAATCATTGCTCACTTTGGTGATACAAGCAATAACATCGTTTTAAGAGGTGACTTTGTTTTATCTAAAAAAACAACTAGTTTTGATACATCAAAAATAAGCAAAATTAATAAAGTAGTGACTGCTTTATATTATACATCCAGGTATAACTTGGTAAGAATATGAAACAAGGATGTCATTCCGAATGGAACAAAAGAAAATGGTAAGCAAATAATTCAAGATTTAATTGATACTAAATAAATTTATAATTTTAATTTAAATATATTGCTATTACATACTGTAATAGAAATTATTTTTTACTACCAAAAACTAGATCATATTCTTTAAGGTTGTATTTAAATTTATTAAATTTTCAAAATGAAATAAAAACTAAAATTGACATCATAATGCTTGTAAGAATATACATGTAAATTCTAAAATCAAAACTAGAAAGTAATGTTCCTGTTTGGGTTACATTTAATATTGAAACAAAAATTGTTAAAAAGACATTTGTTGCTAAAAAGAAAATTAAAAAGGGAACAATTAATAAAAATGTATAATAATTTGCAAAATTATTTTTTCCTATTTTTAATTCTTTTAAGTCTTTATGATCAGTAAAAATATATTCAACTGTTATTAAAATAAATATAAATATTAAAAGTATGAAATCAAAGACATGTCCTTGATTAAAAACATAAATACTTGAATCATAAAACCTAAAATTTAAAATAATTACAATTAAAAATAAGACTAATTTAATTGCTGTATTTATGAGTCAAAATTTATTTAATTTAAATTTGATTTTTATTAATTTGAAAATCAAAATTGTTATTAGAAATAAAATACAAATAAATGACAAAATGGAGATTGCAAAAGAATTCATCACTATTCCTAAATAGTTTAAAAATATGTAATTTGATAGTCAATTAAATTCAAAATAAATTGAGTAATTTTTAGTCTTGCGAATCTTAATAAAAAAGTTAACGAAAATGGCTATCATAGGTATTAATAGTAAGATTGCACTAACTATTAAAAATGAATTTAAAACTAAAATCTGGCTAGCTTGAAACGACATTAAAAAGTTCATATTTTTAATTATAAACTTTTAATTAATAATTTATTTTTTTAGTGATTTTTACTCGTTGAAAACTTTAAATTTTTTCATTAAAATAAGCATTTTAATTTTATAATTTTACAAGCACTTTTTTAGGAGATGACTTATGAACGATACAAAAGAAATAAATCATATAAAGCATTTTTCAGCAAAATTAAAAGAACAATTTATAAATCGACATTCAGAAATCATTTCTAAAAAGTTAATTGAATATATGAATGAGAAAAAGCAAAACATACCTGCTGTAATTCGTTTTTTCTTATCAAAAGTTTATTTAATTTTTTTCATCATTTCATTATTAGTTGGTTTAATAACTTTTATTGTTTGAACAAGATTATTTGATGCTAATTTTGCTAATCCAAATACTTATTCAGATTTAGTTTTATATTTATTGCTAGGCATTTCAGTTGCATTAATGGTTATTAGTTTATTTTTTTTAGGCTTGATTTGACCTCTTAAAAAACGAGCTGAAAAAATTTTAAATAAGTCAATTAACCATAAGGAATTTTTCAAAATTATTTTTGAAAATTTAGAAGATTTTGACTTTACAGAAAGTATTGATAAACTATTATTAAACCTCGTTAAGTATCGTCAAAGAGGATTCCCTAAAATCGGAGATAACGCATCAATTTTTAAATTCTCGCCATTATTTATTTTTAATTATTTAAATCACCAAGTTGTTTTTCAAACTCAAGCTTGAACTTGAGAGCAAAAACTAAATGGTGTTAATAAAAACTTATATGCAAATGTAGGAATGATTGAATACTCATTATCACCTGAAGAAAAAGAACAATTAAAAGGTTACCATTTTTCTCTTGTTTCAGTTTTAGCTGAAACAGATAATCTTAAAAAGATTAAATTAGATTCAGAAGAATTTAATAAGAAATTAAAATTAAGATCAAATGATGAACAACTATCAAAAGCAATTTTTACGAAAGATGTGCAAAACACATTACTAGAAAACTTTAATGCAATTGATCTTGATATGTATCATATTCAAAAAATTGATGATAATATTCTAGTTAAGTTTTTACCTTCTTCACCAAAGGTTTTAAAAGTAAATTTTCACTATTCAGATAATTTTAAAAAAGAAGTTGATTTTTGAACAAACAATACATTAAATGAAATCTATCAAATGTTTGCTTTAATCTCAATTATCACAACACCTAATTATTTGATTTCATCCATTTATAAGAATCAAAAAACTGATGAAACACTTGATAAAAAGTAATTAGAATTACTTAAAAAAATGCGAACACCATTAAAATCTTGATGGTGTTTTTAATATTTTATATTTTACTCTTTTTTTAAAAAATACTTTTAGTAAAAAAATATTTTTATCTTATAAAACCACAATTTTACAAGAAATATATAATCCATGCAAAAGGAGAAAAAGATAATCAAAAACAATGAATAAACTTATCTTTTTATGTTTTTGGAGTTCATTTAGATTATCAGAATAAAAACAATTTTATCAAAATTAAAAAAGAGGTTATATGCAATCTAAAAAAATAAAAATTACACTAGCAGTATTTTCTTCCAGTGTACTTTCAATTGCAGGAATCACAAGTGTGTCTGCAATCCAAACATCTGTAAAAGATGAAAATCATGAATTAAAAATTAATGAAAAAGAAAATTTAATTCAACAACCAAAAACAATTAAAAATGGGTCTAGCAAAATTGAAATAGTTTTTAAAGCAGGAATAAATCCTGAACAACTACAAAAATATGTTGACCAAATCAAAGATGCTATTGGCACTAGTAGAGAACTTATTTTTTATAAATATGTTCTAACCTTGTCAATTTCATATCATGACGAAGATGATTTAAAAAAATTATATTCGTTAATATCAGATCTTAAGATCGACAAAAATGATCTCTTACAACTTAATGTGCATGATAAAGATGAAAATTCTGACAGAGAAAAGTTTATCCCAGAAATGAATCCATTGGAATCACAATATTGGGATTATGTTTGAAATCAGCATTATAATCAAAAAGAACCTTCTCCTACAACACCACCCAAACATGTCGAACAGCCTAAAAAACTTGATACAACTTTCTGAGATAAATATGACCCTGTTAATCAAAAAAGATATGAATCAGTTGGTCTAACTAAGGAAATTTTAGCAAGAGAAAGACAGTATTTGGAAACTAAGGCTAATGCAGGTAATAAGACAAAAGTAGGTATCATTGAAGTCAATGGTATTGTTGATAAAAATTCTAACAATTTTGCTACAAAAGATATAAATGTTGATAGTAGAAATGTTAGATATGATCCCAAGGATCGTGATAACCTTCATGCTAATACAGTGGCAGAAGTAATAATTGGAAAACAAGGAATAAATCCTTATGTTTCTCTGTATAGCAAATGGCATGTTGCAAATGTTCCTGTGGAAGATAAGAAATTCCTAACTAGAGTTATGGAATCATTAGTAAAAGAAGGAGTGTATATTCAAAACTATACTGGTTCTATACATGGAAGTCATGGCATATACTATGGCGAACCTGCTGGAACCATTGATGAATTCATTTCAAAAAATCCGGAAGTTATCTTTATTATTGCTGCAGGAAATGAAGGTGAGGCAGAAAGAGAAGATAGATATGGAGAAAGACAGCCCAATCTGTGACTAAGATATATTAATGACACAACACTATCTCAAAATTCCATTATTGTTGGTAGTTTAGAACCATCTAATCGCATAGAACCTAAACCAGCAAGTGAATACTCATATATTGATAATTATATTTCTGTTTCTACCCCTGATGATTTTCATTCAATGTTTGATGTTCCATTTGATAATAAAAATGTTGTAGGTAATAGTATGTCTGCGCCAACTATTGCTGCTATGGCAACAATTTTAAAAACAAATTACCATAGTTATTTTGATATGGGGGCTGATTCAATCATAATGAAAAGTGCACTAATTGCAGGTTCAAGACAAGAAATTATATATTCTCTTATAGGATTAGGTAAATTCACACCAAGTAGACCACCTGTATATAGGCAACAAGTGGGCTTTGGAAGACCCGACTTTTCAAAGGTAAAAGAATCATTGCTTAATCTAGATTATTTTAGATTAAGTAAAATCAATACTAATAACAATCCTTTAACTAAAAGAATTTATTTATATAAAGATGATGCATATAGATTCAATATAACTTGACTAAATGATAATTACAAATCAGAAAGACTTTCATGATATAAAGGTCCATTGTCTTTAAATTTAAATGTAGTCGCACCATCTAATAAAAAAACTGAGGCAAAAAAATGATTTGAAAGGCAAAAAGCAAATACTAAAACAATTGAATTCATTGCTGAAGAATCAGGTTATTATACTTTCAATATTTCTCAAGAAGATGAAAGTAGAAAAAAGGACGTAGATGTTGCGTTTACTTATTCAAAAATATAAAAAAATCAGTAAAACAGCATTTTGATTAGTTACTATTTCTACTGTATCCCCAGTTTTAATTTTGGTTGCTTGTTCTCAAAATCTTGAACCGGAAAAGCCTAAGGATAAGCCAACTAAGCCTGTAGAAAAACCAGTTGAAAAAATGCCTTCAAACCCCTTTGAAAAGTGAGGTAAAAATTGAGATTCATTTCTTGAAAAAAATCCAAGTGCTGCTATCTATGAAAAAGTGACTAATGACAAAAAACCTTTTATACAACTAAATACATTTGGTTTTAAATATTTTACTTTTAGTGATTGATATTGAGGTTGATATTATGGTGGAAACGAAAAATCTTTAGAAGGATCTTATATAGAAATAAGGAAAGATGATTCAGATAAAGATAATGAATTGATTGATTGAAAAACCGGCCAAGAAACTCCTAAAATGGAGCCATTTATAACTGGAGGTTTTATTAAAAAACCATCATGAATTTATGAAAATGGAAACAAAAACATTTGATATAAAAAAGGTGATGAAAAGTATAAACTTTATGTTGAAAAATCTGAAATTGAAAAAAAGTTTGATACAAATCATAAATCAATTAGTTTAATCAAAAATGAAGATGATTTAAAAACTGCTCTTAGATTTGACAATGATAGTTGAAAAATTTATTATGAATATTTCAAATCAATCGATAATGAATGAATTAATGTAACAGGACAAAAATATAAAGAAGTTTGTTATTATGGATCTGGTTGTGAGCCTATAAAAGATCTTACAAGTAGATTTTTGCCTTGATCTAAAACATTTAATTATCCACTAATAAAATATAAAATGAATCTTAATAAATACAATTACTTATTTTTAAAAGACTTTTGAAATCTGTGAATACCTCACGTTGAAGCAGATATATTTTTAGAAGGAGGAATAACTATTGAAAATTACGATATAGATGTTGAAAACAAAAATATTACTCTTGATTTTAGAGAAATAAGTGGTTTATTGCCGATGCAATTTGTCCAGAATATGGAGTGAAGGGCAAGATCAGATAGATTAACTTCTTTTATGATACCAGTTGAAAAAAATAAATTAAATGATTTTGATTTTAATGATTGAACCATTACATATAAGTAATACGAATATACCGCTGAAATACATGACTTATCACCTGAACCTGAACTTTAAAATTTAACTATGATCTATAAAATTATTCATAATTGTTATGTCAGTTAATTATTCATAAATTTATTTAATAAACTTTCTTTATGAAAGTTTACCCGCATCGGCCTAATAACTGCAACAGAAAGGTTGTAGTTATTTTTTATAATATAAGTAATATGAAATACAAACAAG
>NZ_NQNY01000018.1 GCF_002276225.1 Mycoplasmopsis agassizii | reverse complement strand
GCAGATAGCATTATTAAATCTCTTGGATCGCAGATTAATAAGATAAATGTTCAAAATGTAGCGATCAACTCTAAAGTAGAAACATTAGCAACTAAAGTTGAAAATCTTGAAATCAAATTTGATAATCTTGAAACTAAAGTAGATAATCTTGAAATCAAATTTGATAATCTTGAAACTAAAGTAGATAATCTTGAAGTTCAGGTTAATGAAGTGAAAGAACAAAACAAAAATCTTCATTCTAAAGTTGAAAATTTAGAAACACAAGTTAATGAAGTGAAAGAACAGAACAAAGAGTTAAAAGAGCAAAATAATAAACTAAACTCTAAAGTTGAAAATCTTGAATCACAGGTTAATGATGTGAAAGAGCAAAATGAAGATTTGAAAAAGCAAAACGAAGCTATTGTTGAACAATTAAAAGAAATTTTAGAAATAATTAAGAAAAAGTAAATTACGATATTCAAATCAAAATGATTTGAGTATTTTTATTTTATAAGATATAAATCTGATTAGAACTACATTAATTTTATAACTATAATATCAATAAAAAAAATAACTGTTAATACTAAAAGCAATAATTAAGTTAATTTTGCAAATTAAAAGCAAACATTAAATATATTAATTCAGCTAAAAAATGGCAATAGATGTAAATAAAGATAAGTAATTAAATTTAATTAGGTTATAATTATTACATGTACATGAAAAAAAATGATGATGAAATGGATAAAGCTCTTGAGTCAACTGAATACTTAGAAAAGATGATGGAGAAATATGATGTAAATGTTGTGGAAACAACCGTGAGAGATTATAGAAGAAATACTATTAGCTACAGAATTAATGCAACATGAACATCAGACAAAGATGAAAAAATCCCTAAACATTTGTTATCAAAATAATTTTTTTGTTTTTAACAAATCAAAGCATAAATTGTTTTGCTACTTTTAGTTAACTGAAATTTTATTTATAATCTAAAAATCGTCTTTAAAATTTTAAAAAACTTAAATAAAATACGCTAACACTTTAAAGATAACTTCATATTAAAAATATTATTAATTCAGTTATAATTAAAATATGAAATTCGTACCAAAACGTTCATCAATATGAGGTGATATTGATCATGAATACATTAAAATGAGACTACAAGATTTTACCAAAGAACATTACTTAAAGGTTGAGGAAATTCTTACTACTCAATCACAAACTGGAGAATTTACTTACGTAATTAATGCTATAGCAACACCTATCTATAAACATAAAAGAGACAAAACAAATTTTCATCTTGTTGAACTGAGATTAGATGAATTAATTAAAAATCATGACATAATATATGGAAAACAAAATTTAAAAACAGATATTCGAACTGGAAAAATTACTTTCAATATTAGTGCTATAGGTGTACCTAAAGATGATGATGAAGATTCAGAAGAAAATGATGATGATGAAAAGAATGAAGAAGAATAGACATTAATATTTGTATTTCAAAATAATTACTAGCAAAATATTTTACTAGTTTTTAATTTCTTAATTAAATTTATTCGCTTGATTATTTTGATCCAAAAATATTTTTAAATTAATTAAATTATTAATTTTATTAAGCAAATTGCTTTTTAGAGAATAAAAAATATAGATATTTAAATTTAATTAAAAACATACGAAAAGCCCGTAAAACACGGGCTTTTGGATATATTTTGAAATATTTTTTTAAATTTCTATTATTCAAATGAGTCCATGTCTCTTTGATTTGAATAATACATTGAATAGTAAAATCCTTTTTCTGCAAGCAACTGTTCATGGTTACCCTTTTCAAGAATTTCTCCATTTTTAAGAACAATAATTAAGTCGGCATGTTTAATTGTACTTAAACGGTGAGCAATGATAAAAGTTGTTTTTCCTTCTTGCAATTTCAACATTGCTTTTTGAATAATCGCTTCAGTTTCAGTATCAATACTTGAAGTTGCTTCATCAAAAATTAAAATAGATGAATCTTTTAAAACAGCACGAGCAATTGCTAGTAATTGTTTTTCACCTTGAGATAAATTCATAACATTTTCATCAAGTGGTGTTTGATAACCTTTTTCTAATTTAGTAATCATGTTATGAGCATTTGCAATTTTAGCTGCTTCAATTACTTCTTCATCACTAGCTTCAGGGCGAGCATAACGAATGTTTTCCATAATTGTTTCATTAAATAAAAATGTATCTTGTAAAACAATTGAAACATTGTTACGCATTGATTTTTTAGTAATGTTTTGAATTGGAATATTGTCAATTAAAATGTTACCATTTTCAACATCATAAAATTTAGTTAATAAATTTATGATGGTGGTTTTACCACTTCCAGTTGGACCTACGATTCCAACTGACTGACCTCTTTTAACATCAAAAGAAACATTCTTTAAAATAGGTTTATCTGGTAAATATGAGAAGTTTAAATTTCTAATTGAAACATCTCCTTTGATATCAATTAAATCAACTGTTTCTTTTTCATTATGTTCTGATTCTTGAATATGAACTTCATTAACACGGTCAGCACCAGCGACTGCATTTTGGAAATTATTAAGGTTATTAAAGATCTGAAATTGTGGTCCTGCATAATTTCTATAAAATAAATTATAGGTTGCTAAAACAGCAAAAGATTCAGGATTGGTAACTCCATTTGTTGTAGTCGAAATTACTCCACCTCATTCTCGATTATTAATCATAAAGACAACAGGTATAACTAAAATAATTAGATTTAGTAGATCGTTAATAAATAAGTTTCAACTAAAAACATAGTAACCAATAATTTCAGCTTTACGATCAACTTTAATTTGGCGATTGTTATTCTCGCTAAAATCTTGATAAATTTTTTGAGTAGCATTAACTGCTTTAATGCTTTTTAAAGATGAGAAGGCTTCTTCAAAAAAAGCATTTAATTTACCAATTGATTGCTGGCGAGCCACAAAAGATTTTCTTGAAATCTTTAAGATGAAATAAACAATCACAAAGATAATTGGTAAAAATCCTAGAATAGTAATTGCACTAATAATTGGTGAAAAAATAAACATGGCAATTGCCATAATTACTAACTGAGCCATGTCATTAACTATTCCAACAGCATTATCGGCAATAAAGTTAGTAACGTTATCAGTATCATTAGCAACGCGGGAAATTAAATCTCCACTAGCAGTTTGATCATAGTAAAGCACTCTGATAACTTTTAGTTTCATAAAAACATCTTCACGCATTTTCTTGCCAATTTTTGATGAGAAGGTACCTGCTAAAATATTTCTTGTTAAGTTGATAATTGCAACTGCTATGTAACCAAAAGTAAAAACAACTAACATGTATATTAAATACATTCCAAAGTCGCCGTCATAACCTGAGTTAGCAGAAATTGCTTCATTGATTACTCTTGTAATTTCACTTGATAAGAAAAATAAACCAATGATTAAAGCAGCATTTCCTAAAACGGTAGCTAGAGCAAAAAACATAATTAAAATACTTAGTTTTTTAAATTCACGGAAATATCTTCAAATGAATTTAATTCCTGCTTTTGAAAAAGATTTACGATTTTTCTTAAATCTTTTTGCATCAGTTCTGATATTTTTGCTAGTCATTTTATGCTCCTTCCTGAATCAATTTTAATTGGCGATTCACTTCAGTATCACCTAGTTGAATACGAGCAATATTTTGGTATTGACTGCTATTTGCTAGTAATTGCTTATGAGTTCCAACTGCTGAAATTTCACCGTTATTTAGTAAAACTATTTTATCCATATTTTCAACACTGTTGATTCTTTGAGCAATAACTATTAAAGTTGTATTTAGTTTTTTCTTCATTGCATCTTGAACTTTTTGTTCAGTGATCTTATCAAGCGCTGAAGTTGAATCATCAAAAATTGTAATTTTTGCTTTCTGTGCAACAGCACGAGAAATTGCTAAACGTTGTTTTTGCCCACCTGAAAAGTTAGTCCCCCGTTGTTCAACTCTTGAATCGAGTTTATCTTCTAATTTATCAACAAATTCTTTGGCCTGAGCAATTTCTAAGGCATTTCAGATTTCTTTATCAAGTTCTTTTTGTTTACGTTTATCATCACGGATTTGATCAAAGCGTGAAATTAAGCTAACATTGTCTCTAATTTTTCCTGAAATAATTTCAGGTTTTTGAAAAGCGATAGCAACGTTAGAACTAAGTGATTCACGTTTGATATCAGAGATATCAACGTTATCAATTTCAACTTTTCCTTCTTTAACATCATAGGCTCTAATTAAAATATTTGCCAAAGTTGATTTACCTGAACCAGTAGGACCGATAATTCCTACACTTTCATTTTCTTTAACTTCTAGGTTAATATTTTTTAAAACGTATTCAGCATCTTCAAAATATTTGAAGTTTAAATTAGAAATTTTAAGACTACCATGCTTAATTAAATACCCATCATTTTTTCAAATTTGCTGTGATTTATAATGTAAAACTTCAGCAATTCTGTCAACACTTTTAGCTGATCTAATAACTGAATTAATAGTGCTCATAATTAAGAAAACACCAATTGATGCTCTAAAAACAATTAAAGTAAAGGGAATAATTGTGGAGATAATATTTAATCTTTCAGCAGCAGTAGCACCATCGACATTTGAAGCAAAACCACCTACTATATAAATAACAATAACTGCTAAATTAATCAGACCAAAAGCAATCGGCTGAATAATTGCAAAAATTCATGACATTCTTTTAGTGTTATAAGCAATTTCAATGTTGTAAGCATCAAAGCGATGTTCCAATTTATCGTATAAATTGTAACTTTTAATAACTCTAACTCCTAAGATGTTTTCTCTTAAGATTGATTGTGCTTTATCTAAATTAGCTAATCTATTAGAATTATATTTTTTTGATCTTAATGCAGGGACAATAAAGACAACTGCAAAGATAGGTAAAAAGATTGCTAGAATAATTGTCATTTGTGGGTTTAATAAAACTCCTGCGACAATTGAACCTACAATATACATTGATCCACGACTAATAAAAACAACTGATTGTAAAAATGAATCTTGAAAAATTTTCAAATCATTTGTTGCTCTAGCTGTTAAGGAAGCAACACTAAAATAATCTAGATCATTACTTGAAAGCGAAAGTGCTTTCTTAAAGTAAAGATCCCTTAAATACTGAGCAAAGGCTGTTGAAGATAGAATTGCAAAAGTATTTGCAATTACTGATGAAATCAGCCCTGCAAAAGAAACACCGAACGAAATTCCGATTGCATCTGTATCAATTCTTAATAAAGATGCGTTTTCGGTCTGTGTTCCTGCGATTATTTGTCTAAGTAATTCTGCTTGATATAAGGTTAAAGCAACCTGGATTCCTAGAAAAACTATAGAAATAAGCGTAAAATATAAACGGTTACCCCGTAAATATTTAAAAATATTCTTCATATATCTAAATCTAAAATCTCCTTAAACTAAATTCAATTTTTGAATATTTTTTTAAATAATTCAAAATAATCTTAAAGTATATAGTTATTTTTATTAATGAAACTTCATTAATAAAAGTATTCAGTTGATTTGTTCTTGATTTTGAACAAAGTTTGAAAGTATTTTGACTTATCTATTCTTTATATGACTATTTTTTGAAAATATTTTAATAGTTTAGCATTTTAAATTGAAAATAAATAAAAAAAACTAATATTTAAAAATTGGTTCATTTATCGCCACATTTAACATAGTATTTTAATTAAGACAACTCAAAATTTACTCTAACCAAATAAATTTTTGAAAATCTTATCCATCTAAATCACGAAAGGCATAAATGAAATCAAAATCAAAAAAAACAAGTAAATTTGAAAAATTCGATTTTAAATCTTCATTAATCAGACTGATTCCTCGAACTAAGTTTGAACTGAGTACTAAACTTATTAAATATAGTTTAGTAATCTTATTTTTCATTTTTACACTTGTTACCTTGTTTGAACTTTCAAATATTTTTTTCAATGCCGAGACAATCGGTATTACAAATATTTTAAAAAGTACAAATGATGTGGTTCAATACCAAAATATTTCTTATATTGTTAGATCAACAACTCTCACAATCGCATTCTTAACCCTAATTCTTTCCAACTATCAAAGTGTTGACAAGTTCAATAAAAAACTCTATCAAGTTTGACTTTGAAGCATGAGCAATTTAATGGCTGCCATAGTAATTATGTTCGTTTTTTTCTTTTATAAAGAAATCTCTATCTATGTTTCGTTCTCACTTAGTTTTTTCTTGCTTGTCAATTTATTTTGAAGTTTTTTACACTTCATGATAGTTGAAAGAAAGTATTTACAAGCTAGTCCAGTTAACAAAAATAAATTAATCATGATTTATATAAGTTATGCTTCGAAATTAATTTCACTAATTATTTTTTATGTTCTATTTTCCAGATTAATTTATGGAAGTAACGAAGGAGAAAATGTTTTTTCAAATAATGCAATCATTACATTCTTTGATGAACTATTTATTTATATAAGCGAATGATATAACGTTATCTACGTCTTATTAATAGTAAGTGGATTATTTATTTTATTAATAGCAGTTAACTTACACAACATTTTTTATTTTAAGGAATCAAGTTTAATAAATAACTACTGAAAATTCTTATTAGTATTTTCAGCAACTGCATCACTAGCTATGTTTATTTGATTCTCAACTTTAGCCTTTGGAAACTTTCCAACGCTTGTTGCTATCTTTGTAAATGTGCAACAAAAATATTCTGTTTTATATTTAGCTCTTGCAATTGATTTTATTATTTTATTATTTTTTGTAATGATTAAAATATTGAGAATTAAAATTTTTGAAGGAAATATTTACGGCAACATTTTTATGCAGTTCATGATCTTTATAATCTGAACTGTAGCCTTAATTGTTACTTCATTGAACAGAAATTTTGATGACGAAAATTACAAAATATTCTGATTAGGAATGACAACTAATTTATTAATTATTTTAATTAATTTTATTGATTTTAGAAAAGCAAAACTTATTGATAAAAGAAATTATTTTGCCCTTGCTTCACAAATGATTTTGTTATTTATAGTTGCTTCAGTTATGGGTTACAGAATTTATTTAAGAAATAATAATAACTATATTGATACTGATAGTGACTTCATAAGTTTACTTGTTAAATTTGAAATTGCATTATCTGTTTTATCAACTGTGATAATCTTAATTTTATTTGCTAACTATAGTCAATTAGCTTCAAAAATTGCAATTAGAATTGATCGTAAAATTGCTAAAGAAGAAAAAGTTTTAAATAAAAATAAAACAAGATTTAAAAGCAAAAATAAAGCAAGCGAAAAACAAATTATTAATGCTCCAAAAAGCAGAATTAAATAAGGATTGAAAATGAATTTAAAAACCAAAAACCAAAAATTAAAAGATGTAAATTTTAAAGAAATTAAAATTAATACTAAATATGATGAACTAGTTATTCTAGATAATTTTGTTTCATTTAATCAATTATTAGGAACATCATTACTGATCACAAATATTTCTGATGAAAGTGATACAGTTAAAAATCTAAATGAAAAAATTAATGAAGCAATTTTTAAAAATAAGGACATTGTTTTTGAAAAGTTTGTAATTTCTTGATCAAGAAATTTACGCTTTAGTTTTAATAAATTATTTCCAACTTTAGATACTAAAGAATCAAGTAATTCAGAATCATTTAGTATGAAATCTTCAAGTAATAGTAATTTAGATAAATTATTAAAAATTATTAATTTACAAATCCAAAAGTACCTATTTACAGAAGAAAGATACATAGAAGTGATTAAAGGAATAATTGTCTTTTTATCTCCCGATACCAAAAGTTTAAAAATTGTTTTCGATAGAAATATTGTCAACTTGGAGGCCTAATGGATTTAAAAAAACATGTACAAAGATTAAAGAATTTTGATCAAGTACAAAAAATAGTATCGCTTAATCGTAACTTATCTTTAATTGAAATTAACTTACTACAAAAAAGAATTAGAAGTTCATTAAGCAATTCAGTTTTTGCAAAAATTATTATTCAAAAATTACATGATCTAAGAAATGTAAATTCAATTTATTTTTCAGAAGATAAAGACTTACTTTTTAATAAAAAGAAGCCGAAAAAAACTTTATGAATTTACTTAACTAACGTTCAAAAATACACTAAATCATTTTATGAAAGAACAGATAAAGTACTTGAAAAAAATCATGATATTCATGATTCATATATTTCATTAGGAATTGAATCTAGAGAAAAAATTCAATCTCTAAATTACAAATTAATTGCTTCATATGATGACTTTAGTACAAAAGACCTTTCAATTGAATTAAGTGAATTAATTCGTATTCAAATTGAAGAAGAAAAATTTGATGAAGTAAAAATGATAGTTAGTTCTAATAAATTAAAAGACTACACAGCACAACTTTATCCAATTAATAATTTTTATTTTAAATATCCAAAATCACAAATTGATTCACTACGTTCAAAAAATATTAATTTTGAAAAATTCCAAATTCTTCCTAACATAGATGAGTTCTTTAATTCAATTTTAAATTTCTATTTTCAAAGTACATTAGAAGCATTAATTGCTGAAGCATCTTTTATTAATTACAAAAATAAATTAATTGAAGAAAATAAACAACTTAAAAAAATTGATGAAGAAATTTTAAAAACAAAAATCAAAATCAATAAAGAAAAACGTGAGTTAGAAATTGAAGAAATAGTTATGATCACTCAAAATAATAAAAAGGAATTCCAGCGTGCAAAGTAGTTTAAATCAATCAAGCGTTTACAATCTTGAGTTAAAAATTCATAGCAATAAATCTAAATTTTTGAAATTAAGAAGACTTGAATATTATTCAGAAATCGAGCAAAAATGATTAGTGATCAAAAAGAATACAATTGCTAAATCAGACTTATTATTCTTGAAATTAACTTTATTAAATAATGAAGATATTTATTTATTTTTTGAAAAAAGTTTAATCATGAAAGAAGAATATAACATCACTGTTTTACTTAATGAGGAAGTTATATATTGAAAACAAGACACTAATTATTGTTCAAACGCAAAAGTTTTAACTGAACTTAAAGAATTAGAAAATCAGTTATTGCAATACTCTGCTTATCAAGATGAAGGTTTCAAACTTAAAGATAAGTTAGAAATTAGAAAGTTTAAAATTAAAAAACAAAAACTTTCTTACATTAAAAAATACTGTCTCGTAGAAAGGAATCTATAATGAGAAAAAAATCTAAATGAAAATATTTAGCTCTTGCTAGTGTAGTTCCTTTTATTGTTTTACCATTTGTTTCTTCAGCAGTTGGAGGAGGTAATACAGGTGGAACAGGTACAGGTACTGGCGATGGAACAACAGAAAAACCTGCCGAGAAAAAACCTATTAATGCTCGTGAGTTAAATCAAAATAAACAGTTTATAGGAAATGAAATTCCTAAAGCAATTGATGATATTGTGACAAGAGCAATTCAAGCAATTGATAGTGAAATTGCAACTTTAAAAGCTGATACTGAAATTGATGAAATTGAAAAAATCACTCGTTCTTTTTATATTTCAAAAGTAAAAGAGTTTTTGAATAATAATCTAGATAAGATTAAAGCAAATCCTCAAAACTTCGGTTTTATGTTAATTTACCCAAATGTTTTTGCAGATGGTTTAAGACTTAATTCAAACACATTGACATATGGAAATCGTACCTTACAAGGATTTTCAACGGGTCTAGGTCCTGCAAGTAACTACTCAAGCATTATTCCTGCAAGTGATATTAAGTTTGATTTAGCACTTGAAAATACTTTAAATTTAGAAGATTTTCAAAAGTTATGAACTGAGTATAAAGGTGAACTTGATAAAGGAAGTAATTCATTTTTATTAAATAATGAAGATCGCCCTACAATCGGTAAAGAACTTACTTTTGAAACTACGACAATTGATGGTAAAACCGTAATTGTGCCCAATGAACCTAAAGGTGTTGAAGGTGTTTCAACCTGAGATGAATATATCATCTCAAAAATCAAAACAAGATTTTTTGATTTTGATTTAGAACAAAATCTAAAACAAAACACTCCACAAAATCCACCTGTAATTGTTATACCACCTGTAAATGTATTTATCCCAGGGGTAGATTCACCTGATGTTCCTGCTGATTTAGAAATTATTGATATTCCTGATTTAAAACCAATTGCACGACCTGAATTTGCTAACTTATCACCACAAGATTTTGTTAGTCAATATAATTCAGCAACTAATGAACAAAAAGCAGAAATGCTATTCTTCAATAATCCATTAGTAGAACGTTTTACCTTAGTGGTTAATTCTATTGTGCTTGATAATGATGGTCAAGCTAATGCATCAGTTACCTTAACTGATACAGTGGGTGTAAGTACGGCGCGAGATTATCGAGAAACTGTTAAGTATTTAAATTTAAAAGACAATTCACTTGCTATTTATGAATATGCAGCTTCTAATTTTATGAAAAATATTTTTGAAAAGATTCATAACATTTTCACTGTTGATAAGAACTTAAAATTTGGTTTTGTAAATGGTTATGATCTATACAACAATCGAGCAATTATAATTGCTTATTATGCTTTAACAAAAATTTATTTTAGTGAGAAATTCACAAACTTTTCACAAGCATTAGTTAATGAATATGCACAAAAAGAATACACTGCATTTAACTTTGCACAGTTTAAAAATCGTTTAGAAAGTAACTTTTTAAGTTACTTAAAAAATTCTAAAATAGACACTAAGAGTTTAATAACTTACATTTCAGATATTGTTTCTTCAAAAGTAAAATATTTGGAAAATAATTATAAAAAAAATGTTGCCTCAGTACAAGAACTGCTTGTTACTTTAGATATTAAAGAAGAAGATATTAATCAATTATTTTCTTACTTAAAAGAGCAATCAGTTGCAATTCAAAATCTTGGTTGAAATACTAGTGCTAACGCAAGTTATTTATTAGATGAACTATTAAGATTATCAACTAATATTAAAGATTATATAGCACCTTTACAAATGCTTTATGATGCTGCAATGACTAAACCAACGCCAACTGAAACATTGCAAAAAGCAATCGCTGATTTTAAAAGTAAAGCAAGTGAAATTTCACAAACAAATAATAATGCAGTCTACACCTTTGCAGGTGTATCTGCAGGAGTGGTTGCCTTAATTGCAATCAGTATCTTATTAAAAATTAAATTCTTCAAGAGAAAAGGATAAAGATGATAAAAATTAAAGCAATCGCTGACTTTATAATAGAAGTGGAAGGGATCTACCCTTATCAAGAAGGTCAATTTTTTACTATAAAAAATAAACCTAACACTAGAGCCTATTTAATTACAGCAGAATATAACAAAGCCTATTTACTAGTCGATAGAGCTAATCAAAAATTAGTAATTGGTGATGAATTAGTGGAAACTAAAGAACTTCGTTATGTTAAAACTTCAAGAAGATTTTTCGGAAATATTATTAATATTGACGGACAAATTGTTCTACCTGAAGTTAAAAATGTCAATTTTGACATTCCAACAGCCACCGATATTTTCAGTACTCCTGAAAATATGGTAAAACGCCAACAACTAAATAAACAACTCTATACAGGAATTTTAGGAATTGATTTATTCACTCCTATTGGTCTAGGTCAACGTGAATTAATCGTTGGTGATCGTAAAACTGGAAAAACTCACGTTGTCTTAAATACTATTATTAATCAGGCAAAAAGTGGTGTTAAATGTATTTATGTAGCAATAGGTCAAAAAAGAGAAACAGTTTCATATGTTTATCAGGTTCTAAAAGCCCATAAAGCACTTGACTATACAATCATTGTTGATGCTCCTTCAACAAGCTCATATCAACAATTTCTAGCACCTTATATTGCAATGGCACATGCAGAAAACTTATCTTATACAGAAGATGTGTTAATCATTTTTGATGATTTAACACAACACGCAAATGTTTATCGTGAAATTTCCTTGCTAATTGATAAGCCAATTGGTAAAGAAGCTTTTCCTGCAGATGTTTTCTTTTTACACTCAAGATTACTTGAAAAATCAGGTCGTTTTATTGATAGAAAATCAATTACTTGTTTACCAATTGTTAAGACATTAAATAACGATTTAACAAGTTTAATTTCTTCAAATATTATTTCAATTACCGATGGTCAGATCGTACTTGATTCAGAATTATTTGCTCAAGGTAAAATGCCTGCTGTTAATTTTGACTTATCAGTTTCTCGTACAGGAACTGCTGTTCAGGAAAAACATATTTCTAAAATAGCATCACAAATTTCTAAAATTTACCTAGCATACAAAAAGCAAATTAGGCTAGCAAATTTAGATTATGATCTAAACCGTGAAACTGCAAATTTAATTTTTAAAGGTAAAGAAATTGAAAAAATGCTAATTCAAAAAGGCTTTGGTTCTTATAGTGATGAACTACTTTTAATCATGATTAAACTAACTTCATGAGGAATTTTACAACATGTTGATAACCCTGATGCTGCTAAGGATTTTATTTCATCAATGATCAAAACAGATAAATATGCTATTAGCATTTTCAAAAATTTAGCTTCAGGAGCTAACCTTGATGACAAACTAATTCGAAATTATTTTGCATCAGCTATTAATCAATATATTAAGTACTTAAAATTAGATAACTTCATCCCACTAGAAGTTGAATACATTAAATTTAATGATGCAGAATTAAACGCAATCATTAAGAATATAAGAAGGTTTTAATGATTGGAAAAATATCAAATATTTATACTAATGTTGTTGAAGTAAAATTCAACAACATCGAAGAGCACAAGTTTCATCTTGATCACATTTTAACAGGACATAACAAACAGTCTTTTTTACAAATTAAAAGAATTATTGATAAAAATACTGTGTTAGCGATCGTAATTGAAGCTAAGGAAAACTTCAAACTAGGTGAAGAAGTTGTTAATACGCAACGTGGTTTATTAGTACCTATTGGTGATGGTGCCAAAAACAATGTTTTTGACATTCGTGGTGTTAATTTAACAAAAAATCCTGCCCGTGGTGAATTAAAATACATTCAAATGAATTCAATTATTAAGGAAAATAAAAATCTAGTAGTTGAAAACAGAATCTTAGAAACAGGAATTAAAGTTATTGACTTTTTCATGCCAATTCTGCGTGGTTCTAAACTAGGAATTCTAGGTGGTGCAGGGGTTGGAAAAACTGTTTTAATGAAAGAAATTATTTTCAATTCAAGCAATAACCAAAACAATATTTCACCTATTTTCATAGGTAGTGGAGAGCGTTCACGTGAAGGTCTTGAATTATATGAAGAATTAATTCAATCAAACTTGATGAAAAATACAACTATGTTTATTTCGCAAATGAACGAAGCACCTGGTTCAAGAATGAACATTGTTCCTTTTGGAATTACTGCTGCAGAATATCTAAGAGACTATCAAAAAGAAAATGTTTTTCTTTTTATCGATAATATTTATCGTTTCATCCAAGGGGCTAATGAAGTTTCTGCTTCACTAGGAAAAAAACCTTCAATTGGTGGTTATCAATCAACTCTAGATACTGATGTATCTTTTGTAGAGGATCGTTTATACGCTAATAAAGAAGGATCAATCACTTCATTTCAAACAGTCTTTTTACCTATGGATGATTTAAGTGATCCTGCTGCTGTTTCCATCTTTGCCCACCTAGATGCTGCCTTAGTTTTATCTCGTGATAAAGTGGCTAAAAACATCTACCCTGCAGTCGATCCACTTTCTTCAAATTCAAGTAGTGTTAACCCAATGATTATTGGTGAAAGACATTTCAACGCTATTGTGGAAGCAAAAGCAATCTTGCAAAAATATAAAGAATTAGAAGATGTTATTCTAATTCTAGGGGTTGATGAACTTGATGAAGAAAGCCAAATCATCGTTGAAAAAGCTTTACAACTACAAAACTTCTTCACCCAAAGATTTTTCGTTGCTGAAACTTATACTAAAGAAAAAGGGGTTTTTGTTTCTTTAAATGATACAGTTGATTCAGTTATTGAAATTCTGCAAGGAAAACACGTAGGTAAAAATCCTGAATTATTTACCTTTATTGGTTCACTAACTAGAAAAAGATAGTAACGGTAATGGCAATGGTTCACTAGCAAAACCAAGAGAATTTGCTGCTAGAAAAACTTCAACTATGTCACTTGAAAGAATGAGTAATAAAACTCAAAGCAATCTAGCATTTGCTCGTGCAACAACTAGAACTGGTGAATTTTCAGTACCATCTTCAACTTCAAATACTGCTGAAATAAAGACACAACAAACTCAAGAAAAAAATTTGAGTGCTGCTTCAAATCCTAACCAAAACCGTTATCAAGGTTTAATTAGCCGTGCTCGTGCTGTAACTAAAAAAGATGAGAGTGAAAGCAAAACATCTAAAAAATAACTAAATAATTAAAATTATTTAAGCCTGTTTTCTTTTAAAAAAGAAACAGGTTTTTATTTTCTAAATAGCAAAATATTTTACTTCTTTAATGCCTATAAATAAACCCAATAATTTGAACAAATAATTATTTTTTATTTTATTTGTTAAAAACTAAAAATATTAATAATAAAACATAAAAAAGTGATAAGCATAAAAACGCTTTTATTGGCAGAAAAATTTAAATTATTAAATAGTAATTTTTTAATAAATACTTAAGCGTAAAATTCAAAATATTAAGTAGGTAAATAAACTAACTCTATTTAAATGTTAGGAGATCAAATATGAATCTAAGATCAAAAATTATTATTGCTTTATCAATAGCAACAGTTGCAGCAGTTGGTGGAACAACTGCAGGTTTAGTCGTTGGACTAAACCGACAAGAGGATAGTAAAACAGGTGTTAATTATAACTCACTAGCTAGTGTTAAAAAAATTGATTATAAAAAAGCACCTAGCGATCCTGAAGTAATCATGAAGGAAGTTAAACCCCCCGAAAAAATTGAAGACCCAAAACCTACGCCACCAGCACCTAAGCCTGAAGAAAAACCTGAACCAGAGCCAACTCCGATAGAAAAGAAGGAAGAACCTAAAAAAGAAGAAATTGAAGTTGCTCCAGAGCCTAAAAAAGAAGAAATTCCACCTTTACCTAAAGAGGTTGTGGCCGAAAAAAGTGTTAGTAAAGATAAACCTGAAAACCAGCCAGCTGCGACATCAGGAACTAGTACTTATAAATTATTGACTACTAAGGAATTAATCGAGCAACTGCGTGATCATGGTGAATCAGCTGCAAGAGTTAAAGACTTTAAAACAGTTGGTGGTGTCGGTACTAATTTAAGAAGATTTGGAAAAAATTCAACAGTTGCTAAACCTGATAAATTTGATTATGAATCCTTATCAGCAGGGAGTCAAGATTCAGCAATTGTGCTTGGTGCATTAATTAGAGATGGTGTTACTTTAGAAAATTTACCTACTTTAAAAGAGCCGATTTCACTTAAAGATCTAAATTCACTGCGTGAAAATAGTTTGCGTTATGTTGAAGGAACTAGAGTTTTAAAATTAGAACAAAAAGATCTAGATGAGTTATTAAAAGAATATAACGAAAACTTAAAACTTGAATTAGGTGATCTTATTAACGGCATCAGATTTTCTTTCAATGATGTTGAAAGACTAAATAAAAAATATGATGTTGAAGAAATCAAAGCAAAATATAAACGTGACTATAGATCATTAACTGAAGAAGAAAAAAATATTTTTTATGTTAATGAAAGAATTGAAAAATATGCTGCTGATCCTAATACGAGTTTCATTTTCCCAAGCATCAAGTCTTTCAAAGATATTAAACCTAAAAAATCATTTACTTCAGAAGAAATTACTCGTTTAGAAATGGGACAAGTTCCTAATTCATTCAAAGTAGATGGTCAATTTGGTTCAACTGCAACTAAAAGAGCAGCTTTTGTTAACGACGTTTTATTCAGAACTACCCAACAAAATATGAACAGATATTTCGGTTTTGCAAGTAATTGAGAAAGAACTGAAAACGATGTCATGAACCTTGAATTTAGAGCTTGAAAAGGTGAAGCCACAAATTCAGGTTATGAAAAAGCTGAACCAATAATAATTCCAGGTTTTGAAGATTCAGCACGTTTATTAGAATATAAAAACCTAAGTAACACAAACAAAGATAATAATCGTTACATTATCGAAATTTTTGCAGTGCAAAATTTAGACAGTGTAAACGCTCTAGTTACTGCTGCTAAAAAGTTAATGAAAAATCAAAAAGGTGCAGGAATTGCTATTAGAAATATCAACGCTTCTACTGGCGAAAAAGCCAAAAATGTAGTTAAAAATATGCCTAACTTTATTAAGTCATTAACTCTATTTTATGACTGAAATGACCCTGTAGTTGTACATGCTTTAATCGATAATCTTAACTTTAATACAACTGATAAAACGCTTGTTGAATTAAATCTTTATACAGATGTTTCAAGAAATATTAATCAACGTAATACAGCGGTTGAAAGAGCAACTTCTTTAACAAGAATTGACCCTAGAGTTTATCAGCGTGTTAATCCAGGTGCTTATGATTATAAATATAATGCAATCTTTTTAACTTTAGCAGTTGGAAAACCAACTACAAGAAGAGAAATTGGACAAATGATGCGTTATGTCTATGTAATTGCTAAAAATAGACGTGAATTCCAAGGATATTTTGGTGGTGATGGAGGCTATCCTGTTGAATGAGATTTTAGAGATGCAAATATGTATGAAATGAATAACATTGAAATTCCTAATATCCCTAACTTTAAAACCTTTAGAAAAGTTACTTTCTCATCTTTAATTAATGGTAAAGCAATTTACGATCTAACCAATTTAAAAATTGATAATACTGAAAAAGTAGAACTTAACTTCTTAAACCCAAATACAGGAATGCACTATGCAAATACTACACCATTAACTAGTCTAAAAACATTAACATTTAATACTTTAGTAGTAGTTGGTTCTTCGGGTCGTGGCACTTCTGCTGATGCAAGTACAATTTCAAATCACATGCTGCGCTCATATCAATATCTAAATGCAATCGATTTTAGAGATGAAACAGTTAACGGCGTATTGCATAAAACAGAAATGACTGAAGAAATTATTAAATCAATTACTTGACCATTTAACGTTAGAAAAATTATGTTACAAGGTAAAGAAATAACTGGCTTTAGTAAGTCAGCACAACAGTAAGGAATAACCATGAAATTTAAAAAGAAAAATTTAATCTGATCATTTGCACTTTCCACATTTGCAATTTCAGCAGCAACTTTAATTGCTTGTAGCCAACAAGAGACTCCTACTCCTAATCCAACACCAACACCACCAACAGAAAGCGACCCAGGCCAACCACCTGCAACAGACCCTGGGAAAGGAGCAGGCAACCCAGGAAGTGATAACCCTGGTGGACGTGGTGCAACTGACCCTATAGATCCTAATAGAGAAAAAATTGAAAATGAGCCAGGGCTTGATGACCTTCCAAAACTTTCTGATATTTTAAATGATCCTAAGTATAAAAGAACGCGTACTCATACTTCTAATTTAGCAGCTTTAGATACTGATATTACAGTTACAAGATATGCAAATTATAATGGTAATGGTGTACAAAATACAGCTAACAACAACCCTTTTGTTGAATATGGAACTGATGCATATAACATTATTAAGAATGATCATTATGAAACATTAGAGGATTATTCATTAAGAGTTTCAATCACTAATCCTGACAAAAAAGCAAAAGATGGTGGTCCTCTTTCAGTTATTGGATCTGCATGAATTCTTGATTTTATTAAAAAAGATGGCGAAGCCTATCCATTGACATGATTCTTTGGAAGTAATCTACACGTTTTTAAAGAAATGAGATTACCAATAAAAGCAGATGGCACTTATTCTACAACTCCAGGTCACACATTTAGCTTTTTACTTCCTAAAGATGAACAATGAAAGGAATTTGCTGAGTATAAAACACTAACAAATTATCCTGAATTATTCTTTAGTGGTCAGAACTTTTTAGGCGACAGAATTTCAATTAATGAACAAGTTGGTGCTCCTGATTACTTAAGAAAAGATATTATGAACTACAATAGTTTTAAAGATTATGCAAAAGACTTTGCTGTTGTAAAAGTTAAGTTTAAAGATGAAGCAGAAGCAAAAGCAATCACTAGAAATTTTGCAACAAAATACACAACACCAAAAATTAAATTTGATAAGAAAAGTATTTTAGAAAAAAGTGGAGATGAAATTGCTAGAGAAACTAAAATTTTTGCTCTAGGATATCCAGGAACATCAAGTAAACCAACAATCAATAAACGTGATAATGATGTTAACCCTAATACTGGTTCAAGTTATTCTTCACTAATAAGTGGCTATATGATTACTAATAATTATGGCGAAAAAATTCCGGGTGTTTACGACACAATGTACATAAATGGTGCAGGAAATTCTGTGGCACAATATACTGAAGAAAAAGATGGTAAAATACAGGAAATCGAATGACAAGGTAAAAAAGCCCACTTCCCACTTTCAATTGAAATAGGTAATATAGATTACGACCGTTTTGGATTAGGAATTGGAATTGATAATAATAATTTACCTCCAGGTGCTTCTGGATCATTAATCATTGACAACGACTACAAAGTGGTTGGTGTACAATGAGGTTATGATGGAACTAGCCAAACAGGTTTAATTGACCCACTTGTTTCAAGTGAATTAAAAAATCCTGATGGTACAAAAGTTTTCTATGACTATGATTTAATTCATGGTCGTGGAAGTGATCAAACTCGTTCTTATAAATCGCTTTTAACTGAACTACTTAAAAAAGATGAATATAAACAAAAAAATGCTAAATCATGATTATTAGGTAATGAAATTCAAACTTCATAATCTAGTTAACTAAACCTTCAAATATGAACTAACTTTGAATTGGTTCATATTTTTTTAACTTGATCACTTTTAAAAATTCTTAAGAATTTTAAAAGCAAAAACATTTTTTGCAAAAAAGATATAATAATGCTAACTTATAAGAAGTTAAAATAGATAATTAATTTTTGAACAGGAGCACTATATGTTTTTAAGCAAAAAAAAGATTTATTTATGCACTAACATCAGCTGCAACCGTAACATCTGCTTTAGCAATCAGTTGTTCAACAAATGGTGTTGAAAATAAAGAAGTTATGCCTTTAAATACTTTGATGCAAAAACAAACAATTGAAGGTCAACAAGAAATTGGCTTTTTAACTTTTATGCCTGAAGCAGTTGAAAAAGTTTATGGTAAAGTACTTTTTGAAGTTCAGCCTCAATTAATTGCAACTAATTTAGAACTTGATAAGTTTTTAACCGATTGAAATGATTCATTAATTAAGGTTTTTGACCAAGATCAAGATTTTGCTAAAACTCTTCATATTTCAAAGAAAAAACTAGTTGAAAATTTAAACCTATTTAAACAAGCTGTGCATGATAATTATAATGATGATTATTTTAAAAATAACATCATGGTAGTTGATTTTGGTGGACAAATTCAACCACGAGGTCGAGAAAGTTATTTTCCTTTTAAAGCCAATATGAAGATCAATAACTTATTAAGAATTAATAAAGAAGAAAATAAAATTGTCTTAACTTATTTAGAGTCGGAAAAACTAAATTATGATCTTGATTATGCACAAACTTATTCAGTTATTTATTTATTAAATCGTTCTGGATTCAATCTGAATGAAAATAATTATGAAATTGAAAAATGATTAGAAAAACCACTTGATGAGTTAAAACAAGTTAAGAAAATTAAGAAGACAGATGTCTCACAAAGATACTTAAATTATTATTCATATATTAGTCAGGATTTATCATTATTCGATAATGATAAAGATAGCATTTGAGAAAGAGGTGATGATGGAGTATCTTTTGCAACTACTATTGTTAAGTCAAAGTCTGAATTAGATAACTTATTAATTAAGCATATAAGTGTTTATAAAACTAAATATGAAAGAGAATTTCCGGATGAAGTTCTAAAAGCAATTAATCAGGACTTTGATGATCCATATTTTCAAGATAATGTTTTAGTTTTACTTTCAGGAAAATATTGAGCCCCTGATACAGATCTTTTTTCACATTACATTGAAAATTCTTATGACTTAAAACTTGAAAATAATAATTTAAACTTTACTATCTTTGTAGATCATACACCTGTACCAGTTCCTACTAGTTGTGTTTATCCTTTATGAAACTTATTATGAAAGAGTTAGCGATAGATATAGAAGAGGTATTGATGGAAACGGTCATGAATCTCATACACAGTTTTTTTAAACTAGCTAAAAGTTCAGTTGCTGATTTTAAAAAATTGAAATCAACAATCAAAATTATTGATAATACACCTAAAGATTATTTTAGAAAATGGCGTTAATTTTAAGCAGTGCGAGAGCACTGTTTTTTAATTTGTTTTGAATTAATTTATGTCATGCAGCGCAAAAATTTGAATTATAAAAAAATTATTTTTTTTAAAATATTTCACTATTTTTGCAAAAAGAATAATATATGGGTGTAGTTGTTCCAGATGACTACAAAAAAAATAAAAATGTTATTTTTTATCGTTGAAAATAGGTAAAAATAATCAAGTAGGAGTTTAATATGCCAAAGGCTATTTTAAGTGTTGCTAATATAGTTGGTGCATCTGTATTACCAGTACAAACTGTTTCAACAGTACAGACACAAAATGCAAAAGACCATTTAGAAAATTTTAAATTTGAAAATATATTTAAAATTGTAAGAAATGGTTACGACCATGATAATAGAGATTCAAAAATTAATGAGCCAGTTGAGGTTTTAGTCAGAATTAAAGATACTGTTGATTTTGATGAATATGAAAAAACTAAAGATATTAATAATATCAATAGTCAGTATAATTCACAAAATAGAAATTTCCTTAATTCCTTACAAATTGATCTATTTGATTTAGATTTTTTAACAATTAGTAAGACTACACCATATATTTCATTTGTTTTTAAAAACAGAAAAAATTTAGAAAAAAATTTATTGATTCTAGCTGATTCAGAAAATTCTGTTTCAATTAATTCCTATGAATCAAGAGAGTATTCAGAATTTAAAAAGGCTTCAAATAATACTCAAACGTATGTATCATATAAAGCCCCTTATATGGAATCAACATTTGAACAACAATTTAGAACAGTAGGTGCTGATAAGCAAAGGGAAAAAGACGCGTTGTCAGCAAAACTTAACAAAAATTTATATAACTCAAATATAAGAAAAATAAAGGTTGGCATTTATGAAGCAACAAGCTCAGTAGACACTA
Source organism: Mycoplasmopsis agassizii (assembly GCF_002276225.1). Taxonomy (GTDB): domain Bacteria; phylum Bacillota_I; class Bacilli_A; order Mycoplasmatales; family Metamycoplasmataceae; genus Mycoplasmopsis_B; species Mycoplasmopsis_B agassizii_A. The sequence goes on along the minus strand of NZ_NQNY01000018.1, from coordinate 7,357 downwards.
ATAATTCTTTATTTGAAGGTAAAACAATACACTATTATGATAAATATGGGGCAAATGCAAAATATATCGAAAACGACAGACATTCAGACAGTGTTGCATCTATTATTGCAGGAAAAAATGGTATAGATAAATTAGTTGATGATATCTATAGCGTATATATGGCGGACGGTGATAAAGCAGTAACAGAAATAAATAAGAATGGTACTTTATTTGCTGAAATGATAGCTAGGTATGATTGACTAATATCTAATGGTGTAAAAGTTATAAACAATAGTTGAGGAAGAAATGTTAGTTTAAGCGATGCTAAAGCAAACCCTGATGGTTATGGATATGGCAACGAGAGCTATTATCTGGATTTTATAGCAAGAAAATACGGCATAATTAATGTTTTCGCAGCTGGAAACGAAAGAAAAAGAATTGTTGATAGTGTAATTACTATGGCTCATTTATCTCATAACAGTGTTGTTGTAGGATCTACAGATATCGATGGTAATGAATTAAGCAGTTTTTCAGATTATAGATCGTTTGATGAAAATATAATTACAAAACCACTCGTGGTTGCACCAGGTGAAAAATATTGATTAAAAAGTTATGATAAATATAATAACCCACAATATGGTTACGAACGTGGAACAAGTTTTTCAACTCCAATTGTTACGGGATTAATTACTATGCTTTTAAGAAATAATTATAATTTATTAGGTAATCCTGCTGCAATTTTAGCAATTTTAACTGCTGGTTCAAAAGAACTTGAAGGCTATGACGAAAAGCAATCGAATGGTTTAAATGAAAAAGTAGGTGCGGGTTTAGTAAACTATGAGTTAATGCAAAAAGCTGCAGATAATGTAAGATCAATATATGTAACAGAGAATAGTAGAGAACAAATATTTGATTTAAATTATCTTTCTAGGGGACAAAAATTATCGATTTCTACTGCATGACTATTTGATGCAGGATACTTAGGTTATGGAGAATCTGAACCAGTCAGACCTAAAGATTACTTTAAAAAACCAGACTGGATTAAAGAGTGAGGTTGATTAAATATAATTCCACTAGGTTTCACAGTATATTTTGGTAAGTTAGCTCTTTATGATCAAGATGTAAGAAACTGAGAACATGAAAAACAGGTTTATGACCAAAAAATAAGTGAATATAACAAAGTTCATTTTACAGCTGGTGACCCGAAACATAAGCCTTATTGAGAACACAAGGAAAATTTAGCAAGGGATTTTGGAACAAGCTGATACATTCCAACTGATATTGATTTATGACTTGAAAAGCTTAATGAATCTACTGGGAATTGAGAAAAAGTAGCTTATTCGTCATCAAATACTAGTAATGTTGAATTTGTTAGAATGAAAATAAAAGATAGTGGTAGATATAGAGCAGTTTTGCATCAATATGGAAAAACTAAGGGTCGTTCCTTAAGTGTGCAAGGTTCTTTAACTTATGTTATTTCATAAAAAAATATTATTTTCGCTTGCAACATTATCTATTATTACATCTGTTTCGATGGCAATTAGTTGTACAATAACAAATAATGATGAAACAAAATTTATTATAAACACAAATATGTTTACTCAAAAAGTAAGAAATAAGAATTTTAAATTTTTTCCGTTCAAATCAGAACTTATTTCTAAGATATATTCAGAAAAAATTGATGATTTAAAGCCCCTCTTAATTACTTCAAATTCTAAATTAAATTTTTTTTTGGACAAATGAAAAAAACATCTTTTTCAAAGTTATGATGAAGATCAAAAATTTGCTGATTCTTTGCATATTTCAAAAGAGAAATTAGTTAATGCTTTTAGCGCCTATGAAAAAACTGTACTTCAAAATTATGATGAACAATATTTTAAAGAAAACATTATGGTGGTTGATTTTGGAAATAAAATTCAGCCACTAGGATCATTATTGAATTCACCTGATGATAAAGATATTAGGATTAATAATTTGTACGATATTAGTACAGAAAACAACAAAATAATTTTAAAATATTGACATAATGACTTAGATAAATTAGTTAAAAAAGACTATTCTCAAGCATACGGAGTAATTTATTCTTTAAAAAAAATAGATTTTAATATTGAAAACGATAACTACACAATCGAAAAACAAAAGATTGACCATACTAAAGAAACATCAATTTCTGAAAGAATGTTGAATGAATATTCATCGATAAGCCAAGATTTATCAGCTTATGACGAAAACAAAAGCACTAACTGGATTACAAAAAATTACATTAATAAAGTACATTTCTCAACTATTACTCTAAAAAGTAAAGAAGAATTAAATACTTTATTAATAAATCATGCTGATTCATTTAAAAAAAATTTTCAGAAAGACTTCCCTCAAGAAGAACTTGAAAAAATTCAAAAAGATTTTAATGAACAATATTTTAACGATAATGTTTTAGTCCTGCTTTCAGCATACGATTGAAAAGGACATAATTTTCTTTTTGATAATAAAATAGAAAATTCTTTTGACATAAAATTAGAAAATAATAAAATAAATTTCACTATTTATACTTACAAAAACGAATCTAGTGTCCCTGGCTCTTATGACCCAATATCAGAGGACTTTGTTCATTACACTGTTACTGATTTAAAAATAAGACTCAAGAAAAATGTTTCTAGTGCTAGCCAAGGTTCAGATACCTTATTTTTTAAACTACCCAAAAGTTTAATTACTGATTTAGAAAATTTAAAATCAAATGTTGAATTAGTTGATCACTATAAAAATTTAACCACTATAATTTCTTAACTTTAACCAATAAAAAAACATACACTTTAAAAAACTAAAATTAAATAGTTTTTCAACTTAAAAATTTTCTAAAACAGCGTTTTTTACGCTGTTTTAGTCGTTTTAATAAGCATAAAAAGTGGTTTTTTAATCAAAAAAACCATAAAATTTTTTAATCATTTGTAATCTTTAAAGAGCCCGTATAATCATCTTAGAAAAGTTACAAATTTAATATTTAAAACACTTTAAGTAAGGATAAACTATGAAATTAAAAAGTAAGATAATTATTGCTCTTTCACTAGCAACAATAGCAGCGGTTGGTGGTACAACTGCTGGTTTAGTTGTTGGTTTAAATCGCCAAGAAGATAGTAAAACAGGTGTCGATTTTAACTCTTTAGCTAGTGTTAAAAAAATCGATTATAAAAAACCACCTAGTGATCCTGAAGTAAAGATGAAAGAAGTTAAACCTCCTGAAACACCAGAAGATCCTGTTGCTCCAACGCCGACACCAACCCCTGAGCCTGAACCAGAGAAAGAACCTGAAAAAACTATAGAAACTAAAGAGCCTGAGGTTGTGCAACTACAACCTGAACCCGAACCCGAAAAAGAAGTTGCCCCTTTACCAACTCCTACACCAGTTACTCCTAAAGTTGAAGAACCTAAAGATAATCCAGCAATTAATGTTAGTGGAACAAGCACTAATAAGGTATTAACTCAAGCAGAATTGATTGAGTTAATTACTGATAAAGGTGAATCAGCTGCTTTAGCAAAAGGTTATACTACTAAAGGTGGAGTAGGAACTAATAGAAGAAGAGAAGGTAAAAATTCAAGTGTTTCCCAGCCAGATAAATTTGATTATGAAGCATTATCAGCAGGAAGTCAAGATTCAGCTGTAGTTTTAGCAGCCTTAGTTAGAGCAGGAGTAACAATTGAAAATTTACCTACTTTAACTGAACCAGTTTCACTAGAAACTTTAAATAAATTAAGAGAAAACGCTTTACGTTTTACAGGTCAAAAAATCCTAAATTTAACTGAAGAAGATAAGAAAAAACTACTTGAAGAATTTAACGAAACTTTATGAATTTCAGTTGGAGACAATATCAATAAAGCTCGTGTAACTATGAATGATATTCAGTCTTTAAAAGAAAAAGCTAAAGCAGGAACTTTAACTGCTAGCGAAAAAAATGTCTATGATTCAGTTAAAGAACGGATTGAAAATGTTATTAAAAATAGACCTGGAACTTATAATTCATCAATTAAATCTTTTGAAGATGTTAAACCAAAAACATCATTTACAGCAGATGAAATTAAGATTTTAGAAACAGGACAACTACCTGATTCATTAAAACCGGATGGGTCTTTTGGAGGTACTTTCCAAAACCGCGCTCAATTTGTTAATGAAGTTCAATTCAACACAACTAGAGCAAATATGAGTCGTTTCTTAAAAATAGAATCTAATTGAGAACGTACATGAGATTCAATTATGGGTCTAGATTTTAAAGCTTGAAAAGGTGAAGGAACTAACTCAGGTTACAATAAAAGTAACCCAATACCTATCCCAGGTTATGATGGAATTGCTCATTTATTAGAGTATACAAATCTGCGTGATAGTAATGACAATGAAAAACGTTACATCATTGAAGTAACTCGTGTTGATAAGTTAGATTCAGTTAATAATTTAGTAAAAGAAGCGCAAAAACTAATGAAAAACCAATTTGGTTCTGGTCTAGCAATTAGAAACATTAACACTTCAAATATGGAAAAAGCAACTGAAACAGTTAAAAATATGCCAGGCTCAATCAAGTCATTAACCCTATTTTATGATAGTGATAACCCTAAAGCAATTCATGCTTTAATAGATAATCCTAACTTTAATACAAGTGATAAAACACTTGTAGAACTGAATGTTTATACAGATATTTCAACTAGAATTGATGATCGTAATACAGCAGTTGAAAGAACAACAACATTAACTAGAATCGATCCTAGAGTTTATCAGCGTGTTAATCCAACTGCTTATGATTATAAATATAACACCATTTTCTTAACCATGGGAATTGCTAAACCAACCACAAGAAGAGAAATTGGTGATATTATGCGTTATGTTTATGTAACTGCAAGAACACGCCGTGAATTCCAAGGTGAAATGGGTGGTATAGGAGGTTATCCTACAATGTGAGACTTTAGAGATGGCGGAAATATGTATGAATTCAATAACGTACAGATTCCAAACATCCCTAACTTCACAGCCTTTACAAAAGTTACTTTTAGTTCACTAATCAATGGAAAAGCAATCATGGATATGAGAAATATCCAGATTGATAACTCTGATAAAGTCCAATATGAAGTCGGTAGACCTAATGTAGGAATTTTCTACGCGAACACTACACCGATAGATGATCCTAATTCTCCTACAACTAATACCTTAGTAATTGTTGGAGCAGGTACTTCAAGCCGTGGGCTTGATGCAGACATTAAAACTGTTTCAAATCACATGGTGCGCTCATGACAATTTTTAAATGAAATTGACTTTAGTGATGTTAAATTAACAGATGGAACACTTGTAGAAAGCAAGATGACTGAAGCAAAAATTAAGTCAACTAACTGACCAGTTAATGTCAGAACTATTAAGTTAAATGGTAAAACTTATAAAAGAGAAACTGACTTTACAGCAACAACTAGATAAACTAAATTAAGGAAAATATATGAAAATCAAGTCTAAAAAATCTTGGCTATTTTTAGTAACCTCAATAACAGCAATAAGTGCAGCAACTTTTGCAATCGCTTGTTCAAATGCACAAACTGAAGATCCAAAACAGGTTGTCACCCCACCTACAACTGAGCAACCTAAAAAGGATGATAAAACTAACCAATCTATTGAAAAACCCCCTATTAATAAGGAAAATGAAACCTTAATAAATTCTGAAACTTCAGCAAATCCACTTTTTGATTTTGGACCTGATCCATTAGATATTACAGATATTAGTGGTATTTTACAAGAGCAAAAAGTTGAAAAAAAATTTCCTGATTCAGGTATAAAAGCTTTAGATACTGTAATCAGTAAATATCCTTTAGTTAATTACAATGGACGTGGTATTCAAGAATCAGGTAACAATAATCCCTTTACTAAATATAGTAGTGATCATTATAAAGAAATTCAAAATGAGCAATACGATACAGTTAAAGATTACACCTTCAGAATTAAAATTCAAGAACGACAAATGAACGTTAAAGGTGATGCTCCTGCAGAAACTTGAGGAACAATTTGAGTGCTTGATTACTTAAAAGAAAAAGATGGTAAGTATCCTCTTACATGATATTTTGGAACTAATTTACATGTGGCTGCACCCTTAAATCATCAATATGCAATTCAAGGTCAATCAGCTTTAGCAGCTCATGAAGCAGTTTTAATTCAAATTTCTGATACAGAAAATGTTAAATTAACTAACTATCCCACCATGTTTTATTCAGCACAAAACTTTTTAGGTGCTAATGATGAAGGAATTGAACTTAATGCGGCCCATGGTTCTTATTCTTATGGTGATTTATTTGACTATAAAAACTTAAAAAACTATGCCAAAGATTTTGCAGTTATCAAAGTTGAATTTAAAGATGAAGCTGAAGCTCGTAAAGTAACTAGAGATTTTGCTACTAATGAAAAATACCAAACTCCAAAATTGAAGTTTAATAAACGATCAATTTTGGAAACTAAAACAGGTGATGATTTAGCTAGTGAAAACGGTATTTATGTCTATGGTTATCCAGCTGCAGGTACATCAGGAGCAACAGTTAATATTAGAAGTAATATTGATTCGAGTGAAACTGCTTCAGGTTATTCAGTTTTAGTCAGAGACTATATGATCTATAATAACTATGGACAAAAACTTCCGGGAATCTATGACAACATGTATATCAATGGTGGATCGATTTATCAAACTGATGATAAATCGAACTACGGTAATACAGGTCGCAGTGTCAGATATCCTATTGACATGTGGCTATATGATCGTTATTACACCCGTTTTGGATTAACAATTGGAATTAACAATTCCAATTTAGGTCAGGGTTCATCAGGATCAATTGTAATTGATCGTGATTATAATGTAATCGGAGTCAATTGAGGTGGTGAAGACACTAGTCAATCAGGTTTAATTGATCCACTTGTCTCAAGTGAATATAAAAATAAAGATGGCAAAATCGTTTTCTATGAATACGATTTAATCCATGGTCGTGGTTCTAAACAAACTAGATCATATGCTTCAGAACTTAAAAAGTTACTTGCAAAAGAAGAGTATAAAGATAAAACTTCTTGATTATTAGGTGATGAAGTTAATCCTACTAATAGTGAAAATAAATAAGTAAATGAAAATCAGCAAAAATGAATTTGCTGATTTTTTATTTGAATATAATATGAAATCTTTATACTCGATTTATAAGTTGTTACTGACTTATATGTTTATTAAACGCCCAGATTATCGTTAAAGCTATCGCATCAGTATTGCCAAGTTGCTGTGATAGTAGTTGATAAATAACATAAGACTGGGGTAATAGCAAAAGTGCAGTTCGAAAGGCAGCACAATGAAAGAATATTTATTATTTAGATCTAAACTAATAA
>NZ_NQNY01000017.1 GCF_002276225.1 Mycoplasmopsis agassizii | reverse complement strand
GGTTGTTTTCACTCTATATCTTGCAGAACCTACACTATCAATTAAGTCACCAATTTTTTTGTATTCAATTTCGCTTGGATTAATTTCTTTTAATAAGTTATTAATGTTTTTCATATTTAATTCCTAATAAGCTTCTTATTTATTTTTAATTATATCTTTAGCATTTACTTTTTGATGCTATTTAAATGAAATTATTTGAATGATTTTTAATTAAAAAAATCTTCTGCGGATGCAGAAGATAAGATTTAAACTTATGTTTAAATTAAATTCAAATAATTTTTTTCTTTTGAATTTGAATGCCATAAAACGTTGTTTGAATTAAAGCAATTGCTAGGTTAATACTTTGTCATAAAGTTCCTAAAATATATGGAACAAGTAATGATTCAGGTAATAAACCAATTTTAACTGATTGAATTCTAAGAGCAAAAGTTAGTACTCATAAAACATTGAAACCAATCAAGTTAATTAAGAATGATAAAGGAATAAAGTAAAGTGTTTTCTTTCTAATTCCCATAATAGTTTGAGGTAGAAAAGCTACCATTGAAAAAATTGGACCTAAATTAGCAAATACAGATGAGACTGCCGTTTTTGCTTCGCTATCTGCAAATGGTTTTTGGCCAACTGCAAAAAACCAAATGGTTCAAGCGAAAATAATAATTAAATAAATTGATAAGGCAATTTGTTGACCTAGTTTGGCTTTGAAACTAATTACTTTATCTTTGCGATAATGTAAGAAAGCAAACATAGTCATCGCGGTAATAATCATTGCAATTAATTCAGCGATAATTAATTGTTGTCCACCTGAATCAAGCATTAATCCCCAAGTTGAGAATAAAATAATTGCCGTTGCAAATAGTCATCAACTATACATATTGACTTTCTCTGCTTTTTTATTTCTTAAAACGTTAACAAGTTGTGGTAGTCCTGTAATTGCAACTGAAATTGAAGCGATTCAAGCAATTACATTTGAGATTTCTAATATATTCATAAATGAGTCCTTTTCCTAAATTTTTATCCAAGATTGTGATAAACGTTTTGCACGTCATCATCTGATTCAAGACGCTCAATAAAGTCTAAAACTTTTTGAGCCTCTTCATCATCCATCTCGACCGTGGAATTTGCAATGTAGGAAATTTCTGCACTCAGAAATTCTTCAAAATTGGTGGCACTCCTGATTTTATCTAAGACTTCTACAAAGTCTTCAGGTTCACAAGTGATTGAGTAGTATTTATCTTCAACTACGATGTCACTAGCGCCTGCATCAAGGGCAATCATTGTGATGTCATCTTCAGTAATTAAACTACTGTCGATTTCAATTAAGCCTTTTCTTTCAAAGACATAAGGAACTGAATTTTGCTTACCTAAAGCACCATTTGCCCTTCTAAACATGCTACCAATATTAGCTGTTAGTCTATTTAGATTATCAGTTAAACAAACCACTAGGATTTGCACACCTTTAGAAACTGTGCCTGAATAAGTTAATTCAGTATATTGCACTGCATCTTTACCTGAGCCACTACCTTTAGCGATTGCTTTTTCAATGTTGCTCTTTGGCATTGATGCCGAACGAGCTTTTGAAACTGCAAGCCTTAAAGCAGGGTTTGAATTGATATCAGCGCCCCTTGTGGCGGCAACAGATATTTCTTTAGATAGTTTTTGAAAGATTTTACCACGCTTGGCATCTTGCGCGCCTTTGCGGTGTTTAATATTTGCTCACTTTGAATGTCCAGCCATTTTGCTCCTTAATTAAAAGTAATCTTTGTAAAAGTATAAAAGAATATTTTATTTTTGGTGATAAAAAAAATTAACTTTCTTTAACAAAGTTTTCTAAGTCTAAAGGTTTTAAAGCACCCACTCTTTTATGAGCACTTATTCGGTGTAAATAGTTGATGCGCTCAAGTGTTTTTTGATCAACTTCTTGACCTCTTAAATAAGCATCTACTTCAGAATATTTGATTTGCATTTCATCTTCATCGTTTTGATCATCTCATAATCCTGCAGAAGGCACCTTATTAATAATTGTTTTAGTTACTCCATAAATTTTAGATAGTTTTCTTACTTCAGTTTTAGTTAAATGTACAATCGGTAATAAGTCAACACCACCATCACCAAATTTTGTAAAATAACCTAGATGTCATTCATCTAAATTATCAGTTCCTAAAACCAAATAATTTTTTTCTTGAGCCAAAGCATATAAACTTGTCATTCTTAAACGAGGTTTAATATTTGCTAAAGAAAGTTGATCATTAATTTTTAAAACATCAACCATTGCTTTATAAGCATTTTCTAAATTTAAATATTGATGTTTCAGTTTTAACTTACTTACAAGTTCATTAATATCTAATTCATCTTGTTTTCTTTTATTAATCATCATTGAAACTGTGAAATGGTTTTTTGGAAAAACCTTAGCAGCAATTGCTGCTACAAGTGCTGAATCAATACCGCCTGATAAGCCAACAATCACACCTTTTTTATTTGCTTCAGTCACAACTTTTAATAATCACTTTTCTAAGTATAAGCCATAAGCTTTTAATTTTTCTTCACTAATTTTTTCTAAATTTTTTGACATGTTTTTATTTTATCTTAATTAACTTAACTTATAATTTAATAATAATATTTCTTAAATAGTTGTGTTGGAGTTAACTTGGATAAAAATATCAAAGAGATGAAACAAAGAAAAGGATCTAAATTTTCTAATTTAGATCCTAAATCAAAATTTAATTCACTAGCAAATGCTAATGAATCTGAAAATGAAATCTTAGGTTATTTTTCAGATTATTTAAGTAAAAATGCTTATTTAAAAGTTTTAATAGTTTATGGTTTTCGCACTAAAACTAAAACTTCAAAAGTAATTTATGATCATAGTAATTTATTAGCAGCATTTGTTAATTTTGAACTATATCGCCATGGCATTAAGGCTGACTTAGTTGACATTAATAATTATAATGATGAAGCCTTAAGAGAAATTGCTTGTGAATATGATTATTTAATTTCGCTAGCCAATTACAACTATCAAAGTAATCGACTTACTGGCAAATTATTTAAAAAAGATAACTTCAATTCATTTACTTGAATTGAAGAAACTTTAATCAAAAATCCTTTGCTTAAAGTTTTTATAACTGAGTATCATAATAAGCAAAAAGCAGAAGAATTTTTTAAAGAAAAAAATGAAATTCAGGCTTTATTATTTTATGATTTAAGCAAAAGCGAAAAAGACAATATTAATGCAGAATTAATTACTAAAGAGAATGTCTTAAAAATTATTGATTGTATTGTCGATGAAGTTGCCTATACAATTGCTAGAGAGGTTTTAACATGAAAGTAACTCTATATATTGATGTAGGAAATACTTATACAAAGTTTGCAACTAAAGCAAGAGAGCAATGATATTTTCAACAAATTGAAACGAAATTAATTCAAGCAGAAGTTGAATTATTTTCTTATGTCAATGAAAACTGTGGCATTAAAGATGTTGAAAAAATTTTTATCTCTTCAGTTGTTGAAGAGAAAAATTATTTATTTGATCGCCTAGCTAAAAACTTTTATCAGTGTGAAATAACTTTTTTAAATACAACTAATACTACGAAGTTAAATTTAGGTGATGCAAATCAATCACAAGTTGGTGCTGACATTTTAGCAAATGCAATTTATGCAGCAAGTTTATATAAAAAAGCAATTGTTGTTTCTCTTGGAACAGCCACGGTAATTTCACAAGTAAAAAATAAAAGATTGCAAGGTGCAATCATCGCTCCTGGTTTATATAATTCATATTTAAATCTAATTGAAACTGCTCCTAAATTGCCCTTATTAAAATTTAATTATTCAGAAAAAAATTTAGGTAATAATACAGAAGAAGCATTATCAATTGGCTTTATCAACGGCTTTTTCTACATGATAGAAAGTCTAGCTAAAAATATCGATCCTAAAAGTAAAATTTTAATCACAGGTGGCGATGCAATTTATTTAAAAGAAATTGCAAAAATTAATAAAAATATTGAATTTATCGATAACATGGTAATAAAGGGATTAGCGGAGGAATTCGATGAACGTAATTAAGTGGTACAAAAATAGACACGAAAGATTTCGTGCCAACAGGCTCTTTTATATTAAGACCTGAATTTATTTAGCTTTTTATTTAGCTTTAATTTTAATATTAAGTTTTATACCTTATACGGGTTATATTAAATTAGGTTTAATTGATTTTACAACCTTACCAATTATCATGGTTGTTGCTTCATTACATCTAGGATGAAGTGGTGGTTCAATTGTTGGTTTTGCTATCGGTTTAGGAGCCTTAATAGCAGCTCATACTAGGGGCGATGCTTCAGGAATGTTTTACTTTCCAGATGTCTCTGTTTTACCAAGATTTTTAACTGGTTTAATTGTTGGTTTAACTAGTCAACTTTTAATTAAAGAACGCTTTAAAAATGTTGTAAAAGTAATTAACATTATGATTTTAGGAGCACTAGCTGTTTTATTAAATACAACTTTAGTAACAGCCTTTATTTTTTTACATAATGCAATTGCGCCATTTCAATTTTTAAATTCAGTTACCTTATTAATTTGACTTGGATTCATTTATGTTAACTTTATAGTTGAAATTATTTTTGCTTTAATTTTAGCTTGATATCTTGCTTCATTTATGCTTTACATTAGAGCAAGATTTAGAAGTTCAAAATTAATTTCTATTTAGTTAAAATTTTCATTTTTTAAGTAATCTATACATTTTAGTTAATAAGTAAATATTATAAATTGAACCCTTATAACTTTGATTTGTATAGGTTGTTAAATAGTCATTAATTTCATCTTTTATTTTTGTCTTACTGTGGTTTCTACGGTAAGACAATTTTCTTTTATATTTTCAAATGTATGCTCAAAAAATAGATAAAACAAAAGTTAAAATTGCTAAAGATGTAACTATTAATCAAACTGGAAATTCAAAAAATTGACTTAGATGTACTCAATAAATAATATAAAAAACTAATACAAGTGATCAAAGAATTACGATAAATAGAAATATTCAAGTTGCAATTAAAGCAAACTTGATTAAGTGAAATAAACTTTCAGAAGTTCTTGATTGATTATCTTCGTTCACTAGGTATTTCCTTAATAAATTTTCTTAGTCTATTTATGAAAATCATATTTAAAATTGGGTATCTTAAAAACATAGAAATTTTATTTAAATAAATATTTAAATCTTCATCTTTTGATTTAATTATATAATCACTTTTGACAATTCAATTAAATCTTAAATAACATCCAACTGCATAAAAAAGAATTCATATTCCTGCAATTACTAGTCCAGGGATAATTGCAATAATTGAATTAGTAGTATTAAAATTTATTTTAAATTCATCAGTTAAAAAAATATTAATAATTAAAAAAGATAAAGCAATTATAAAGAAAATTACTTCGCTAATTGTATAGTAAAAAGCGATCTTAATTTTTTTATTTAAGTCTTCAAAAGAATTAAATTTATTAATATGTAAATCTCTATGTTGATTCATATTTCTATTATATAAACAGAATTAAATAAATATAAAAATCGCAAAAAACTTTTTGCGATTAATTTGTATGTTTAAGCAATAATTATTTTTTCTTTTTACTTAATAATTCTTTAATTTTTTCAGGTCTAAATTTACTATCAAAACTACCGTAAGCATCATCAATTGTATCTAAAATAGCATCAATACTTTTCTTCTCTTTTAATTCATTTTTGATCTTACTTTTATCAACTGAATAAGTTTTTGTTTTTTCAATTTCAACTGTTTTAGATGAATTATCTTTTGTATTTTTAGAATCATCTTCTTCAAGTAATGATTGTGTTTTTTCGCTATCAAATTCTTGAGTTAATTTTTTATTTATATTGCTTTCAATTAAAGATTTATTTTTATTTAAATAATCAAGTTGCGATTCAGTTTCGTTGAAAACATAATTTACATTTCTTCCTAAAGTAGAAAATTGGTTTTCTCTTTTGCTATTTGATTTTTCATCAAAAACAACTACATCATTAATTTCAACTAAATTAAATTTATTTTCATAATCTAAAATTAAAGATGATTTAACAAGGTGTTGATTTGTTTTAGCTTGTTCAAAATATTTTTGTCCTTTATTTCCACGGTTAGCAAATTTAAGTTTCTTAACATCTAAATACATGTAATAATTTCTTTGACTAACTAGTAATAAATTTGATTTATTTTGAGCACTTTGTAAATGATTTACAACTTCACCAGCATTTAATTTAATAATAATATTTCCCATACTTGAAGTATTTAAAAGTGGGAAATCATTTTCACTTATTTTTAAAACAAGATCATTATTTGTAAATACTAAATTTACAAATCCACCACTACTTAAACTTACAGAAGCTAATTGATCACCTGATTTAATTTTAATTGCTCTAACTGGTTTTGAATATTTACTAATATCAAATGCTTCGATTTTAGTACGTTTTCCTAGCCCTAATTTAGTTATAAAATTGACATAAATTGTGTCGCTAAAATCATTAATAATAAATGTATTAATGATTTTTTCTGAATCATTTAATTTAACAAATTCACTAAGATGTTGCCCAATTTCTTTTCATTTACCTGAGTTAATTTTAAATAAAGGAATACTTATAAAATTACCTTGATTTGTGAAAGAAATTAATTTAGATTTTGTATTTGTACTTTGTGCAAATACAATTTCATCTCCTTCTTTTAATGAGTATGTTTCATAATTATTTGAATCATAAATTTTTTGAGAAACACGCTTTAGATAACCCTGTTTTGTCATACTAATATGAATATCTTCTTCTTCAATTAGATCTTCAATATTGTAATCAACTGCATCATGAGAATCTTCAATTAAGGTTCTTCTAGGGATTGTATAATTTTTATTTATCTCTTTTAAAATTTTAATTAAATGATTATTAAATAGACTTTCATCTTTTAATAATCCTTGCAATTCTGCAATTGTTTCAAGTAGTTTTGTTTTCTCATCTTGAAGAGCATAAAAGTCAGTTTTAGACAGTCTATATAATTGCATTTCAGCAATTGCAGTTGCTTGTCTTTCTGTAAATTTAAATTCTCTAATCAGATCTTCAATAACACCCTTTTTAGCATTATTACTTTCACGAATCACTTTAATAACTTTATCAGTTACTTGAGAGACAATTAAAAAACCCTCAACTATTTCAAGACGATCTTTTGCTTTATTTAAATCGTAAATAATAATTTTATTATTTACATCTTTAAAGTGATCTATATAAGCACCAAGCATTTGATGTAAATTCATTAAGGTTGGATAACCTTTATAAATAGCAATATTATTGTATGAATAATAAACACGCAATTGAGTTTTGCTCATTAAATAATTAATAATAGTTTTAGCATCAGCATTGGTTGTTAATTTTATTTGAATTTCAATTCCATCACGGTCAGAAACATCTAATACTTCTTCAACACCTGCAATATTATTTTTATCAAGTAGTTGATCAATTTCAAAAACTAATTTTGACTTCACAATGCCATAAGGTAATTCTTTAATAGAAATATAGTGTTGTTTATTTTCTTTAACAATTTCATATTTTGAACGAATTGAAACACGACCTTTGCCAGTTTCAAACGCTTCAATAATCCCTTTATTTCCACTAATTATTCCACCAGTAGGAAAATCAGGTCCTTTAATATGTTTCATTAAAGTGTTTAATGAAACATTAGGATTTCTAATCATGGCAATTGCACCTTCAATAACTTCATTGATATTATGTGGTGGGATTTCTGTAGCAAAACCTGAAGCAATTCCACGGCTTCCATTGATTAATAAGTTAGGAATAAATGAAGGTAAAACAGTTGGTTCTTTTTCTGTATCATCAAAGTTTGGTACAAACTTAACGATATTTTTTTCAATCCCTTTCAGCATTAATTCACTTACTTTAGCTAAACGACTTTCTGTATAACGCATTGCAGCAGCAGGATCATCATCAACTGAACCGATATTACCATGCATTTGAACAAGTGGCAAGGCCATTTTTCAATCTTGAGCAAGCCTTATCATGGCATCATAAATTGAAGTATCACCATGAGGGTGATACTTACCAATAACATCACCAACTACACGAGCTGATTTTTTATAAGGTAAATGATTGTAAAGTTTTAAATCATGCATTGAGAATAAAATTCTTCTTTGCACAGGTTTAAGCCCATCTCTAGCATCAGGTAGGGCTCTTTCTTGAATTACATATTTAGAATAATTTCCAAATCTTTCAGACATAATTTCATCAAGATTTTGTAAGTAAATTTGAGGGTTTAAGCCTTCGGGAGCATTATCTTTTTTAGCCATTAATTACCTCATTTACTACTTCATTTTTATCATCATTGATTTCAAAATCATCATCTAAATCAAAGTTTACGTTAGTTGAAATTCATTCTTTTCTAAGTTCAACGCTATCGCCCATTAAGGTAGAAACACGGCGCTCAATAATCGCAAGATCATCTAAAGTTACTTTGATTAAACTTCTAGTTTTAGGATCCATTGTAGTTTCTCAAAGTTGATCTGCATTCATTTCACCAAGTCCTTTATAGCGTTGAATTTCATAACGAGCGTGGTTTTTTGTGATTTGCTTTAATTCATCATTACTTCAAGCGTATAAAACGGTTTGTTTTTTATCTTTTAAAGAAATTTTATATAAAGGTGGAAGGGCAATATAAATATGTCCACCTTCAATTAACTGTCTCATGTATCTAAAGAAAAATGTTAGTAATAAAACCTGAATATGAGCACCATCTGTATCAGCATCGGTCATAATTATGACTTTATGATACTGTAAATTGTTAATGTTAAAATCTTCACCTATTCCAGTGTTCAAGGTGTTAATAATTGTTGCAATTTCTTCATTTTTTAAGATCTCAACTAGTCTTGATTTTTCAGTATTAATTACTTTACCACGTAGCGGCAAAATTGCTTGATATTTGCGATCTCTACCGCTTTTAGCACTACCACCAGCTGAATCTCCTTCTACAAGAAAAATTTCTTTTTCTTTAGGGTTCTTACTTTGAGCAGGAGTTAATTTTCCTGATAGAATTAACTTTTCTTTTTTAAGATTTTTTAAAGAACGGCTTTCTTGACGTGCTTTTCTGGCGGCCATTCTTGAATCATAAGCATTTTTAATTTTACCAATTAAGCGTTCAGCATCTTGTACGTTTTCGTTTAATCAAAAACGAACTTTTTTATAAACAGCATCTTCAACGATCGCTTTTGCATCGGGTGTACCTAGTTTATCTTTAGTTTGTCCCACAAATTCCAGAATTTTTTCAGGAACTTGCAAAGCAAGCACAATTGAAATCCCTTCACGAATGTCTTCACCATCAAAGAAACTTTTACTTTTAACTAGTTTTCTTTCAAAGGCTCATTCATTAATGACTTTAGTAAAAGCATTTTTAAAAGCACTAACATGCACTCCACCATCACGAGTTTTAACATTATTAACAAATGAAACAAAAACTTCAGTGTAATCACTTGTATATTGAAAAGCACATTCTAAATTAATTCCTGTTGCTTTATCAGCATCTTTAAAAACAAAAGTTTGAGTTACTTTCTTTTTTGAATTATTTATAAATTCAATAAAAGCACTGATCCCGTTTGAATAGTGAAACTCTCTTGAAAAACTATTATTTTCGTTTTTGAAAATAATAGTTAAATTAGAATTTAAAAAAGCAGCTTCTTGTAAACGTTCAATAATAATTTCTTGATTAAAAGTTACCTTTTTAAAGATTTCAAAATTAGGTTTAAATTCAACCTTAGTTCCTTTTTTACTTGTTTTACCAATTTCTTTAGTTTTGACGCTGATGTTACCACCATCTTTAAATTCAGTAAAGTATTCTTTACCTTCACGATAAACATTAACTTTTACATAATCGCTTAAAGCATTAACAACGCTGGCTCCTACACCGTGAAGCCCTCCACTTGATTTATAAGCGCCATCACCAAATTTACCACCTGCATGTAATTCTGTAAAAACTAATTCAACTCCTGATTTTCCAGAATCGTGTTTTTGCACAGGGATACCACGACCATCATCTTCAACAATGATTGATTGGGTTTTGGTTAATGTCACTTTGATAGTTTTAGCAACACCTGCTAAAACTTCATCGATTGAGTTATCGAAGATTTCTCAAATAAGGTGATGCATACCTTTTGAATCTGTAGATCCAATATACATCCCTGGTCTTTTTCTGACTGCCTCAAGACCTTTTAAGACTTTTAAATTGTCAACTGAATAATTGCTCATATTGTTTTATTATAAAATCAAACAAACTTTTTCTTGTTTAATAAATTTATTATTTTTTTAATATTTTTTTGTCAATAAAATTAGAAACGATAACAGCACATGAATGTCTATTAAAATGTTTTTTAACATCATCAAAAATTGATAAGATTCCCATCAGGTTTTGATCGTAATCTTTGCCATCGATCATCTTCTTATATTCTTCATTTAATTGCTCAACTTCCTCTAATGATTTATTCAAAATGGCTTTAAAAAATAATTTTGAAGATGATTTAAAAATTGCACATCCTGATAAATTAGTTTCTATTTTTTTAATAATATTATTTTCAATTTCAAAGGTGGTAATTAATTTATCTGCACATGTATCTGAATATTGTACATGCGCATTTTCATGATTAAGATTTTTATTTTCTAATTCCTGTGAAGCATAATTTTTCATAATAATATTTCTTGCCTCATCACGAGAATATTTTTTATTAGATGACAAAAAAATCACCTCCATTTTTTAATTCATAAATTAATTTATCTACATCTGATTTTGTATTATAAATACCAAAACTAATTCTTACAAATGATTCATCATTTTCATTATCAAAACTTAAATAAGAGCAGAATTTTCCTTGTCTTACATAAAGATTTTTACTTGCTAAATATGATGAAATATCTTGAGAATGATAATTCTTAATATTAAATAAAACTATAAATTTATCCCTCCTTTGATAAATATTAATTTTATAATTTTCTATTTTTTTTAATTCTTTAACAAAATAATTTGAAAGTTCAATAATTTTATTCTTTGCTTCTAAAGTGTTAAATTTATCAGCAAAATCTAATGCTCCATGCATTGCCATAATCCCTGCTAAATTAGAAGTTCCAGGTTCATAGCCATCAATATTTTCTTTTAAAACAATATCAATACTTTTGTTATCTTTTTTAAATAAAATATCATTTGTAGCACCACCACCAAAAATTTTAGGTTTTATTTTATTAAAAATATTTTTTGAAATAATTGAAAAACCTAAACCAGTTGGACCAAAAAATTTATTTGCACTAAAAATAATTATTTGATTATTTTTTAACTTTACTTCTTCGTGAACAATTGCTTGTGCAGCATCATTAACCAATATAATATTTTTTTCTAAAGTTATTTTTTCAACTTCATGAAAATCAAATTCATTATCAAAATTATTTGAAGATTGACTTAAAGAAATAACTTTAGTTTTATCTGAAATATCACTTAAAATATTTTTTGAAATAATTATTTTTACACCCTTATTTTCAGCATATTTAAATCAAGGAACAATATTTGAAGAATGATTATTTTGTGCCAAAATAATTTCATCACCTTCTTTTAAATTATCATTAATCATAAAAGCAATTTGGTTTAAACCAAAAGTAGTTCCAGAATGAATGATAACTTGATCATCTTCATTTGCTGAAACTAAATTTTTAATTCTTGCTCTTAATCTATTAACTTCTGCAGATAAAAATTTTCCAATTTCTGTATCAGCACTTCTTGTGCTGATTCCGTATTCTGTATAGTATTTAAATTCTGCTTCAATCATTGAAATAGGTTTTAAACTAGCTGCTGCTGAATCAAAATAAATTATTTTATTTGCCATTGGAAAATGAGTTTTAATATCTTTCATCACTACCTCTTTTACAGTAAATAAAATATTCTTGATTTCCTGATTTTTTACCTTTTACTTCACTTTTAATTACTCGTTTAATATCAAAGCCAAAAGAATTTGCAAACATTATGAAATCATTAATCATACGTTCATGCAAAGCTTCTTCAACAAAACCCGCTTCAGAAACATCTTCTTTTTTTGCTTCAAATTGTGGTTTAAATAAAAGTAAAAAATCATTACAATTTACTAAATCATTTTTCATAATAGGAACTAATTTTTTTAAGGAAATAAAAGAAACATCTGCAATTAAAAAATCAATTTCATTTTTAAAATCTAATTCACCAATTTTATTAAAATGTGTCTTCTCGATAGATAAGACTTTTTCATTTATTCTTAAAGAATAGTCAAGTTGATTTGTTCCTGCATCTAATGCATAAATTTTTTTAGGATTTTTAGTTAAAAGATATTGAGTAAAACCACCTGTAGAGGCACCAACATCAATAATTACTTTGTTTTCAACGTTAATATCAAAATTATCAAAAACGCTTTTTAATTTATTTGCACCCCTTGATACATATTCTTTAGAATCTTTAACAATTATTTTATCCGTTGATCTAATTTTAAACTTAAGTGAATTTTCATAAGAGTTATTTACTCTAACTCTCATCGACATAATTAAACCTTTTGCAGCAAATTCACTGTATCCTTGACTAATTAAAAATTCTAGTAATGTCATTACTTTATTCTCCATAAAAACTCCTTTATAGTACTATTTAATCCTTCATTAATTTCGATACTTTTTAAAAAATCACTATAACTATTTCTCATTATTTTAACGTTATCTAAATAGTTCTGATTAACCTTAAATTTTTTTGTAATTTTAATATTTTTTATTTTGCAATGATTAAATAAAAAAAGTAATAAATTTTTATAGTCTAAATCTTGAAATTTAGGTTTTATATTTTTAATTACTATCTCAAAAATATCTTTAAAAATTTCATCACTTCATTGTTGAATTAAAATAAAAAACAAGTGCTCTAATTCAATTAATAATTGAATATTAGAATCTAAAAAAACTTCTAATGCATAAGAAAAAAAGAAGGCATTTTTTTTATTAATAATTTTGTAATAAGCAACTAAATCATATTTATTTTTGTAAGCTAAAATAATTTCATTATGCATAATTATTTATTAATTTTTTTAGCAAAATTATCTAATAAAGCATTAACAAAATTTACTTCTTTTTGATCTAATAAACTTTTTGAAATTTCAACAGCTTCACTAATTACAATATTTTTTATACCAATTAAAATTTCATTTGCAGACACTATTAAAATTGCTCTAATCAGTGGTTTAATATTTGTTCAAATTCATGTTTCAGATAATAATGATTCTAATGCAGGTATTAGTTTTTCTTCATTACTTACAATCATTTTCATAATTCTAAATTCACGCTCATCTAAATCAAATCTTGTAAAAATATCATCTAAGTTTAAACTTTTATCCATCAAGTAGTATTGATAAATGATGCTGATCAATAAAAAGCGTTCTCTTCTTGCTAATTCTCATTTTTGGTTAGCAATTTGACTATATAAAATTTCTTTCATATTTAATAATATAACTTATAAACCCATTTTATTAATGAATTCTTCATTATTAACTCAGTTCTTTTTAACTTTAACATTTACAAATAATTTTGTTTTCACGCTAAAACGTTCAGAAATGGCTTTTCTAGCCTCTTCTCCAATAAGTTTGATTAACTTACCATTCTTACCAATTACGATACCTTTTTGGCTTTCTTTGTTAACGTAAATAGTTGATCTAATTTCAATAAAACTTTGATCTCCAAATTCATTATCTTCTTCACTGAATTGATCGATATCAACTAAAATTGAATAAGGTAATTCTTGATCTAAATGATTCATAGCAACTTCTCTAATTATTTCTTTTGCCATAAATCTTTGATTAATATCTGTAAAGATTTCACTATCATATTGCTGTTCGCCTTCATAAGCAAATGATTTTAATATATCAATTAATTTTTTAATTGATGTATTATCTTTTTTTGAAATTGCGAAGATATCTTGAAAACCTAATTCTCTTAATTTGTCTGCCTTAGCTTTTAAAATTTCTGATTTATTTTCTAGATCAACTTTTGTAATAATAGCAATTTTATTTTTAGTATTTTTTAAGTGATCAATTATAAAAATATCACCTGTAGAAATTTCTTCATTTGCAGGTGTTAAAAAAGCAGCTAAATCAATTTCTTTTAATGAACTCAGTGCTTCTTTATTTAAGTTATCCCCGTATTTTGAAATTGGTTTATGAATTCCGGGAGTATCACTAAAAATAATTTGATAATTATCTTCAGTATTTAAAATACCAGTGATTACATTTCTTGTGGCTTGAGGTTTTTTATTGACAATTGCTAAATCATAATCTAAAATTTGATTTAGCAATGTGCTTTTCCCTACGTTAGGTCTACCAACAATTGAAACAAATAAAATCTTCATTATTTTTTAGCTCAAGCAATATCATTCATGACAACAGGATGAGGGGCAAGTTCTTTCAATAAATATTCATTGATGCTTTTTCCATCATATGAATAAAGATATACTTTGCTATCTGGTTTCATAAATTCAGTCATCACTTGGCGACATCCTAAACATGGTGAAACAGGGTCATTATTTTTACTAATAATATGAATTTCTTTAACTTCACCTACTTTTAAATCTGTGTTTGCAACAGCACCAAATAAGGCGCTTCGTTCAGCACATAAACCTGATGGATAAGCGGCATTTTCTACATTTACACCTTTGTAAATTTGATTGTCATTAAAGACAATAATTGCTGCAACTGGAAAGTTTGAATATGGACTATATGATTTTTCTAAAAGGATTTTTAATTCACTATAATATTTTTTCATTTAACTATTATATATTTAATAATTAATTGTTAAGCAACATATTTAATTAAATTAACGACTAATTTGATGCTCTTTTAAAATTTCTTCAGTTAAATTGTTCATAACAATTTCTTCATCTTTTTCAATGTGGTCATAACCATTTAGATGTAATAAGGCATGAACAAATAAATAAGAAAATTCTCTTTTTAAACTGTGATTATATTCAACGCTTTGTGATTTAACTTTTTCCATATCAAAAACTATTTGACCAAGTGGTACATAGTTTAGAAAACTTAAAAATTCTTGGTCTGAAAAAGGAAAAGATAAAACATCTGTTGTTTTATCTTTATTTCGATATTCTTTATTTAATTGTTTTACTGTTTCAGAATTAGTAATTAAAACATCTACTTGAAAAGGTAATTTACTTTTAAGTTTTTTTTCAGTTGTTTTTAATAATTGAATAAAAAGTTTTCGATAACTAAATCTAGCACTTGTTTCATTTAAGAAATTAATATAATCATTCATGTTTTAATTTTAAATAATTAAAATTTATTTTAATAATAATTCATAAATTTTTTGTTCACCATTTGTAAAAGAAACATTAATTTTCGTATTTGGCAGTAATGGTGCTTTTTCTGATTCTTCAATAATTTTGACAACAAATTCTTTTGAATCATCTAGCAAAATATTTTTAATTATATAGTTGTATTTTTTGTCATTTATATTTATATGAATCACATCATCAATTTTTAATTTATATGCAAGATCATTTGTAACTATTAAAGAATTTTCATTTTCAGAATTTACACGTAAAACTGCTGCTTCACTTTTTTGGGTATTTTGCATAAAAAAGTAAATTACACCTGCACTTGAAAAAGATATAAAAAGAAAAATAAAAACAGTTAAGAATCAATTTACTTTTCTAAATTTATTTTTCAAGATACACCACTTTAGCATTTTCATTTACATAGTTTTCGTTATGACTAATTTCAATAAAAATAGCATCTTTTTGAAATTCTTTAATTGCTTTTTTTAATAATTGAATATTTTCTATATCTATATTTTCAAATGCTTCATCTAATAAAATTAATTCGTATTTAATTGTAAAAATTCTTAATAATTTAATTATTTGTTTTTGTCCTGATGAAAATGATAAACCATTGTCTTTTAAATTTTCTTTTAAGTTTAATTTAGCTTTATCCAAAATATTTGTAATCTTATATTTTTGTAAATTTTCTTCAAACAATTTAATTTTTTCAAAATCACCATCAGTAATAAAATCAATTATGCTAGTGTTAGTCAGAAAATATTCGGGATAAATATGAAATATCTTTTGCTTATAATTATCTTTATTTAAATGTATCATTTTTACATCATTTATACTGATTTCATCGGTATTATAGTTCGCTGCAATTAAATTTAAAAGTGTACTTTTTCCACTACCATTTTGTCCTTTTAAAATTACGGACTGATTTATTTCTAAATTATCTAGATGTAAATTTTTCTTATTTAATTCATATTCAAAAAGTAATTTTTCGATCTTAATATTTTCAATTTTATTTGTTAAATTTATACCATCTTGTGTATCTTCATTATCTATTGATAAGACAAAATTTAATAATTCAATATTTTTTTTATTTAATGGATACTTAACAATTATTTCTGAAAAAGATGAAAAGGGTAAAATAAAAAAATTAAAAGCAGTTAAGAAAATTAGTAAATTTCCTAAGCTAATTTCATCTTGTTTATTAAAAATTAAACCCACTACAGTTAACAAAATCGGGGTTGCATAAGATATGATAGATGAAAATAAAGAACGTATTTGATCTAACTTTCCAATTTTATATTCAACATTTTTATATTCTAAATAATTTGAATTTCAAATATTTAAATAATGATTTTTAATCTTTGAATTAGTTAATTGTTTCTTGCTAAAAATCAAATCATTTGTGCTTGAGTTTAAACTCATACTTGTTGATAAAATTTTTCTATATTTAGAAGAAAATAAATTTTGATATACAAATGAAATAGCAAAAATAATTAATGATGCTGCAAGTGCTATGAAAAATAACTTATAACTTATTCAAACTAAAATTACAGTTGATAATGCAAAGTTTAATAACTCTGAAAATAAAGCAAAAAGAAATTTAGATTTGAAATTTGAAATTTGACCAATTAATGAACTTCTTCTGATGTAATCGTAATAGTCCATTTTTGAATAATCTAAATTATTTATATTTAATATTTTATTTACAAAATTTTTACTAATTGTATATTCAATATTATTGGCACTTTTATTTACTAAATAATTTTTTAAAAAATTACTTATAACTTTAATAACTATTATTCATATAAAAATTAAACCAATTGTCAAAAGTGTTTCAGTGTTGTTATCAATTGCACTTGATTGAAAAATTAATTTAAGAAAGAAACTAGATAGAAAAGTAAAAACTGAATTAATTAAAATTGAAATAAATATAAATAGAAAATATTTTCCTACTTTCAATTCTGAAAACAAACTCTTGTTAATTTTTACTTCATTTGTTTTCTTAATTCCAATACTTACTGAAATTAAAATATTTAAAAAGATGTTTTCAAATTCAACAGCTGAAACAATATTTTTGCCATCAAAAGGATCTAAATAATGTATTTTTGTTTTAGTTATTTTTTCAATTATTACATAATGTTGAATGCCTTGCTTTTGTACTAGAGCAATATATTTTTCCTTCCCATTAATTTTATATAAAGATTGAAAATCACTTTTATAGCTTTCTAATGCCAAACCATATTTACTTGCAACGTTTTTTAATTCACTGATACTGATACCTTGCTTGCCGTAATTAACTTGTTTTTTTAGTAGATTTATATCTAAATGAATGTCATAGAAAAAGTTGTGAAAACTATCTAAAACAGCAAGTCCACAATCTTTAACATCTTCTTGCAAAACTATTTCCATATTACCTCAATATTTATGATTAGATTATTTTCAGAGATAAGACCCCCCTTCATTTAGCAATAAAATTTTTGAATAGTTTTGGAAAAAATTTTTTGATTTTTTACAAAATTTTTTTATATTATTTAATCTGATAAAAAACTATTTAATAACTTTTTAAATAATAATAAGTTTAAATTATCAATCATTTTTAAAAGTAAAAAAAACTCAGTTTTAAAATTTTGAAAATTATTTTTGAGTATTGAAGTAGGTGTAATCAAAAATTATTAAAAAAACGAACTACTTAAAGTTCGTTTTAAATTTTAATTATTCTTCTGATGCAGTAGCTTCAGGAGTTTGAGGTTTTTGCCCTTCAGAATGTGCTTGTCTGTCGCCTCTTTTACCCATTAAAGGACGGTTTGAACGAACACGTTCCCTTTTGTAAGGGATCAAAGCCATTTCACGTGCTCTTTTAATTGCAACAGTTAGTAAACGTTGTCTTTTAGCAGAAACAGCTGTAATTTTAGAAGGTAAAATTCTTCCGTGGGTGTTGATGTATTTTAACAATAAATCAACATCTTTATAATCAATATAGTTAATACCATCTTGATCTAATTGAGAAATGCGTTTTCTTTTTAAAACTTTTTTACCTTTAGATTTTTTAACAAATGCCATTTTAGGTTCCTTTCTATAGTTTAATTAAAAGTCACTATCATCATCAAAAAAATCATCGTCATCATCTAAATTAAAGCTGTCATTTGCTCAATCATTAGACTTAGAATCGTTATGGAAAGTTGTTTCTGTGTCTTGTAATTTTGCAAATTTATTTTCTTCAAAACTAGTTTGTTGAAAATTATTTTGATATGAATTATTTTCTGAATAAGAAAATGTATTAGTGCTTTGTGCATTTTGATTATTTCGATTTGAAGAAATAATGCTTGCATTATTGACCCTAACTGTTTGGTTATAAACTAGTTTATTGTCATTAGGATTTGTGTATGTAGAAGTTTCAATTGAACCTAAAATTGAAATAATGTCACCTTTTTTAGCATATTTTGATAAATAAACTGCTGTTTGATTTCAAGCTGAAAAGCCGATAAAATCAGCAATTGTTTCACCAGTTCTACTTTTAAAAGGTCGATTGACAGCAACCGTTGCTCTTAGGTATTCAATACCTGAAGCACCTTTTGATAAAACAGGGTCAGCTGTTAATCTTCCAACTATTGAAACTTGGTTCATGTAATACTTCCTTTAACTTTTAGCTAACTAAGCAGCTTTTTTATTTTGTGAAGTAACTTTTCTAGGTGTGTAGCTACGTTTAACTTCGCTACTTTCCTCTTTAGTATTTTCACGACGAACTTTAAGTTCTCTTGCAGGTAGTGGTGTAGCGGGTTTATTAATTCCACGCTCAGTTGTTAAGTTAACTACAAGATGTCTTCAAACGCTTTTGCTGATGTTTGCTTTACGCACAAACTCAGCAACTTCGTTTTTCTCATCTGATGATTCGACTAAAGCAAGTACATATTTAGCAACTTTACTTTTGTTAATTTCATAAGCAAGTTCTGTTCTATCAAGTACTTCAAATTTAGTAACTTTACCGCTTTTAAATGTTGATGTTAACATGTCTTTTGCCACGTTTTCATTTTCAGCAGGTGCTAAAATCATCATAATTTCATATTGACTCATCGTTTCCTCCTTCTGGTCTAATGGGTTAGTTGCTCTAATTTTTTGAACTAACCAAGGTTATAATAATAGTTATAACATAAAAAGCAATTTTCCTGCTTAAAAATTAGGTTCAAAAAACTACTTTTTTAGTGGTTTTATGGATTTATTTTGCTAACAAAAGTAGATAAGTTTTAAGAATTAAAACTACTAAAATTTAACTATTAAATTTTAGATTTTTTTAGCTCATCTAAATGCTTTTTTTGTTAAAATAGAGCAAGCTATTTTAAATACTTTCCACAGTAGCAGATATATTTAAAACTAAACACTATTTAAAGGAATCAAATATGGCAAATATTAAAGCAAATATTAAAAGTATTGTAACTAACGAAAAACGTCGTCTTCGTAATAATGCTATCAAATCTAGAGTTAAAACTGCAACTAAAAAAGCAATTAAAGCAATTAATCAAAAAGATGAAAACGCTTTAGAATTAGTAAGATTAGCACATTCAGAAATTGCAAACGCAAGATCAAAAAATGTGCTACATGCAAATAATGCTGCACGCAAAAGTTCTAGACTTGATGCAAAATATAATGCTGCTTTTCAAAAATAATTAAAAATTATTTTCAATCCTAAAAGTTCAAATTAAGTTTTGAACTTTTTTATTTAGTTATTTATTTTCAATTATTAAAATTAGGAAAATTTTCATAAAAATAAATAACCTAAAACGACTTTTTTATTTTACAATGTACTAGTTATGAAAAATAAATTATTAGATGTAACCATTGAAATTTCAAAAGGTTCAAAAATTAAATATGAATACGATCGTGCTAGTAAAAAACTAATTGTTGATCGTATTTTAAGGGGCGATTATGTCTATCCTGCTAATTACGGATTTTTAGCAGATGCACTTGATTGAGATGGAGATGAATTAGATGTTTTAGTTTATTCATCTGAGCAATTTCAACCTGGTTCAAGTTTAAAAGCACGCTTAGTTGGCGCAATGCAAATGATTGATGATGGTGAAACTGATACTAAATTAATTGCAGTTCATGCAGATGATTATCGTTTGGATTCAATTACTAAATTAAGTGATTTACCTGAAAAATTTCTTGATGATGTTAAATACTTTTTTTCAACTTATAAAAATTGAAAACGTAAAGGTATTACTCAAGTTGGAAGTTTTAAAGATGAAAACTGAGCAGTTGCTGAATATGAAGAATGCATTAGTTTAATGAAGGAATATGGTAAGTTTCCAAAAGATGAATTTATTAAATTAATGAAACAAAAACATCCTGAAAAATACGAATCATAATGCAAGAAATTTCAATCGAAAAACAGAATCAAAAAAGACTTAATGAATATCATAAAAGACGCTTAATTTCAGTTAAAAACTTTTATACTATTTACTTTGTTACAGCGACGATTTTATCAATTTTATTAATTGCTTTTGTTGTTAGTTTAGCAATATCATTAACTGGAGTAAGTGCATTATTATGAGGATGAATTTCATTACTAATTATTTCAGTTTTTGTAGGTTTTGCATTTATGGTTTTATCAATTATGTTGATCATGAAAATCACAAGTGAAGAAACGATTATCGAAGATAAGCATTCATTAAGTTTATATATTTTCTTAGAATTAATTTTTTCTATTATATGAATTTTTGCATTAATTGGTTATCTTAAATATTTAAAATTATCTAAAAAAGAAATTGCAAAATATTAAAAAATATACCTTGTCAAAAGCAAGGTTTTTTATGGCTCTCTTTTTAAAAAACATGATTAAAAAAAAGGAAAACAAAAATGTGCATTTTTTGATGCACATTTTATTCATCTAATTTTGGTTTTTTCTTTAAAGAATCTAATAATTTATTTGAACGTGTTTGCTTAGGAATACGCCGATTATAGGTACATGTAGGGTAGTTTGAGCATCCTACGAATCTTCCATAGCGAGAATTTTTATAAATTAATTCACCTTGATCAAGTGGGCATTTTTCATTTAAAAATTCGGGAAGTAAAGTTGTTTTTTCTAAATTCTCATAAGCAAATTCCATGGTCTCTGTAAATAAATTATAAAAAGAATTCATCAAGTTTATATAATCTTTTTTACCCTCGGAAATTAAGTCTAAATCTGATTCAACTTCTGCTGTATATCTTTCATTAATTATATTAGGGAAACCTTCAAGAAGTTTTTGTAATAACTGTCTTCCATATTCAGTAGGCTTTAAAGCTTGCCCTGTTTTTTCAACATATTGTCTTGATCTAATTATGTTAACAGTTGTTGCAAAAGTAGAAGGACGACCTACCTTAATTTCATCTAACATTTCAATTAAAGAACCATCATTATATCGTGCAGGTGGTTCAGTTTTTTTAGCTAATTTTTCTAATTTAAAAATTTCGATTTCATCACCAATTTTTAAATCTAAAATTAGTTGTTCATCTTCTTCATTAGCAATTGCTTTTCGGTATCCATCAAAAATTAATTTACGTTGATTATGTTTAAATCAGTAAGAATTATTGTCAAAAGTAAAACTGGTAATTTCTCTTATTGGAGCAGCCATAATTGACTTTAAGGTGTTATCATAAATTAATTTATAAGTTTGATAATCATCATTATTTAAAGAGTATTTAGTTCTTGCAATTTCAGGTGTTAAAGATAAATCTGTAGGGCGAATTGCCTCGTGAGCATTTTGATCTCCTGCAACACCTTTGACATTACCATCTCAATATTTTTCACCGAATTTTTTAGTGATATATTTTTTTGCATCATTTAAAAATGTTTGACTTAAAACAGTTGAATCAGTTCTAGGATAAGTAATCAACCCTTCATCTCCATAACCTTCAAATAAGCGTTGTGCACTTGATTGTGAACTGCGTGCACTTAATTTAGAACGTTTATAAAAAGCAGACTGTTTAAAAGGTGTTGCTTTCTTATCTGAACGAGTTGATGTTGCTACATCAATAACTTTCATGCGTTTTGAAAGAGAATTAAAAATCTGATCTACTTCACTAGGTTCGATTCAGTTTTTATCTCCTGTTTTATCTTTTAAAATTAAAAGCATTTTGTAATCACTATTTAAATAAGCTGCGATATTGTAATATTCAACTGGAATAAATGCTTCAATTTCTTTTTCACGATCAACAATCAATTTTAAAGCAATTGATTGCACGCGCCCTGCACTAGGGTTAACTGGTGTATTTGAAAATTTAGAACGCATTAACTTTGATAAACGAAAGCCAATGATACGATCAAGCATTCTTCTAACTTTTTGTGCTTGTACTAAATTTTTATCAATTTCAGTTTCATTTGCAAAAGCAGTTTGAATTGCTTGCTTAGTTATTTCGTTATATTTAACACGAGTGTGTTTATCTTCTACATTCAAAATTTCAACTAAATTTTGACCAATTGCTTCTCCTTCACGGTCAGGGTCAGTTGCAATGATTACTTTTGAAGCAGCTTTACTTGATTTGATTAAGGCATCAACAATTTTTTTCTTATCTTCAGCAATTACATACTTAGGTTCTCATTTTTCTAAATCGATACCTAGTTGGTATTTACCACTTTTTGATAGTTCAACCACATGACCAACACTTGCCATCACTTCATAACCATCACCAAGGTATTTTTTAATAGCTTTGATCTTATTTGGTGACTCAACAATTACTAATTTATTTTCTTGCATTATCTAGGTTATACCATATTTTTGAAACATGAATAAAATTACAATAAAAGCAATAGAAAAATTGTCAAAATAAAAATTGCAATTGCTATGATTCAAAAAATCGTTGCATAGCGATAATAATGACTGATAAAAAACTCATTAGTTTTCTTTAAAGAAGAATCACGATTTTTTCTTCAAATCGTTTGCAATCTTTTTTCACCTATTAAAGTTGTGATTAATAAGCCAAAACCCGCAATTAAAATCGGTCATAAGTTAAATACCTTATTAATTAAATCACTATGTGCTGCATTATTATTTGCATCTGTTAAATTAGCACCTTTAAAAATGGTACTATTAATTAAAACTGTTAAAAGTTCTTGAGTTCCACTGCCGCCTGGTGAAATTGATAAAGAGTTAGTTGTGTAAATTGTATTTGCAGCAACTATTTGCAATAAATAAGGATGAAGACCTAAATTTAAATCTGTATTGACAATACCAAGCATTAAATTAACTACCGAAATACCAACAAAAAATCTTGGAATAATTTCATATGCTAGCATTTCTAAAATTAGTAATGGTTTATTTCATAAAAACTTAATACTACTTCTTAATGATTCTAACGAATCATTAACTCTTAGATCAAAATAGTTATGGTCTTGAATTTGAAAAAAAGGAATTCTAATAACTATATAAAGTAATGTTTTACTAATTAGTTTTTGTATCTTAGTAGAAATGGTCAAAATTAAAGCAAAAGCAACAACTACAATAGTTACTAAACTACTGATTAAAAAAAAGTAAAAAACAGTTTGATTTGTATTAAATAAAAGGAAATAAAAATTATGTCCAAAACTAAAAAACAATAATATATTGACAAATAAAGCTAGTTGATAAATTAAAGAAGCAGAAACAAAAGTTGCTGCTAATTTTGAAAAAGGTATACCCCTTCTTCTTAAAAATCAAATAGCTAAAAGATCGCCGCCGATTTGTAAAGGTGTAATAAAAGAAACAAAAAAACTCATTCAAGCAATCATAAACATATGCCGGTATTTGACATATATTTTTTGCTTCCTTAAAAGTCTATATCTTAATAATGCTTGAAAAATAAAAAATGTGAATGTGCTTCCCCATAATATTAATAAAAATAAAGGATTGATATTTTTACCCATTTCAAATACACTTTGAAAAATATTACTGTCAGAAAAACTTTGATAAAACTTAGAAAAAATTACAGCAAATAAAATAACTACTATAGAAATTAAAATTAAATATTTTGCAATATTTCAAAAGTTAATTTTAAAATCTGTTGTACTAGGAATTTTATCTAGTACGCCTTTTTTAATTTGGCTTGCTAGATTTTTGCTTTGTTCAGAATCTTGTGTAATTAAGTTAATTTCATAAGGTTGATTGTTATCAAAATAAATAGTAAATCATGTTTTGTCTTCTAAAAAATATTGCCTGTATGTGCTGCTAAAAATAGACTGTTTTCTAGAAAAAACAATTTTTTTATCCAATATAGTTTTTTCTTCTTCTAGATTGTCTATTAAAAAATTTTCAAAACCAAATTCAATATTTATTATTTGATTAAGATATAAATTTGATTTATATATATTCTTTAATTTTGATAGAACAGAAAACAAGGTTGTGTTTAAATTTTTAAAATGATTAATCATTAATAAAAAGTTTTGTGATTGTAAAACTAAATTTTTTGATTCATCATTATCAAATATTAATTGATCAACACCATTAAAAAAAACTGTGTTTTTATCTTGTGGATTTTTGTAAAAAGATTTTTCATAATTAATTTTATTAGCTTTACAAAAATTAATTATTTCATTCGAAACTGAATAAGAAAAATTAAAAAAATATTCGTTGTCTTTATTTGTTTCCTTTAAATAAACAAGTCATAATAAAAATAATTCATTTATATTATATGACTGCATTTTTCTATTGTTTTTTTTATATAGAAATGAAATATTTGATTTAGAAACTAAAAAAATATTTTCTTGATTACTTTTAATTTTTAATCAAGCTTGTAAATATTTATTTCTAATAGATTTATTACTTTGTTTCAAATCATTTTTATATTTTCATGAATTTTTATGAACCACACTATCATTGAAATCTTCGAATAAATTATTGTAATTTTTAAAAAGTTCAAATTCTCTTATTGTGTTTATAAAAAAATAATTTGATTTATCAAAGAAAATATTTTCTACTTTTTTAGTAGTTAAACTTAAGTCAATATCTTTAAATGATTCGCCTGTTAAAATGTCTATTTTATTAAAATTAGAATCAAAAAATTTAAGAATAATTCTTTCATTGTTGATATCTTTTTCAATAGATATTGCAAAATCAAAATATTCTAAATTAGCTCTTTTTAATAAATTAAATTCATCATAAATTATTTCTTCTTTGACATTATAAATATTAAAAGATTCTTTTAAAGTTTCTTTTATTATATGAAGTGCATGATTAGATTTATTTGTATTGAAATGAGAAATTAATATTTTATTGTTTGAATTAAATTTAATTGATTTTTTATTTTTAATGATCTCGAAAATTTTTTTGATTTTAGTTTCTTCAAGACTAGTAAAAAAAGAGACTTGATTTTTTAAAATATCAAATCTTGTTTCTATACTTAAAATATCATCTTTAAATTTTCTGTTCAACATTTTAATTTATCATTTCTAAAAAATCTTTTTCACTTATTATTTTAACACCTTTACTTTTTGCATTTTCTAATTTTGAACCTGCATTTTCACCAGCAATTAAATAATTTAAATCCTTTGTTATTGAACTTAAATTTTTACCACCATTTTCTTTAATTAGATTTTCAAAATATTTTCTAGGGTGTGAAAGTGTACCAGTAATTACAAAAGTTTGATTATTTAATTTATCTGTTTTTTCTTCTTTAATATAAAAATCAAAATTTTCTGTTGCAAAAAAATTCAACAGATCTTTTGTATCTTCACTTTCAAAAAAACTTTTTAATGATGAGGTAACTATTGGACCAAAATTTTTCATCTCTAAAATTCTTTCATAATTAAAATTTAGTAAATCATTAAAACTATTTACTCCATTTTCTTTCAGAAAATCAATTAAATCTATTGCAGAAACAACTCCTAGATTTCTAATCCCTAATGAAATAATTATTCTTGAAATTCCATTCTTTTTTGAATCTTCAATTTCCTTTAAAAAAGTGTCGACACTTTTTTCACTGTAACCATTAAATTCTAGAATTTGATCTCTATGTTCTTTTAAAAGATATAGACTTTTAATATTACTTGTTAAACCTTTATCTCTAAGAAATCTTAATTTCTTTTCACCTAAACTATTGATATTCATTGCATCTTTAGAAACAAAATAAATTAGTTTTCTTAAGTTGACTTCTGGACAATTTGGGTTAACACAAAATTGATCTACAAAACCTTCTTGAATAACTAAATCAAAATTACATGAAGGGCAATTATTGATTATTGGAAAATAATCAATATGATCTTTTTCTTTTGCTAGAGATAAAACTTTAGGAATAATTTGTCCTGCTTTGATCACAACTACATCATCATTGATATTAATATTTAATTGCTTAATATAATCATGATTATGAAGCGTAGAAGCTGATACAGTTGTGCCATCAAGTTGCACAGGTTCTAAAACTGCATTATAAGTGATTGCGCCTGTTCTACCGACTGTTGCGAAGATATTTAATAGTTTTGTAATAACTGTTTCTGCTTCGAATTTATAGGCAATCATTGCATGAATAAATTTAGCAGTTTGACCTAATGATGAATACTTATTTAAGTCGTTTAATTTTAAAACTATTCCATCAATTTGGAAATTACCTACTTCTTCAACTTTAAAATCTTTTAAATAATTTTTTAATTTTTCAACTTCATTAAAATTAAATAATTTAATTTCAGGAGTGACAAAATTATTTTCTTGTAAGAAAATATTTACTTGCTCATAACTAGTTAAACCTAATTTTTTTGCATCAACTATTTCATATAAAAAAACACTTAGGTTTCTACTTTTAGTTACTAGAGAATTTTTTTGTCTTAAAGCACCACTAGCTGCATTGCGGGGGTTTGCAAAATTTAAATTATCTACTTCATTTAGTTTATTAAAAATATCTAGAGGCATATAAACTTCGCCTCTAACTTCTAGATTACCTATATAACTTATTTTTTTAGGTACGTTATCAATCATTCTAATATTTTGAGTAACATCTTCGCCAGTTTTTCCATCACCCCTTGTTAAGGCTTGTTTTAAATAACCATTTTCATATTTAATAGAAATTGATAATCCATCTATTTTAGGCTGCACAACAATTTTAAATTCAGGATCTACTTTACTTATTTTGTCAAGAAAATCTTGCACTTCTTCTAAACTATGTGCCTTTTTTAAAGACACCATTTCTTTAGTATGTTTTACCTTTTTAAAATTACTTTCTAATAAAGAAGAACCAACATTATTGGTTGCATCATTTTCTAAATCCTTAAAAAGATATGGATATTTATATTTTAAATTATGAAGTTCTCAAAGATTGTAATCATAAACTTCATCAGGTACTAAAGATTCATCTAAATTAAAATAATGATGATCTCATTTCAAAACATCATCATTAATTTTTATTATTTTTTTTAAAATATCTTTTTCTTGTTCACTCATTATTTACCTTGCAACAAAGCCACTTAATGAATAATCAAAACTGATATAGTTATGTCAAAATCCACTATTTGACACACTTACTTGAGTAGCAATTGGTTCAATTTTGAAAACAATAAAATAAGCTAAAAAAGCCATGAAAAATAAGAAGGTTAAATAGTCATATCATTTAAATGATAAACGGCGATATTTAGAACGAGCCTTATAAGGATCATAACCACGAGTTTCCATAGCAAATGCTAAATCTTCTGCTTTATTAAAACTTGTAACAAATAAAGGAATAATTAAAACAATTGTACTTTTAGCTTTTTCACGTAGTTTCCCGTTTTTAAAGTCGACTCCACGAGAAGCTTGAGCCTTCATAATACGGCGTGCTTCTTCTAGTAAAGTAGGGATAAATCTAAGGGCAATTGAAATTATCATTGAGATAATTTCAACAGGTATGAATAAGAATTTTAAAGGATAAATTCAAAACTCAATTGCCTTTGCTAGAAAGATTTGTTTAGTAGTTAAAGTTAATAAACTTGTGATTAAAATAATTGTATAAATACGAATTACTAAAGCAGCAAATTCCATAACCATGTTGTAGGTGATCGTAACCCTAAAATTACCTGAATCACCACCACCTTCTTTAACTCAGTTAGGAAAGCCATTATATGGTATTCCTGCATTATTAGGATCGGTAATTGGTTGAGCCGTGAACATGTTTAGTAAAAAGACAAATAGCGAAACTAAAACTGGAGTAATTAAAATTCTAAAAAAACTTTTTCATCTTTTAGTTGTCATGTAATATACAGCCATAACAAAAAATAAAAATAACAAAGAAGAGACTAAGTAATTACTCAAAAAAACCATCGCAATTGAAACTGCAGTTAATAAAATTTTTAACCTTGCATCAATGAAATGTAAAGGAGTATTAATTGGTAAATAACGCCCGAAAACACTATTCATTTGTCTCTCCTTTTTTATCTTTAATTTTCTTATTTAAAAAATCAGTTAGTTGTTCAATTTTAGTTATCTCAGGAAAATTAAGATAAGGTTTTTTTTCTTTAATTCTGTTAATTAAAGCAATGATTTGAGGTGCAATTAAATTATTCATTTTTAGGAAAACTTCATCATTTAAAATTCTCACAGTTGCATCATCACGCACGATTTGACCATTTGAAAAAACAATTGTTCGATGACTTCTTTCAAGCACATTATTCATGTCATGTGTTACCATGATAATTGTTTTTCCTTCTTCATTCAATTTATCAAAGATACTTAAAATTTCTCTGACTCCTGCAGGATCTAAACCAGCAGTAGGTTCATCCAAAATTAGAACATCAGGTTCAATTGCTAAAATTCCTGCTAAAGCAACACGTCGTTTTTGTCCACCACTCAGTGCAAGTGGATTCTTATGTAAATAATCTTCAGGAAGTCCTACTTTTTCTAAATAAATTTTTGCTCTTCTTTTAGCTTCTTCTTTAGGCACGCCATAAGCAAGAGGTCCGAACATAATATCTTTTTCAATTGTTGACTCAAAAAGTTGATATTCAGCAAATTGAAAAACAACTCCAACATGTTGCCTGATCATTTTTGATTCTTTGAATTTCTTACGAAACTTTTGTTTTTGTAAAGTTACATTTTTAGAATCAATTAATGGAGCAACATCATTTTTTGGACTCTTAGATCCACCTAGAATTAAATTCTTTTTTTTACGATATTCATGTTCAAAAATTCAGTTAATACTTCCAGTTTCTGGCGTTAGTAAAGAATTTAAATGCTCAATAAAAGTAGTTTTACCACTACCTGTTTGACCAATAATTGCTACATATTCTCCTTGATTAATGTTGCAAGAAGAATCATATAAAGCACGATATTCTAAGGGCGTGTTTTTATTGAAAATATGTGAAATACTTTTTACAATAATTTGCATAATTCCTCTACTAATTGATCTTGATCATATGTTGGTTCAATTCCATGTAATTGGTCACTTACTTTGTAAATAAAGGGTGAATCAATTTTTGCTAGTTCAATAATTTTTTTATTATTTAAAATCTCTGCAGGTGAGCCCGATGCTACTAATTTACCACCTGAAAACACTAGCAATAAATCTGCTTGAATAGCTTCATCCATATCGTGAGTGATTGAAATTAAGGTTTTTAATCTTTCTTGTTGAATTTCTTTAATCAGTTTTAAAACATCAGATTTACCTTTTGGATCAAGCATTGATGTGATTTCATCAAAAATGATTACTTCAGGGTTTAATGCTAAAACAGAAGCAATTGCAACACGCTGCTTTTGTCCTCCAGAAAGAGAAACAGGTTCTCTTTCTAAATATTCAAACATACCTACTTTACGGCTTAATTCAATAATGGTGTCATTGATTTTCTTTGAATCAATTTTTTTGTTTTCTAAACCAAAAGCAATATCATCTTCAACAGTGCCACCGATAAACTGGTTATCAGGGTTTTGAAAAACAATTCCAACCTTTTCGTGAATTTGGTCTTTAGTAGATGAGCGCACTTCAATACCATCGATTATTATAGTGCCACTTTTAGCTCGATAGAGTGCAACTAGTAATTTACCAAAAGTACTTTTACCACTACCGTTATGTCCTAAAATGGCAATATATTTACCACGAGGAATTTCAAAACTCATACCATCAATGGCATTTTTCTCCGATTCACCATAGGCGAAGTATAGATCCTGAACTTTAATCATATTTTTAAATTTTAATACAAAAAGCGAAAAACAAAATACATTTATTAATTAATATTTAAATAGTTAATTTGTTAAAAAAATACTTATTTATAAAAAAACTCCTATTTTATAAAAAATAGGAGCCCGCATCGGCCTAATAACTGCAACAGAAAGGTTGTAGTTATTTTTTATAATATAAGTAATATGAAATACAAACAAG
>NZ_NQNY01000016.1 GCF_002276225.1 Mycoplasmopsis agassizii | reverse complement strand
ATTTTCGAAGATAAAAAAGTCTCTAGAAATTCTAAAGACATTCTTTTCTTTAACCTATAATAATTTATGAAGAATTTCTCCTTTAAAAAGCACTAAAATTTCCTTAAAATGAAGGTTTTAAAAAAATAAACTCTCTAATTGAAGGTTTATTACAATATATTTGTAGTTATTGCTTTTAGGTATTCAATTTGCAGAAATAATATAACATATCTATAAATTTATTATTTGAAAATTATTGTTAAAAACACTATTTGTGAAAAAATTCCAGTATTTTCCATATATTAAAAATAGTCTATCATTTTAAATGGTTTATTAAAATTTATTATAAAATTTTCTTTGCAGACCAAAATATATTCACTTTTAACAAAAAACTTTTTAAAAAAATAAGAATTTTGAAACAAAATTAGTCGTATAAAAATTTCTCCTGTAAAAACAAGAGAAATTAATTATTAAAAGCGAAAATATTTTTACTGCATTTGTTCATAATTTTCTGAATTAGATGATTGTTGTTGTGCTTGAGCACGTTTTCACTCAACAAATTTTCTATTTTTACGTTTATAGTAATAGTAAACAAGTGAAAATCAAATTATCGTTATAACAACTGCTACTCCTAAATAAATACCAAGGCGAATTAAGTAATTGACATAATTAATATTAATAAATGTTGCATAAACATCTGAATTTTCATTCACAAGTGCTTGTAAAAAAGTTCAATCACTATAATAAAGTTGGAATAAAAACTCAAGGTTAATAAAGAAAGCTAAAATAGCAAAATAAGCTGCAAAAGTTCTTGATACAATCGTATAGGTTCTTCTAGGTAAAATATAAAAATAGAAGATCAGATAATAAAGCATCAAGATCACCAATGAAACTGTTAAGCCATAGATAAAAAACTGATTAATAATATAATTCTCACTTGCAGTATAACTTTTGATCTGTAAGACATTAAAAGGATAAATCTCTTTAATATCTATAAAGACTACTTGTAAGATAAAATAAGTAATTGCCAGAACTGACGTTACAACAACGAAGATATATGAGTTTCGTACTCACTTGTTAACTCTAATAGCCATATTCTCTTAATTATATTTTTATTTAGAAAAATTACACAGAAATAAAAAACTTTTTACAAAAACTAATTTGTAAAAAGTTTGCTGTAAAAATAACTTATTCGATTAGATCTTTCTCTCCTGAAGAAAGAATTTCTTCTTCAGTAATTTTAACTTCATTTAGCTTATGTAAGTTATCTGAAGTTACTTCAATTATCTTATGAGCAGTATGGGTGAAATCTTCTTTTCAACGATTTAAATTTACTAATGGCGTAATGATTTCAACTGGATATTTTTTAGCTCTAAGAAAATTTATTTTATCTTGAAAAATAATATAGTCTTCATAAGTTGAACCAGGCAGAGCATAATCAAAATCATCAAACATGATCATTCTGTCTAATTTATCTGAAGCATTAAAAAGGGCTAAATCAGCAGTTAATGTACCTAGAGAAAAATTTAATTTAGTATTTAATTCAGGAAATCTCTGACCAAATTCATAAGCACTTTTTTTGATATGTTTTAAGTCTTTATTTTCATCAAGTGATGTTTGTAAATAATTTTTCTTTTCTTCAGAAGATAATTCTAAGAATTTTAATCAGACTTTAAATAAGGAAACATCTTCATTATTTTGAACGTTATTTAAATCATCTGCTTTGATTGTTTTAACAACAATCATTTTTTCACGAGCCCGTGAAATGGCAACGTTTAAGGCGTTAGCACCACCAGGTCTACCAACATAGGTAGAATGCACTTTACTAGTTGCATCATAAACTAAAGTTGCAATAATTAAGTCAGCTTCATCACCTTGAATATTTTCAATATTTCTTAGTAGTAATTGATCATCATTTAATTTTTTTTCTAATTGTGGATATGATGAAAAAATCCGATTTGTGATTTCATTTAATTGTTTTGTATTGAAAGCTAAAATGATGATTTTCTCGTATTTCTCGTGGTTTTCGACAGTTAATTCAAGTACAGATTCAATTTCAACAGTATTAACTCCATCCTCCCATTTACCATTTACTTCTAATACATCAATTGATTTTTTGCCAATAACTTCAAAATCATCAATAACATCTAGCTGTGATTTATAAAAATGTTTTGAACTAAAAGTCATTAAAGCAGCAGAGCGTGAGCGATAGTTTTTATTTAATAAAATGGTGTGCACTCCATAAGATAAAGCATAATCTAATAAAGAATCAACATTTCCAAAAGCCGATTCATCGTTACTTCTTACAGAGAATCATCTTGTAGGTTTCATTTGCTTATCATCACCTGCTAAAATTTTAGTTTTAGCTAAATATAAAATAGGTAAACCTTTTTCAATAAAGATCTGTGATGCTTCATCAACGATTGCATAATCAAATTCATTTTTTTCTCATCCCGATAAATCTGTATCAGGTGTTGTGATGATAATAGGAAATAATAATTTAATAATTTCTAAGTGTTCTTTTATAAATTTATGAGGAACCATATTTCCTAATTTTGCAGCAGAAGAAAAGGCATGGTATTTTTTATATATATCTGATTCATGATCTAAACTTTCAATTTTTGAAGCAATTTTGGCTGCAATCATATTCTCTAAAATATCATCTGTGTAAGTAAATGAATCAATTTTAGTATTTAAATTTTCGATTAAAATTAAATGCTCAAATCATTTAAAATCATGTGATTTTACAAGAGGAATTAGGTAGTTTAAATCACCACTAAAATTAGGAAAATTTTCTTTTAAAAAACTTATTAAGTTATTTAATTTTTTTTGCTTTTCAGTTAAATTTAACTTAGATAAAATAA
Source organism: Mycoplasmopsis agassizii (assembly GCF_002276225.1). Classification (GTDB taxonomy): domain Bacteria; phylum Bacillota_I; class Bacilli_A; order Mycoplasmatales; family Metamycoplasmataceae; genus Mycoplasmopsis_B; species Mycoplasmopsis_B agassizii_A. The sequence goes on along the minus strand of NZ_NQNY01000016.1, from coordinate 37,355 downwards.
TATTTGAATGATTTAATTTTAAAAATTCTTTTTCAAAATTATCATCAAATAATTTCATAGGGTATCTTTGATTTTCATCTAGAGCATTAATATCACTTAATAATTTCAGATCAATTCTTGCTTGATATTCTTTTAATTTAGCAATTAAAAAGAATAATTCATTATGTTTTTCATATTGCAATAATTCACGAAGTAATCTTACATATTCTTTAACATCATCGCTCATGATCGCAGTAGGTTCATATGTTTGAGAACCATTAAAATTTTCTAAAAATTCAACATATTCTTTAATAGGTTCATAAAAATGAGACTTCTTCATATTTTTATCATTAAGAATAAATAGTCCGAATTTACTTAGTTTTGCAATACGGTTTTTGATAACTTCTAAAGCTGCTTTTTTCTCACTTACTACTAATGCAGTTTTTTCATAAGCTAAAATATTGGCCAAAATATTTACAATAGTTTGGCTTTTACCAGTACCAGGAGGACCTCAAATAATTGTGTCTTGATTTAAAGCGCTGACTACTGCTTTATCTTGAGAATAGTTAGTTGCAACAATTCTATAAAATCCAAAATTTTTCTTAAAAATTGAATTAGTTACAATTTCTCGGTTGATATTTTTATTAAATTCAACTTTAAAGATATTGTCGATATCATTTCTTTTAATAATCTCAACCATGCGATTTCTAGCATAACCACCAAGAGGTTGATATAGTCCTAAAATCATTCCATTATGAAAAGTAATTTTTTCACTTGTGTTATTTTCTGGTTTTTGAATTTCTGCTAATAAGTCGATATTTACGTTGTAAATATTTTGTCAAACTGTTGAAACTTTATTAATAAATGCTCCGATTGAATCAGTTGCAAAAGGAAAATCAACTGATAAAGCAAATGATGAATTATTTAATAATCAAAGTAATTTTTCATTAACTTTTAATTCGCCATTTGATTTTAAAGTAGCAACTGAGTTAGCAATTTGAATGGTTACTTCTTTTAAAAATAACGGTGCAAAAATACTTTTTCCATCAATATTAACGCTAACAAATAAGAACCCAATATGCATTGGTCAAATGTTATTTTCACTATTAATTGATGTTGCTTCATTTAAAAATACTTTTCAATTAACTAGTGATTTTTGTGATTGTGATTCAACATTATCAATAATTTTTTCTAAAGTCTTTTTAAAATCAACACTTAATTCTTTAAATTTGTTTGAAGAAATTTCTAAACTGTGTTTTTTAGAAATTTCTAAAACTTCTTCAACGGTTGAGGCAAGTTTTAGTTCTTCAATAATTTGTTGAAATTCGTTTATATCTAAACGAATTGAAAAGTTTTCATTATTGATAATTTTCAATAATGATTTTGCATCTAGTTTTTTGCTTAGATCAAAATAAGTTTTGTCATTAATAGTTGTTGTAATTGAAGGATCATTTGGACTAATATCTAGTAAGTTATCTAAAATAATGCGATAACGATCCAGTTTTTCTTTGGTTAAATTTTTAGTATTTAAAATTTCTAGTAATTCATCTTTTTTAATTATTTCCATTGTTTAATTCCTCATTTATTTTTTGTGTAATCACTCTTGCAGCATTTCCGATAATGATTGTGACTGCGTTGCTGCTTTCTAATGTTCCAGTTACATCTGGATATTTTTTGATTTGCTCTAGGTTAACAAGTTTTTTATCTTTTAAATAAAACTTTATTTTTGATAAAGATGCTTCAGCATTAATTAAATTATCTTTACCACCTAGATTATCTAGTAGTTCTTGATATTCAAATGATGTTTTAACGTTTACATCTAGTTGATAGGTGTTAGTTTCAAGTGCCTTTTTTCTTAATTTTCCAAAAGTTAGAAAATTTAAAATTCTGGCTAGGATCTTCGTGAATTTATTCATAAATTTATTATATAAAAGCAACGCATTTATTAATATAATTTTTCAATTTTAATATTTTGTTTTTTATCAATTTTAGTAGCATAAATTTATAAAAAAGATCCCGTTTGGGATCTAATTATTTTAAATCTTTTCAGTAACCTTTTACTAGTGATTCTTTTAAATCTTTAGCATACTTAGGATACCATTTATCATAAATATGATAAGTTGCATATGAAGGACTTCCAACTTGTCACATTTTTTTATCTGCTTTTGCACCCATTGTTAATTCTTGTAGTCTGTAAGATTCAGATTCTTCTGCACCTCTCAGTCAAACATTTATAAAATCATATGCTGTAGATCATGCAAATCATGCACCAAGATATTTTGTTGCAAAAGTATAGAAAGTTATTTCAAGTCTGTACATTGCTTTTTTGTAAACATCTTTTATTTCAGAATTACTCTCTTTAAAATATTCACTAGCAAGTAAAACTGAGAATTCACTTATTACTTCCTTTAATTTTCCAAATATATCTCAACCAAAGCCAATTTTTGATTCTGAACTAGATGAATAATTTTTTTCAAAGAGTTCTCTATATAAACTACTTGTTTCTGTATCTGAAGTTTCAAAGAAAATATTAACTAAACTTGCAAACGAATGAATGTCAAAATTATTGTCTTCTTTAATTAAATTTAGAGTAAATAACATTCCATCTAAATTAAAGATTTTAGATTTAATTAAATCTGCAAAAGGAAGATTAGTTATTTGATTTAAATTAGTTAAATCAATTTTTGATAAAACACCTTTTATCAAAACATCAAAAATATCTTTAGTTAAAAAGCCATCAACTACATTTGCCAAACTATCTTTAAACAGTTTGAAATTATTATCTTCAGGTTTAATTTTTAATTCGGCTTCTTCTATAACTTTAGTGGTAATTGATGTTTTAAATGATTCGTCTTTTAAAAGAAGCCTAAATAACTTTTTTATTAAATCTATGAATTCTTGTTTATCTTTTAATCTAGAAATTAATTTAGAAAGAAATTGATTTAATGATGCAAGCGAAACATATTGATCACTATTTTCTAAGAAATCATTAACTGCTAAATTTATTAAATCTAGTAAGTTTTGATTTTTTAAAACTCCCTTAAAAGATGTTTCACTAATTTCTAAAGGTAATTTTAATTGTTCCACTAATTTGAAAAGTAGTGTACCCATTTGATCGTTTTCAAAAGTTGTTTTTAGAAAATCAGAAACAACTTTTTTAATAGATGATTTTTGCTGATCTGTTTTAGTTTTTAATCCCAAAACTAAGGTATTAATAAAAGGTAAAATTGCATCATCTTTTGATAACATTTTTACAAATTGATCTTTTAGAATTGCAAGTGTAATTTTTTGTGTTCCTGCTATTCCATTTTGATCTAAATCATCGGTATTTACGGCGTTTTGTAAATTAAATAATAGATTTGTTATGACTTCAGAATTAATTAATGAATCAACTATTCAGTCAAAATTTTGATCATCATTTATGAAATTTAGTAACGAAGATAAATCCAGTGGAAAACCAAAAGATGCGACTTGTGAAAACATTGTTTTGACAAGCATTTTTACTTCAGTTTTATTAGAATTCACATAAGAAGAAACAACATCTTTCATAGATGAATGTTTAACATTTTTAAATTTAATTTGTAGTTCATCTAATTTTAATAGAATATCTTTTTCACTTGTTCCATAAACTTTTTGGACTAGTTCACGATCGGAATATTTTTGATTAAAAAGATTTAGTTTATTAAATTTATTTTCATCATTTGTAAAATAAATCTTGTCTCAATTAGAAATTAAATTAGATAATTCTTTTTGATTATTTTGCTTTAAAAATAATTTCAAAAATAAGTCTTGAGCAATTTTTTTATAACCAATTGTACCAGGGTGAATATCAAAAATTGTTGGTGCGAAAGTATCACTATTTTTTGCTCAATCATCTTTATCATAAACATCTATAAAGCTAACGTTTTTATTATCTACTCTTAATTTTGTAACTGCACTTTTAATTGCGTTATTTAAGAATCCCAAAATTAAATCAGCAGGATCATCAAAGAAACTGATTTTAGTTTTTATGATTTCATTTAATGTATCAGTTAGTCTTAATAATGGCATTGGATAAGATAAAAATACAACTTGTGCATTTGGATTCATCTTTTTAATTAGTTCGCTTACTTTATTAATATCACTTTGAATTACTGCAGTTATTTTATTAATATCGGTTAATAAACTAAAACCTACTTTTCCGCTAAAAATCATTGGGAATAAATTTTTAAGTGCATTTAAATAATCATTTGCTCCTAAATTAATTGTAATTAAATTAGCAGATTTAATTTTTTCATATAATTTATTTAAATCATCTTTACTAAATGATCCAAATTTTTCTTTTACAGAATCTTTAAAAGGATTATCTTCTTTAGAGTCTAAAGAACGCAAAAAATTGAAGCTATTTTGATTAGATTGACTTTGATCATCACTATTTAAAAGATATAATCAATTTTTTAAAGTTGACCCAGTTAAGGCATAGTTATCATATGATTCTAATTTTGTTTCATCAACTGATTTAACAAAATTAGCTAAGAAATCAATATAACTTAGTCCTGCGTTTTTAGAATCACCTGATAATTGATAACCGTATTCTCCGTTAAAACCTGCAGCAACTGAATCACCAAGAGCAAGTAAATTAAGTTTATCTAACTTAATTCTTGAATCAGGACTTGTCAGTAGGTTGTTATTAAGATTATCTTTATCAGCTGCTTTTTGTTCAGCTGCTTTTTGTTCAGCTGCTTTTTGTTCAGCTGCTTTTTGTTCAGCTGCTTTTTGTTCAGCTGCTTTTTGTTGGTCTGTTTTATCTTGATTTACTGGTGGTAATTCAGTTGAACCTGAGTTGTCTCCATTATCTTGATTTACTGCACATGCAGTTGCAATTAAAGCACTTGCTGAAACTATTAAAGATCCTGAAAGTGCAATTAAAAGTCTTCGTCTTTTAATTTTCATATTGATTTATTAATACCTTTCTTATTTTTTTGGAAATCTCTTCTCTTAAATTTGATGTTTAATTAAACATAAAAATATTATTGAATTAATTTTTTTTCCAAGATTTTTTTAAAAAATATTTAGGAAAAAACATTAAAAAAATATTTGTATTGTCACTTTCTTATTATTAGTCAAAAAATTGGTTTTTTGACTAAAAATTAATCAAAAACCAATTTTTTGTTATTTTTAATTTTTTTGTGAATAAAAAATAAAAAAATTGAAAAAAGTAATTAATTTTTTTATCGTGGCTTTTAAAAATTTTTTTGATATCGCTTTGGTATCTTCTTCAAAAAGTTCATATTTTAGGAAATAAATTATTTAGGTATTTTCTAAAATTTTTCGGAAGCAAAAGAAAATCACCCAAATAAATTTGAGTGACTAATTTTAATTATTTATTAGTTTCAATTTCTAAAATTGAATGCTTAGTTTTTTATTCAGTTTAATTTAAAAGTTAAAGTTATCTTTCGATATCGTTTCTGATAATAACCTTCATGGCGTGATGTTTTTCAGCATTTTCAAAAATATCAAATGCTTCATTTGGTTGATCTATTTTGCTTAGTTTAAAATTACGGTGTTCAGGTTTTGATAATAATTCGGTTGAGATTTTACCTGATTTAATTTTACTTAGTAAATCAACTGTTGTATTAGCACTTACTAATCCTGTTGAAACAGTAATATTTTTAATTCATAAGTTATTTAAATTAAATGGTACAGGTTTACCGTGTACTCCAACTACTGAAATGTGTCCACCAACTGCAATAGTTACTTGTGCTAGATCAAAGGTTGCAGGATAACCTACAGCTTCAATTGCTACATCTACTCCTTGACCATTAGTTAACATATAAATTTCTTCAGCAGCTTTAGAAGCATCACGGCTATTAACTACGTGAGTTGCTCCTGATTTTTTAGAAAGTTCTAAGCGATCATCATTAATATCAGCAACTATTACCATTTTTGGATTAAAAGTTAATGCAGTTAATAAGGCTGCAGTTCCTACTGCACCTGCACCAACTATTAAAACTGAATCAGTTGGTTTAATATTTGCTTTTAAGACACCAATTTCATAACCTGTAGGTAAAATATCTGAAGTAAAAATAGCTTGATCAACAGTTATATCATTATCTAGTTTAATTAATGAATGATCAGCAAAAGGTACTCTGACATATTCAGCTAAAGTACCATCGATTTTGTAACCAAAGATTCAACCACCACCATTTGTACAGTGAGCTTGTAGATTTTTTTTACAATTATCACAAATTCCACAAGTGCTAACAGCTGAAACTATAACTCGATCACCAACTTTAAGGTCTTTAACATCAACTCCAACTTTAACAATTGTTCCAACACCTTCATGACCTAAGGTTGTGCCTTTATCCATGTAAGGTATTTTATCGTGTTTGATACCTAAATCAGTACCACAAATTGTGGTAGTTTCCATATGCACAATAGCATCTGAGTCTTTAATTAATTTGGGCGTATCTTTATCAATTAATTTAACTTCACCATTACCTTTCCAGACTAAAGCCTTCATTTTTTCGGGTAAATTTGACATAATATTCCTAACCATTACTTTAAAAAAGTAAATTTCTATATATAAAAATCTTACAACTTTTACAAAAAAATTAAAAAATAATTGAAAAAGTTTAATTTTTTTCATATCAAACTGAAAATTTTAAATTTATTTAAAAAATTACTTTTTTAGGTGTATAAGAGCATAAAAACAACTTTTTGATTAATTTTATTACTAAAAAAGAATGTTTAGTTAAAAATAAAATCATTTATTAACAAAAAAATATTTACAAACCATATTTTAGTTTTTTGTTTTTGTAGCCTGAATTTTATTTATTATTATGAGTAGCATATTTAAATAATAGCAATCTAGCATTTTTTTTGGTTCCTTATTAAAAATTTCAATAAATTTGACAAAAGTTTTATATTTTAATTACAAACACTGTCTATATTAATCATTTATAATTTAATTATGTAAATTTGATATAAAAAAGTGGAGTTATCATGTTTAAACAAAATCAAATGAACTTAAACTATTATTAATATGATTTACATATTCTTTACTAATTTTAATATCAATGTTAAATTGTGTACTCAGTCATAATAACAAATGAAATGAGCGATGAATAATCATTTAAATTATTCATTAATCAGGAGAAATTAAAATGAAAAACTTAATAAATTGAAACTTTTAACCTTAACTATATTGCCATTAACTATTGCTGAGACTTCCTTATTAGTTTCATGTAATTTTTGAGCAGAGATGCGAGACATGCAATATGTCGGTGATACTGCTGAAGTTTATAGCAAGAAAATATCAAATGACAAAAGTTATGTACAACTAAATATTGTAGGTTATAATTATTATTTTTCTTTTAGTGATTGATATTGATCATACCAAAAATATGGACCAAGCAATACTGGTGATGAAAGTCAATACTTCAATACATCTATTAAGAAAGATAAATGAGAATATGATAATGAAGGTATTCATGAATGGTCTTCTGAAAATGGGGAAGAAAAAGACTGAGCTGAATTCAGGGATTTTTCTATTCAAAAAGGTTTTCCCAATTACTTAAAAACAATCAGCTTAGTTAAAGACACAAAAAGCCTTGAAAAACAACTTAGATTAACTAGCGAAGATGAACAAAAATATAATTCTTATTTTGAACGAGTTGAAGGTACAACCTTAACAAGTGATGAACTTAAAAAACTAAAACCTTGATCTGAAAGTTTTAATCAAAAAGTAATTGAAGAAAAATTGAATTTAAAAGATCATGATTATCTTTTTGTTTAAGATTTTTGAGAATATTTTGTCTCTACTTACTTAACTGTTTCTAGAACGGAAGCAGGTATTGAATTATTAGATTATAAAATTGATATTGAACATAAAACAATTAAAATGAAAGCTGGTTTTGTAGACGAACAATTTTGTCGCACATGTAATCAAAATAATGGAGTCTTACTTGCTGAATCACCTAGAACAACATCTTTTTTAATACCTGTTGAAAAAGGCAAAATTACTGATTTTAATATGAATGATTCAAATATTGTTTTAACTGATAGTGATCTTTAAAAAATAGTGAATTAAAAAATAACCGTTTCGATAACGGTTATTTTGCATTTTATTTGGAATTGATTGTCTCTAATATATGGTGGGAACGAATGGACTTGAACCATCGACCTCACGATTATCAGTCGTGTGCTCTAACCAGCTGAGCTACGCTCCCATAAATGATTTACCAATTATAAAGTATATAGTAACTGGTAAATTTTTTAATAAAATTTCTAACGTTTTGAGAACTGACGTGCTTTACGAGCTTTACGTAAACCAGGTTTTTTACGTTCTTTAACTTTTGAATTTTGTGTAAGCATCCCTTCAGGGCGCAATGTTCTTCTGTGATCTTCAGATACTTCTAATAATGCTCGAGCAATTCCTAAACGAATTGCACCTGCTTGACCTGAAAGTCCTCCACCTCTAACGGTTACTTTAATGTCAAATTTATTAACTGTGTCAGTAATTCCAAAAGGTTGTAAAGCATCTTTAATATAGATGTCACTTTTTAAGTATTCTTTTGCTTCACGGTTATTAACTACGAAAGCACCACTACCAGGTTTTAAAATAACACGAGCAACAGAAGCTTTTCTTCTTCCTAGCCCTCTAAACATTACATCAGCCATTATTTCACCTCAATTTTCACTGGTTGTTGTGCTGCTTGTTTGTGTTCTGGACCAACATAAACAAATAAGTTTTTAAATTGTTTTCTACCTAAAGCAGTTTTAGGTAACATCCCTTTAATTGCTAATTCTAATAAAGCATAAGGTTTTTTCTCTCTAACAACTGCCGCTGTTTGAGAAGTTAAACCACCTTTATAACCTGAGTGGCGGTGGTACATTTTTTTAGTTTCTTTATTTGCTGTTAAAACAATTTTTTCAGCATTAATAATTACTACATTGTCTCCCATGTCAACATTTGGAGTAAAAGTAGGTTTGTTTTTTCCACGTAAGATTGTTGCGACTTGAGCTGCAACACGACCTAATACTTGCCCTTCAGCATCGATTAGATATCATTTTTTGTCAACTTCAAGGTGCTTAACAATAGTTGTTTGACGCATGATTTCTCCTGAATATATTCATATATAAATTTAAATTTGCCTAGAATTTACTTTTATGGATTTACGAATAAGTCGCAAAATGTTGTTTAACGGGACAACAATCTTGAACTAAAAGTATAAGTTCGTTTTTTTATAATATCAGAAAAAAGCGTTTTTTCATCAGAAAAATTACGCACTTTTTCTGATTTTATTTTTGCTGCTTTTATGAGTGGTTTTACTAGTCAAATTTAACATTATTAATTATTAGTCTTATGAGCAAAAACTAGTTTTTTAATTTATTAAAAGTGTCTTTTTTATTTCTAAAAAAGACATCAAACTAACTTGAAGATAATACTAATCACCCCTATTTATATTAATAGAGTAACTAAAACTTGACTAATCAGTCATTTTTAGCTAAAAAATTGACTGAAAAGCCGAAAAAATTTACAACTTTGTCCAAATTTGTGGTTAAATAGAAGAGATAGGGGAAAAAATGGGGAATTTCGGGAATTTTGAACGCACCTTGGATGACAACCTTAGGGTTGCAATTCCAACTAAGTTTAAAGACCATTTTGGGTCTCGTTTTTTTCTATTTAGAACTTTTAATAATGTCTTAGAAATGTGAACTGATGCAGACTTTAATGCTGAGTCACAAAAACTGGACTTAATTGATTTAAGAGATATTGAAGCAATTAAATATAAACGTGCTTTTTATCAAAGAATTGAAGAAGTTACAGTTGATAAAGTTGGTCGAATTAAATTGACCAACAACATTGTTGAAAAAACCTCTATCAAAAAAGACGTTGTTTTTGTTGGAATTGGAAACAAAGTAGAGATTTGATCAAAAGAAGCCTACGATTCCTTTGACGATGAAATGAATGATGAAGCTTATGCTAAAGCAGCAACTGCAATTTTTAATCGTAATGATAAAAAAGGCAGTGAATAATTCATGGATTTGCACATACCTGTTTTGTTAAAACAAGTTTTAGAACAAATCGAGCCTGATAAAAAAGCACTTTATGTAGATGCCACTTTAGGTTATGCTGGTCACGCCAGAGCAATATTAGAAAAAAATCCTAACTTGAAATTAATTGGTTTTGATCAAGATGACTTTGCGATAAAAAATAGTCGAAAGCATTTAGAAAAATTCCCTAATAGCACTTTGATTAAGTCGAACTTTGAAAATATGAAGACTTATTTAGAAGAATTAGCAATTTCAGAAGTTGATTACTTTTTATTTGATCTAGGTATTTCTAGCGTTCATGTAGATGATGCCCAAAGAGGATTTAGTTACAACAAAGATGCCTTATTAGACATGCGAATGGATCAAAATACGCAACTAACTGCGCAAGAAATTATTAATCATTGAGACTATCAAGATTTATTAAAGATCTTTAATAACTACGCTGATGTAAAATTACCCCACGTAATTGCGAAGGCCATTATTAAAAATAGACCTTTATATAGAACTATGGAACTAGTTGATGTGATTAAAAAAGCCCTTCCTGCAAAAGTTTTGCGTGAAAAAAATCCTGCTAAAACTGTTTTTCAAGCACTAAGGATTGCTGTTAATCGTGAATTTGAAGTCTTAGAAAAAGTTTTACCAACATGCTTAGAATTTATGCGAAAAAACTCTAAGTTAATGGTGATTACATTTCATTCAAAAGAGGACAAAATTGTCAAAGATTTTTTTGGTAAATTAATCAAAAATAAACATGATTCAAAACTTCCGTTAATGGAAGTTAAAGAATATAAAGTTAAAAGTTTTACAGCTGATAAAAACGAAATTGAAACAAATAAACGTGCTCGCAGTGCCAAACTGAGAGTACTACAAAAATTGTAAAAATACTGAAGAAAGGAGCAAATTATGAATTTTACAAGAGAGACAAAAAGCTTTGTTGAAGTGGATCTTTCGAGTATTCGCTTTGTTACTTATGTAACCGATGAAGCCTGCTCTTTTAAAATTATTGATGAAAAGTTTTATCTAGATATCACTAATTTAAATGAAGAAATTTCTAATGCACGCCGATTTATTGTCTTGCACAAAGAAAAATTAGGATTTGCTCCAAACAAAATTGACGTTGTTTATAAGGATAATTTTTTAAATGCTCGTACAAAAGCTATAAAAAGTACTATCCATATTAAAAAGAACAGCGAGCAAGCAGACAGTGATGAAAATCTAGATTCTACTGGAGAATTTTTAAAAAGCATTGACAGTGATTTTAGCAAAAAAAATCAGGAAGACTTTGCAATTAATATCACTCCTTTAGAATATTCAATATCAAAACACAGTAATTATTGACAAAAGTTCGATAACTGAAATGATGTTAGCGAATTAAAACGTGTTAAAATCAAATCCCTAATTACCTATGTTGAAAACGATAAATACTATGAACTTTGTGAAGCACTTGAAAAATTAGGCTTAGTAATTAACAAAATCTATTCCTTTGCTGAAATTTCAAACTCACTTTTAAAAGATAATGGCAGCGATTACATCAACGTGCATTTATCAAGCAACGCCACATTTATTACGCAACGTAAAAACGACAAAATCGTGAAAATTGAGCAATTTAGATTTGGTGAAAACTACTTCATAAAATGGTTACATGACAAATTTAACCTAAATGCCCTAGAAGCTGAAAAGACACTTTATACTTATGCTTCAAAATTTGATTTAATCGTCGAAAATCCTGAATTAAGAAATAATCTCAACTCTCTCTCTCCTCTCTTATCATATCCAGATTATTTCAAGGAAATAGAAAATTACATCATTTTATATTGAGAAAAACTGCATGAATTTTTAAGTGAAAAATTCAGTGACTATGCAACAAAACAGGTAGTTGTTTTTAGTGGTGCTTTTAACTTTATGGGAAAAGCATTCCGAGCAAGTGATGCTTTTATCACAAATTCTAAAATAGTCTTTATCGAAAATCAAAACACCGAGTTTGAATTTAATGAGAATGAACTTTCTCATCAATATTTAAACCGTATCTATCAAAAAGCAAACGTGACTTACAACTTTGAAAGTACTTACACTTTCCCTGAATTTTTTTACGAAGTCAAAAGCCCTAATAAACTGAAAAAGTATCATTAACTAAACCTTGGGAGGTCAAATGTCAGAAAAAACAAACACAGCTATTATTAAAGTAGTCGGTGTTGGAGGATCAGGAACTAATAGTATTAACAACATGATTAACAGCGACTTAAGTGGCGCTGAATTTATCGTTGCCAATACTGATAAGCAAGCTCTTGATGCTTCACCTGCTTTGGTAAAACTTCACCTTGGAGCAGATAATGAAAACTCAACCAGTGCTCGTGGTCTTGGTGCAGGAGCTAATCCTCAAGTAGGAGAAGAAGCTGCACAATCAAGTATCGCTGAAATTAAGCAAGCATTAAAAGGTGCTGATATGGTTATCATCACTGCCGGAATGGGTGGTGGAACAGGTACTGGAGCAGCACCAGTTTTTGCAGAAATTGCAAAAAGTTTGGGAATTCTTGTTGTGGCAATTGTTACAACTCCTTTTATTTTCGAAGGTAATAAACGTAAAAACAATGCTTTAGAAGGTATTTCTAAACTATCTCAGAAAGTCGATTCCATTATTACAATTAGTAACGAAAAATTACTAGAGCAATATGGTGATGTACCTATGAATGATAGTTTTGTCTTTGCTGATACGATTTTAAAACTAACAGTTAAAACACTAACAGATATTATTTCTGCTCCAGCACATATCAATTTAGATTTTGCTGATGTTAAAACAGTAATGTCTAATAAAGGTAATGCAATTATTGGAATGGGAAGAGCTGTTGGTGAAGACCGTGCTACTAAGGCTGCAATTCATGCAATCAGTAGCCCTATTATTGAAACTTCAATTAAGGGCGCAACCGATGCAATTGTTAATATTAGTGGAGCAAATATTACGCTAAAAGAAATCAACACAGCAGTCAGTGTAATTACACAAGCTGTAGGTGAAGATTGCAACATTATTTTTGGAACTTCAATGGATAATAATGCAGGTGATGATATTTATGTAAGTGTAATCGCTACTGGAATTAAAAGTAATCAAGTATTATCTACAATGGAAAAATCTGAAGAAATTAAAGAACTTATCAAGACAATGGAAATTGATTTAGAAAATAAAAATACCAAAGAATTTTTATTCGATGAACCTCTTCCTTTGACTGAAAAACTATCTTTAACTAGTAAATTTGTTAATAACATTTCTCTAACAAGTGAGACGAAAACAAAAACAACCCAAGAAGATGGGCATAAGAGCAAATTACCATCATGATTTAGTAAGAAAAATTAAGGCGATGTCTTAGAAGCAATAATTTTAGTAAAATTATTAAACAGAAAATTTGCTTTTAGCAACAAATTTTTAAGTAATAGCATTTGCTGTTACTTTTTATTTTTCTTATTTATAATTTATTATGAAAGTAGGTTCATATGAAAACAAGAAAAAGTTTGCATCATGCTGATGTCAAATGGGAATTAAAAGGTGAAGAATTTATTGATGGTAATTACAATAAAGCTATTAATATTACTAGTCATTTAAATAATAAAGAAAAAATCACAGGTGGTTTTTCTGAAACTGGATTTCAAAATCACTTTTGAAATCCTGAAGAATTATTAGCTTCAGCTTTAAGTAATTGTTATTTATTAACTTTTTTAGCACTAGCTAAAAACCGTAAAATTACAGTTTATGCTTATGAAGATAAACCAACAGTTACTCTAGAAGGTACTAGTGCAGCAGATACAAAAATTACTGAAGTAGGTCTTTATCCAACTGTCTTAATTAAGGATCAAGAACACATTTCATTAGCAAATGAAATGATGGAAAAAGCTCATAAATATTGTTATGTTGCAAATGCTTTAAAACCAGAAATTAAATTTGAATTAGACTATAAAGTAAAATCAGTTTAATAATTTTAGTAGTTTATTATTCTTAAAACCTAGTAAATTTTAGAAATAAAGCCAACTAGATTAATCTAACATAAATTATACCACTTTTTTCGGTTTGAAAAATTTTTAAAATGAAAAATCGCTATTTTGATTTTTCATTTTTTTAATTGAATTATAATCATAATGAAAAACAATTATCATAAATATCAAGGAGTATAAGATGAAAATAATATCTAATCCAAAAACTAAAAAAAGAAAATTAATTTTTTTATTTACAACTTTAGCGGTTGGTGTAATTTCAACAATTTCTCTAGTCGCATGTAGCAGTATCGACAGCAATCCCAAAGAACTCAACAAAGGCGCTGCAGTTTACTCGAAAACAACCGAAGTAGATAAAAAACCTTATGTTCAAATCAATTTATATGGATATGAAGATTTTACATTCGGTAATTGATACCCAACATATACAAACTCTGATTCTAACACTCTTAAATATAGAAAACTTATCATTAGAAATAGTAGCGATAATAAGGTTACTGTAGATCCTGAATTTCCTGAAACAGGTAATCAATTAATTACTATTGGAAAAGAAACCGAAGAGCAAAAAGACATCAGAAAAAAATGAGGGCTATTCGCTCCAAAATATAAGTGAGTTTACAATAATTCTCCTATCTATAATTCTTTAAGTGATAAACAAAAAGATAGTGATTATTTAGTTGATGCACTTGAACAAAAACAAGAACCTGATAGTCAAAAATTCATTAGTTTAATTAAAACTGATGAAGAGCTAAAATCATCATTGAGATTAGATGATGAAAGTAAAAATCTTTATTTAAAATATCTTGAATCAATCTCAGAAAAATCTACTCTAGAAAATGTAACTGATAAGAATTCTTTTTTGGAAAAAAACTTTTTACCTTGATCCAACACTTTTAATTATGATGCAATTAAAAGTAAATTAGATCTTAAAAAATATGATTATATTTTTATAAAAGATTTAGCAAGATATTTTCATACCGAAGGAAATGGTAGCGAATATTTTTTAGATGGTGGTTTAGAAATTTCGAATTATGAAGTTGACAAAAACAGTAAGGAAATTTCAATTTCTTGAAATTATAAACCGACTGCACCGAAAGACAAAAATTTAGCAGCGCCAGATATTATCATGACAGGTGTTTCTAAAAGATCTCATTCATTTTTATTACCAGTAGAAAAAGGGAGCATATCTGATTTTAAGGTGGATGATTGATCATTTAAAAAGATAAGTTAATTAACTTATAAATCATAGTTACATCTTTTTCAAGATGTAACTTTTTTATTTTTTTAGTATCAAAATTCATAAATAATTTTAGTTTAAATGCTTAATTTTGAAAAAATTTATTACTAGTTTAGCGTTTAATCGTGTGTTTCATATTATACCATTTTATTATTTTTACCTTTTATGAAAAACCATAATATTCGTATTTAAAAATTATTTTGCATTAGTTTTATAATGCGCGCAAGAAGAAAGAAGTCATAAAATCTCAACTAATTTTATTTCTTAAAGTCTTCTATAAAAAAATTTTAAAGAGGTTAAAATATGAAATTTAAACAAAATAAAAAACTAAAAATATTTTTTAGTTTATTAACAACAGGAGCAATACTAGCATCTAGTTTCTCAGGTATCTCAGCAATTAATGTTGAGCAAAAAAATATAAGTGATAGTTCAAATAAATCAATTGAAGAAAAATTTCTTGAACAAATTAAAAATGCTAATTCAATTCAGGAAGTAATTAAAGGATCATTTTTGAACTATAGATCTTATAAAGAATTAAATAGCAACAGCATTTCTGATAGAGAAGAAATAATTAGAAATGGTGCAAATCGCATTGAAATAGTTTTTAAATCAGGAGTTGATAAAACAATAATTAATAAATATGTTAAAGGTTTAATAAATTTGGTTAAAGATAATCGCCAGTATTTTTATGGTAAACATACTTTAACATTTACTACTACTTTTAATGATTTAGATGATTTTAAAAATCTGTTTTTAATTTTAGGAAAATTTAAAATGGATTTAAATAATATTTTACAAATAAATGTTCACGATACTAATTTTAACTATAACTAATGAGAAAAAGCTAATACTGATCAACCGATGGATAACGGCCACTTCGATCAACCTACAGGTTTATTTTATGATTCAAATAAAAAAATAGTTAGATGAGATAAAGAAGAAACATTCTGAAAAAATTATTATGAATACAATAAGAAAAGATATAAATACGTAGGTCTTGATGAAGAAGTTCTCAGGGAAGAAAGAAAATGAGCAAGGGAACTTTGAGAAGTTGGAGCAAGAACAAATGTAGGTGTTCTTGAAGCAAAAGGAGTTGTTGATAGACAATCATCAATTTTTAGTTCAACTGACATTACAGTTTACGATGGTACAAATAGTGACCATGCTAATAAAGTTGCTGAAGTAATTGTTGGAAAACAAGGAATAAATCCTTATGCTAGTTTATATAGCGATAAAACATATGGCATAACTGGAGTAAAAGGATCAATTGAGTGGTTAGTTAAAAATGGTGTTTATATAATAAATAATAGTTGAGGTGAAACCGATGGCTATGATGAAAATTCTTGAATTACATATCAAGATAACCCAAACGCTATCTGGCTAGATAATTTTATTAATGAAAACCCTGAAGTTGTTTTTATTAAGGCTGCAGGTAACGATATTGATAGAAGAAAATTTGATGACAATAATAATCCAATAACTTATAAAACACCTGGCTATATCGCTATGTATATTGAATCTTTTTCCCTATCTTATAATTCAATAATAGTTGGTGCACTTGAAAATACTAAACATATAAAGCCTGAATACTTCACAGAATTTTCAAAGTACACAAATTATATTTCTGTTTCTGCACCCGATCAATTTACTAGTCAATATGCGATAGACCATGGTACAAAACCAAATGTATATGGTACAAGTTTTGCAACACCTACAGTCAGTGCAATAGCCACACTATTGAAAACTAATTATTCTCCTTATTTTAATATTGGGGCAGATTCATTGATAATGAAGAGCATTTTAATATCAGGAGCTAGAAATAATGAAGAAGATAACATTTTATATAATAGTAGTAAAAATATAAATCCCAAAACCTATGATGGAAATATAGGTTTTGGTAGAGTTAACTTTTTAAAAGCAAAAGAAGCCTTACAACGCCTTCGTTATTTTAAAATGAAAAAGACTAATACATATACTAACCCTGCCGTAGAACGCATTAATATGAAAAAAGGCACTAAATATAGAGTAAATGCAACATGGATGAATGTTGATTCATTAAAAAGTGAATGAATTACTACATTTTTATTTTTTGGATATCCTAAATATACTCATATAGGTGCAATCCCTATTTCAGTCAACTTATACACTCCATCAAATCAGAAAATAAAAGTCTATAATGAAATGGTTTTCTCAGGTCAAGCTGAAAAAGCAAATACAATTACATTTGAATTTACAGCAACTGAAACCGGAAGTTATGCATTTAATTTCTCTTTCGATACGGATAGAAAAAGAGATCTAGATGTTGCCTTTACATACTCAACTTTATAGAAAAATAAAAAAAATGTTAATGATTACATCTGTAATTTCGATTTCAACAATTTCATTAACATTAGCATCGTGCAGTCAGCACGTTTTTCTTAAAAAGGGTGCAGCTATATATTCAAAAGAAACCGAAATAGGTAAAAAACCTTACGTTCAAATTAATCTCTACGGCTATCCATACTTCACCTTTAGTAATTGATATCCTGCCTTCTATGATGAAGAAACTTTTCATCTAAGAAAAGTTAAAACATGAACAAAAGAAGAAATCGAAAAAACAAATGGTATTCAGAATTCGGGTACAAAAAATAATGTTGATACTAATGACAAAACTGAAAACAAAAATAAATGGGGGTACTTTATTCGAAAATACAAGTGGACATACAAAAATTCAGAAATTTACAACATGCTTAATGAAAAGCAAAGAGATGAAATTTTTGCTTTAGGTCTTAGTGAACAAAAAAATGAGCCATCATCACAAAAATATATTAGCTTGATTAAAAACTCAACTGAATTAAAATCTTCTTTAAGACTTGAAGAAAATGATCAAAATGAATATAGAGAATATTTCAAAAAATTACTTAGTGAAGATGAAGTCAAGAAAAATAAGGATTCAACAAATTACATAAAAAACAAATTTGAGCCATGATCAACTACATTTAATTTTGAAACTATAAATAACAAACTTGATTTTGATAAATATGACTACTTATTTGTAAAAGATGAATCAGTTTTCTTCAAAAATGGAGATGAAATTGAGATTTGGTTGAGCGGCGGAATTCAACTTCGAGATTATAAAATCAATTTAGATCAAAAGAAAATTTATCTTGGATACGATATAGCACCTAGTGCACCAAAAAAATACGGAAAGAAAACATTAGGGTTTTATCTAAATTCTTTACCCGATAGACTTAATTCCTTTTTCATTCCTATTGAAAAAAATAAGCTAACTCAATTTGTCATCGATGATTGAACTTTAGGTAATTTCTAAAAGAATTAAATTTTTTACTTATACAACTTATTATTATTTTTTGGATATTCCAAAACAAGCCAGTTTATGCAAAAGAATATTAATTTAAAAACAGAATCAATGATTTCAAATTACAATCTGTTTAGTAATTAAGGGTTATCGAATAAAAATTGCATAATACCTATATTTCAAAACCAAACAAATATTGAAAGGTGATTCAGATGTTTCTCTCACATACTCAGAAGTTTAAAAAAAGATGGTTATTGTTAACAATAACCAAAATTGAACTTAATTCACTTGTAGTAATCTCACTAGTTGCTTGTAGCAATAGTTCTGAAACAAAAAAGGGTGCTGAAGTATATTCAAAAACGACTAAGATTGATAATAAAGCCATATGTAAAAATCAATACTTTTGGTTATTACCTTTTTTACTTTTACAGACTGATACCCAATATATCAAGATTTTGGACATTATGAATGAAGAGAAATCCCAATTTATAGTGTTTCAAAAAATGAAAATAATAGTGAAACATCTTCATCACTTAAATTAGTTAAAAATGATAAAACAGAAACAGAACTTAGAAAAAATGGGGTTATTTTGCAAGCAAAAATAGATGAGTTTATGAAAACTCACCTGTTTATAAATTACTTGATGACAAACAAAAAATAACTGATTTTTTAGTTGATGCAAGCGAACAAGATAACGATCCTAAATATCAAAAATTTAGTAGTTTAGTTACAAGTAGTAGCGATTTAAAAGATTCTCTTAGACTTAATGAAAAGGATCATGCAAAATATTTAAATTATTTTAAATCTTTGCCATGAAACGAAGATCTCAAGAAAAATAAAAATGTAGATGAAGAGATAAAAGAAAAATATTTCCCTTGAAGTTCTTCTTTTAATTACGATACTATAAAAGCAAAACTTGATTTTGATAAGTATGATTACATATTTATTAAAGATGTTTCTTACTTTTTCCGTAATAATCTCGAAGAAGATTATTGACTTGATGAAAGTTTAGAAATAGATAATTATAAAATTGATGTGGTAAACAAGAATATCTATATGAAATGAGGAATTTTTGTTAGTCAAGCAACTAAAAATGACTCTTCAAATCAAACGGTTGGTGATGCGATAAGTACTTCTTTACCAAGTAAGTTTTACTCCTTTTTTCTACCCTTTGAAAAAAATAAAATTACTGATTTTGAAATTAATGACTGAAGTATCAAAAAATTTGAATAATTAATAATTGAAGTTGCTTTCAAATTGAGAAAGCAACTTTTTTAAATTTGTTATAAAATTGAATTAATATAAATAAAAGTGAAATATCAATTTTCAATTCCAATCTTTTATTTAAAATTTAAAAGGAATTTTTGAAATCTAAATATAGTATTTACAAGAAACAAAATTTAAGAAATTATGTGTCGTTTATTTCTTAATATTTTTAGATTAATAAAACAAAAAGGATTACAAGTGATTAAATTACTAAACCAAATATCTAAAAAGAAATTAATATATTTTCTTTTATTTACATTATCACCAGCAACAATTACTTCATTAATTTCGTGCTCTAACTACAATGTCGAAAATACACCTATACTAGAACAAGAACCAGCACCAGTAGATATTCCAAAACAAAATGAATTCCAGGTTCTTGAAAAAGGATCTGCAGTCTATTCTAAAAAAACTAACATTGATAATAAACCTTATGTTCAATTAAATCTTTATGGCTATAAAAATTTTACCTTTAGTAATTGATATCCAATATATTCAGGCACTGGTGTATTTTCTCACGGAACTAGTATTATAAGAAATTCTATAGTTAAAGATAATAAAGAAGATCCACCTTATTCTCCTGAAAAAGAGTTGGGAGCAATAGAAACTGGTGATAAGCCAACCAAAAGACAAATAGAAATAAGAGATAAATTGATTTATTTCGCTAGAAAATACAACTGAAGATATGAAAATTCTCCAATTTATAATTCTCTTACAAGTAAACAAAAAAATCACCTATATTATGTAGATGCCCTCCAACAAGAAAAAGAACCAAATTATCAAAAATTTATTAGTGTCATCAAAAATAATAATGATTTAAAGCTAGCACTTAGACTAGGGGAAGGTGATCAAGAAAAATATGAGAATTATTTTAAGCTTCTTATAGATGAAAAACAACTAAATGATATTACTGAAATTGATAAATATATTAAAGAAAATTTTTCTCCTTGAAAAGGGGACTTTAACTACGAAACAATCAAAAGTAAATTAGATTTTAATAAGTTTGACTATATGTTTATCAAAGATGTTTCAGAATTTTTTAGAAGTAACATCTCTGCTGAATTTTCATTAGAATATGGAATAGAAATAAATAATTATAAAATTGATGAAGAAAGTAAAACTATTTATATTAACTTTATACATGGGCCTATGAATGTTCGTGGTTCTAGAGTTGGAGCAAACAGCCAAATTCAAACAGGTATTCCAAATAGATTTCACTCTTTTTTAATACCCATTAAAAAAAATAGAATTTCTAATTTCAATATTTATGACTGAAGTATAAAAGGGTTTTAATAATTAAAAATTAAATTAGTTGCATTTTATTAAATGCAACTTTTATTTTGTATTTTAGTCAGCGTCAAATAGATTTAAAAACTTCCTTTAGTAACAATCATTTTATTTAAGTAATTATTAAATAAAATAGTATTTTAAATTCTATCAATTTATTATTTATATTTTCTAATTAAAATTAAAAATTAGCTTTTAAAAAGTAATTTTTGCAATCTAAATATAATGCTTTCAAGAAATTACGTGTTCGTTTACTTTCTTAAAAATTTTCTTTAAAATGAGCAAAATAAAAAAACAAAAAAGGATTTCAAATAATGAAAAAAATTAAACAATTAAAAACAATTCTTACCTTACTTACAGGTGGGATATTTATTTCTTCTAGTTTTGCTGGTATTTCAGCAATTAGTCAGCAAACGCCTTCTATAACTGATAATTCTAAAAAATCAGATTATCAGTTATTGATTAATAAAATTAAAAACTCATCTTCAATTACCGAGATGGCTGAAGGTATTTTTTTGAATTACCGAGTTTATAAAAAAATTGATGAAAATAATTTAGAAGGTAAAAAACAAATTATTAAAAATGGTTCTAATCGTTTAGAAATAGTTTTCAAAGCAGGCGTTGAAAAAAGCAAAATTAATCAATATGTTGAAAGTCTAAAAAAATTACTAGAAAAAAATCATCAATATATTTATGGAGAACATACACTAACTTTTTCAATTTCTTTCGAAGATATTGATGATTTAAAACAATCTTTTTTAAACATAGTTGAACTTCAAATAGATTTTAAGGATTTATTACAAATAAATATTTTTGATACAAAATATCCCATTCAAGAGTGACAAAAAATCAATAGCAGTATTGCATTAGATTTTGATTATTTTGACCCACTTCCATGATGTTGTCGTTCTTATGAAGATATGCACCCACCTGCTCCTGAACCAAAACCAAAACCTGAGCCTGTTTACACTCCACCACCAGCACCACCAAAGCCCGTATATAAAAGATGAGATATTGATGAAGATAAAGTATGAAATAATTATTATAATCAAAACAGATTAAGATACGAATTTGTCGGGATGAATCCTTTAATCCTAAGGGATGAAAGGGTAAAAGCCAGAGAAGCTTGAGAACAAGAAAAAAGAGTTAAAGTCGGTGTACTTGAATATGGTGGTTTAGTAAGAAAAGATGCTATCATTTACAGTTCTGATGATATTCATGTTGAAGAAGGCCCTATTTCACTGCACGCTAATGAAGTTGCTGAAATAATTATTGGACAACAAGGAATCAATCCTTATGCAAGTTTATATAGTGATTGATTACAAGGATGAAACGGACATAAAGGTGCTATCGAAAGACTTGTAAGTAAGGGCGTAACTATTATTAATAATAGTTGAGAGGAAGGTGATCTCAGCAGAGATATTGAGTATACTTCATATAATGACAATGCTATTTGATTAGATAATTTTATAAATGCAAATCCAGAAGTAATATTTATAAAAGCAGCAGGAAATCGCGGTAGAGGTGATGATTATTATAAGAAAAATGGACTTTTATATAAATATGAAACACCCGGTAAAATAGCAAAATATCTTGATTCATATTCTTTATCATACAATTCAATAATCGTTGGAGCATTAAAACTTGATAATGACATTGAGGCAAATGACTATTCAGAGCATTCTGCGTTAATAAATTATGTAACAACATCTGCTCCCGATCTTTTTATTAGTCAATACGCAATTCGATATTTAACAGATGATGAAAGAGAAGACGGAGAAAGTGATAGAAAAATTGGAACCAGTTTTGCAGCGCCAACTATAACTGCAATTGCTAGTTTATTAAAAACCAACTATAGTGAGTATTTTGATAGAGGCTATGATTCCATTATTATGAAGAGTGCACTAATATCAGGTTCAAGAAGTAAACTTTATTGAGAAAATAAATTTTTTCCTAATTTAACTTTTAAAGAACATAAAGTTTACAATGACCAGGCAGGATTTGGTAGGGTTAATTTTGAAAAAGTTAAAGAATCTTTGAAACATCTAGATTACTTTACCCTAAGAAGTGAAAATACAGAAAATAACCCAAGAAAGAAAACACTTGACCTAGTTAAAGATGATATATACAGAATCAATTTAACTTGGCTGAATATAGACCCATTTCAAATACCAGTGAGTTATCTTCCACTAAGAGCTGGACCAGAACCTACAAAAGAACACGTAGGACCAATTCCAGTTAAACTTAATATTATTGACCCATCTAATAAAAAAATGGTAGCATACACCGAATGATCTTCATGACAACAAGCAAATAAAGTGAATACACTTACTTTTGAATTTAAAGTTGCTGAAAGTGGCACATATAACTTCGACATTTTCCAAAATGGCGGAGATAGAAAAGATAATTTCGATGTCGCAATGACATATTCAAAAATATAAAAAATACAGAAAGGTGTTTTTTGTTCTATCATCATCATTAATTACTAGTTCTGTTGGTGTCCTGATTGCTTGTTCAAAAAATGAAGTTATTTATAAAAAAGAAATTCCTTTAGAAACACCAAAAGTAGTTATAAAACAATTTCCTAGACCGCTTGTTAAAGGTGCAGAAGTATATTCAAAATTAACAAAGGCTAATAATGATCCTTATGTTCAAATAAATTTATATGGTTATAATTTTTTTACTTTTGGTAATTGATATCCTGTATACGAAAGTTTTGAAAACTTTAACTGAAGAAACATTTTAGTAAGAAATGTTTCTGATGGAAAAACTAGTGACCCAGATATAAATATAGGTAATGGAGGTGGCTCTCTCAAGGTAGGTAAAGAAGGAACTCCAAGACAGAAAAAAATTAGAGATACATGAACTTTCTTCGCAAATAAACCTCATTGAATTTATAGTAAATCGAAAGTTTATAATTCTCTTGATAAAGAACAAAAAAATAGTCGTTACCTTGTTGATGCGTTGGAACAAGAAGATGAACCAGATTATCAAAAATTTATTAGTATTATAAAAAGTGAAAATGATTTAAAAATGAGTTTAAGATTGAGCGATAATGATCAAAAGCTCTACGATGAATACTTATTAAAATTTTTTGACTTCAAAAATTCAAAAAACATATTAGAGTTAAGACATAAATTTTTACCGTGATCAAATACATTTAATTTTGAAAGTATAAAAGATAAATTAAATTTCAATAAATATGACTATCTTTTTATCAAGGATATTTCTCAATATTTTAGATTTAATCAAAGTAGTGATTACTTATTAGAAGGTTGATTAGAAATCAGTAAATACAAAATTGATGAAATAACTAAAACAATTTATGTTGACTGAAATATTGCTCCAACAATACCAGAAGGTATATCTTCTAGTGCAGATTCTGTGATCCCAACAAGTCTTCCTAAAAGATTCCACTCCTTTTTCATTCCTGTTGAAAAAGGCAAAATATCTGATTTCAATGTTTACGATTGAAATATGAAACATTTTGAATAAACAAAAAGTTGCTTGTTTAATCAAAGCAACTTTTTCAATTTTTAAATTTTTACTAAAAACTAATCTAAGTCAATATAAACATTTGTTTTTTCAAAATTTGTTTGAAGATTTTTTAAATCTTTTCAGTCTCTTTTTAATAAGTAAATCAAATATTCTAAAACCATCACCATTGACATAACATCGTTATGACAATACTTTTTTAAATTAGGAACAAGTTGTTGATCTCAAATTTGCTGGTGAGTTAAGCCTAGATATTTTTTGACTCCTTCAGTCATTGCTAGTAAACCATTTTTAATTTCTAACTCTTTATAGGGGGTAATTAATTTAGAAAATGACTTATCAGAATGTTTAGAACTGATAAATTTTTCTAATAACTTAATACTATACTTACCTTTTAAATAACCTAAAAAAACTATTGCTGTATTATTAATAGAATAATTCTTTTTAGCAACATCTTCTTTGTTAGCTCTATAAAAAAAGAAATCAGCTAGGTCCAATAAGTTGTCGTTGCTTTTATCATCTTTATTTGTAAAAGTAATGTAATCAATGCGTTTTGCTAAATCTTCATAATCAGGATGATTATGATATTTAAAAACACTTTTAAGTTTTTTTAAAACACCGTTTTCAAACGACTTATTGTAAGTTATATATTTATAATCTTTATCTTTTGATGCAAAATCTTTGAAGCCTGAAATTCTTCTAACCATATTTGCAAATGATTCAATATCTAAATTTTCAGGATCAAAAACAATGTCTTCACTATCTCATTCACCTTTTAAATATTCACCATTTATTGTTCTAACAATTGAAACCTGAAAAGGCACTTGTGAATAAGGTGTATAACCTTTGAAGGCAGTTTCTGGTAAATTAATTGATTCGAAATCAAATCAAACTAATACTTGATCCTTCTTTAAATATGAATACATTAAATTTAAAAAATCAGTTTTATAGTTATTTGGAATAACTTCTTTGTCTTGAATTAATGAGTGTTCATTTAGTAAATTTTTGATCACCAATTCATGATCATCAGTGTTAGTTTTGTATGACTTTCCATTAAAACTTATTAAATCTGCAAAGACAAAATTTTTCATATCTTTTTTAAAAGGATTGATATAAAAAGCATCCTTACTTTCATTCTTAAAATTGAAATCGTTGATATTAAAAAAAGAATTATTTTTTGCAAATAAAATTTCACTCTTAATAAGACGGGGAGTTTTTAAATTATCAAATTCCTTTTCTAAAAAAGCATTTGCATTTAATTTTTCATAAAAATCTTTTGCACTTAAAAGTTGAGTTGGTTCATCTGCACGATTTTTATAATTTAAAAAACCACTTTTAAAATCTTCTTCAATTAAAATTAAAGTTTCTAAATCTACAACTCCTTCTTTTTCTTTTTTTATTTTTGAAGATGATGAATAATTCTTTTTATAATAGTTTGCATATTTAGTTTTTTTGTATACTAAATTATTCGATTTTTTAATTGAATTTAATTCATCAAAAATTAAAAAAGTATGTTCTGAAATATCGGTTTTTAGGGCGTTTTGGATAACTTCTAAATTATAAATTGATCTAAGTGTATTATCTAATACTGACTTGGATTTATAGTTAATAACACCTATTTCATTTGTTCTTTTATCAAAGTAAAAAACATTTGCAAAAAAATCGTTTCAATAAAAATATGCATTAAAAACAATTTTAATTTTTTCATCATTTAAAGCCATCAAGGTATTGTTTAGTTTTGAAATTTTATTATCTTTTGAACTAACAACATAAATTTCAGAATCATCTAAATCTTTTTTTAATAAATTAATAGCAAATGAATTGGTTTTTTCAAATGGATTAAAATTAGTTATTACATCATGATAATTTTGTGGATCAAAAACATCTTCATCAGGATTTAAATTAAAAATTGATCCTTCATCATCACTATCTTCTTCATCATTTTCATTGTCTAAATCATCACTTAAATTTTCTTTATTAAAATTAAAATCATGTCAAATAAAATATGGATTAGGAACTGAAAAAAATCTTTTATATTCTTTAAAAGTTACTAAATTTTCTTCATCAATTTCACTAAACATTTTCAAAACTTGCTTCTGCTTTTCCAGATGATTTTCATCTTTTAATTAACTGTTCATATTCTTCTTCATTTGAACATTCTAAAAAATCAATTAAGTCTTTGTCTTTAAATAAATCAAATTTAGGACTAACTCCTGATAAGGTATATTTTTTATATCATTCCTTAATTAATAAAACATCATTAGCAACTGCTTGATGATTAACTTTATATTTATGGATTAAAGATTTATGCTGATTAATATCAAATTTTTCTGGATATAAATAATCATCTTCATTTAAAAAAGTTGAAACAATTCAAAACATATCAGCCTTCATTAAATATGAGTATAGTTGTGCTTGTCTAATATATGATTCAGGTACTTCACCTTTTTTTCATTTTTCAATATTTTTTGCACCAGTTGTTTTAATTTCAATAATGACATTTTGATCTTTAATATAGCCGTCAGGAATACCACCAATTACTTCATCCTTATCTGCAAAATAATCAAAATTATATTTCATTGGATCATAAGTTTCAATTTCTTGATCAGGTAAAATTGTTCTAAGATAATCAGTTACTTTTGGTTCAATAATTGTTCCTGCATTAACATATTTTGAATCAAGCATTGGTAAACCTATTTGTGAAATATCACAAAAAGCAGCAAATTGCGAAGCAAAACCTCCAACGTTTAAAACGTTTCCCGCTCTAGAACCTGTAACTTTTTTAAAGCCGCGGTTTCCGTATAATTTTTTGTTTAATAACTTATCATGTAAGTCGCTTGATAATCTAACTACTTGATTTTTGCGATCTAAAAAGTAGTCACGATTGTTATAATATTTTCTTTTAGCCATAACTTAATATTAACGTGAAAAGCATGAATGCAAAAATAATTTTTTATTTTTGCAAACTAAAATGCAGAAAATTTAATAATTAATAGATTAATTTAATTTATACTTATAAATAAGTAATTTTAAATTATATAAATCTAAGTTTAGGATGAGGTGTTATGCAGGATATTAAAATGTTAGTCACTGATATAGATGGAACAATTCTGCCTTATGGTGACAAAATTTTTTCAAAGAAAATTAAAAATTTATTTAAAGAAGCAAAAGCAAAAGGTTTAATCACAGTAATTGCTACAGGTCGTGAAATTGTCACAGCTAGAGAATTATTTGCTCAATTTGATAATGTTGATTATTTTATTGGGGCTAATGGTAGTTTTGTTTTAGATTTAAAAACAAAAAAATACGTTGTTAATAAAATGATTGATTATGATTTTGCTAAAAGATATTATGATTGAACATTAGCAAATTATCCTCATGCAGGAGTAACTGTAACTGATAATCAATATATTTTTAAAAGTCCTGAAGGTGTAAATACAAAAAATTGATTTTTAATTCAACATTCAGATCTTTTAAAAGAATTTGCTGATTTTAAAAAGTATGGAAACGATCAAGAAATTTCAATTGTAACAGTTACATCTTTAGATAAAGTTCATTTTGATGCTAGTGAAGATTTTTTAGCAAAACCAGAAAATGCAAATTATGGAGTTAGTGCTCACTGAAGCAGCGGTTGATTTGTTTGTCAAAAAAACGTTAATAAATTAACTGCAATTGCTGATTTAGTTAAATTACATAATCTAACTTTAGATAATGTAATAGCTTTTGGTGATAGTGAAAACGATATTGAAATGGTTGCAGGTGTTAAATATGGTGTTGCCGTTAAGAACGCCATTGATAAAGTAAAAGAAAATGCAAAGGAAGTTACATCTTTAAATTGTTCAGAAGATGGTGTTTACCACCATTGCAAAGCAATTAAAATTATTTAGTCTATGAAAACATACATTTATCCAAATAAATCAGATGCTAGAAAACAAGTCTTTTTATTAGGAGGTTATGAAACTTTTCATAAAGGACATGAATCATTATTTGATGTTGCTAAAACATATCGTGACAGAGGTTATGAAATAGTTTTAACAGCAGTAGTTGATGCTAGAAAATTACCTAAATCATCAAAAATTTTAGAACACCGTAATTTCATGCAGCTAGCAAACCGTTTACAGGTTTTTGCAGATTATGGTTTTGATTCAACAGTTTTATGAAAATTTGAAGATGTTGAAGGCTTAACTTTTGAAGAATTTTTTAAACCTCTTGAAAAAGATTTAGATAAATTTGCGTTTATAGTCGGTTCTGATTGATCAGGTGGTCATAAAGGTATTTGTAAAGCTGATCGCTTAAAAGAAATTTATGAAGATGTAATTGTGGTAGATTTATTTGAAGAAAATCGTAGTAAAATCAGTACTTCCTTATTAAAAAGCCAGCTAAGTTATGGACATATTGATTTTATTAATCAAAATCTAGCATTAAATTACAATATTACTGTTGACTTAAATAAAAATTTAGAATTTGAATATCCTAGTGAAATCGAACCCATCCATAGTGGTATTTATTTAGTTTATATAGATCGTAATGATCAAAAAATTCCTGCTGTTTTACATAAAGGTAAACTAAAAAATCAAATTCACGTTTTAATTGATGATTTAACAATTGAACCCGGAAAAGTTACATTAGAATTTATTGAAACAGTTAGAATTATTACTGCAGCACACCGCGACACTGTTTCTCAAGATGATTTTAAAAACTCAAAAATCTTGTTTTTAAGACATCAAGATGAAGAAAATCAATCTTAAAAACACGCTTAATTATTTAAAGAAAAATCTTGCTTTTAATCAATATTTTTGCTAAAATAAAAAAAATTATTTTATGCTGGGTTTTAATTTTATAAATTAAGGCTCGGTTTAGAAGGGAAAAGAAATGAAAGATAAAGCTAAAACTAGCCAATTAGTTAAAGAATTTGGTGGAAGCGAAAAAAACACAGGTGCTATTGAAGTACAAATCGCTATCCTTACAGATGACATTGAAAGACTAAAATTACACTTTCAAGAAAATAAAAAAGATCGTCATTCAAAGCGTGGTTTTCTAGCAAAAATTGAACAGCGTAAAAAATTACTATCTTATTTACAAAAAACTAATTATCAATCATACTTAAGTTTAATTGCTAAACTTGGTATTCGTAAGTAAAAAGTTTATAATTTGAAACTGCTCATTTGAGCAGTTTTTTTGTTGGTTTTTTAGCGTAGTTAAATAAAACAAAATTAGTGATTATCAAGTGATTTTAAAATAATTTTGATAGCGAAAAAAGTAGTTTTAAAAAATCTAAAATATTTTTAAAATATCAGATTTTTTGACAAAGTAATATACTTTAACCAAGCTTTAATATGAACATAAAAAGGCTGATTCGATATTTGCTATTTATGACATATTAACTTAATACATTTTAGGATTATTCAAGATAATAATCCAGAAAGAGAGATAAAATGTCTCACATAGATACTCAGAACTTTAATAAAAAAACAAAATTTTAAAAGATATTATTAATATCAGCATTATTAGCAATCCCTATTTTTGCTTCTTTTGCAATCGCTTGTACACCAACAACTAGTACATCAAAATTAACTGAAGAAGATAAGCGGTTCGCTGAAACTGGCAAGGGAGCTGATCTAAGTGTTAAAATTCTAGATAATAAAAAAACTGTTATTCAACTTAAGTACGCAGGTTATGAATATTTTACATTTTCTGATTATTGATGATCAGAGGATAAAAGTAAAAACATAAGAATGTATTCATATGGAATAGGAGCAGGAATTGATGCAGAAAAAAGCATTAGTGTTGCAGAACGTCGTAAAATGATTTATGATGAAAAAAATAATCCAAACAATGAAGATAGTGAAGTGTTTTTTAAAGTAAATTCTTTGGACAAACTAAAAAAGGAAATTGAAAACAAAACAGTTTTAGGTACTTCAATTAAACAAGAAGATCAAAAATCAAGTGATAAACAATTTAAATCAGTTGGTTTAATAACAGATGAATCAAGTTTAAAAACACAACTACGTAGTAGTGAAAAAGAAAAGGAAAAATTTTCTAAATTTGCTAAAGAAAAAATTGATGCTAATCTAAAAGATGATGAAATCGAAAAAATGAAACCTTGAAATTCGTATTTTAATTATGATTTAATCAAGAAAAAATTAGATCTAAAAAATAATAACTATCTTTTTGTAAAAGATCTAACTCATTTAATAATTTATGGTGAATTCCAGGGGGAGAGCTCTTTAGTTTATCATAAAGTTGATAAAGGGATTCAAGTATATGATTATATAATTGATAAGGAAAATAAAACCCTGACATTAAAATTTTCATATTTTAATGTTCCTCAACAAGATTATTTATTGACAAGACCATATGAAAAACAAAATCGCTTTACTGGTCCTAATACAATTACATCATTTTTATTACCTGTACCTAAAAGCGAATTAAATGATTTTGATTTTAACGAATGAAAAATTGTAACTGAAAAATAAGGTTAAATTTAATCTTAGTTTCTTAGTAAGCAATTCAAAATCAACTTCTAATAACCTATCCTTGTAAACTAAGGATGGGTTTTTTATTGTTTTAAAATCTGAATTAGTTGTATATGGAAATTGATTGTTTAGGCTAAAAATCTTAAAAAGGACTAATATTCAGGACTCAACATTACCAAAATATGAAAAATTTTTCATAAAAACTAAAAATTTATAAAAATTCATAATATTTTGTATAAAACAATATAATTATTGTGCAGAAGAAATTTCTGCAAGGTTAAAAAATCATTTTCATCATCTAGAAAATGATTAAAATAAGAAAGGGTTTAATATGAATTTTCAAACACAAACAGTATTAAAACCTTCAATGAGTTTAATGCCCATTTTAGGTTTTAAAAAAGAGTTAATTATTTCTTATCAATTTTCAAAATTGATTTTTTTGATTTCGGAAATTAATAAGTAAAAATTTTATCTTTTTGTACTCATCTAAAACACGTAATAAATTTTTAGATTATTAATTCATGATTAAATTGTGAATTACTTTTTTAAATATAGATGAAATTAGTTTTAAATCGTTAAAACGATTTTTTAACAATTACTTGTACATAGCTTGCAGTAAAAAGATAAAGTAATATACTGCATCATTTGAATTATTTAACATATTCTATGCATTTTAAAAAGCATATAAAAGCATAAAAAAGTTGTTAATTAATTTGATCAGTAATCATTTATTATCAATTATTTTAAATAACGAGGTCCAAATGAAAAAATTTAAAAAAAATTTATGATCATTACTAGGCTTATCATCTGCTTCTTTAGCTGCTGTTGGAGCCTTAGTAAGCGTATCTTACTCATCACAACCACAGCAACAAAATGTTGTTGATGATTCAAAAACAAAAAAAGAAGACACCTTAATATCACAAGATAAAAAATCACTAAGAAGAAAATATGCTGAAGAACTTTTAAAAAGTGATTCAATAAAAGATATTGTTAGTCAAACATCATTTAATTATAAAAAGCCTGAATTTATAGCAACTCTTTCAAGTGAGGGAGATTTTCAAAAAGTTTTAGACCAAGGTTCCAATAGAGTTGATATTGTTTTTAAAGCAGGTACAGATAAAACCAAAATTAATATGTATCTAGAGCAAATGTATACAATTTTAGATAATGATTTTGAAACACTTTACGGAAAATATACTTTAACATTTTCAATCGCTTATAAAGATCTAGATGACTTTAAAAAATTAGTATTAAAAATATCAGAATTTGATTTTGATTTTAATGATCTTTTACAAATTAATGTTCACGAAACAGGTAGAAGCGTCGAAGAATTTAATACTGCTTTAAGAAAAATAACACTAGAAGAATCAGATTTAAGGCATCGTGAACGTTTTTATGTTCCAAAGACCTTCTGAGATAATTACAATAGTGCTACCAAAAAAAGATATGGACTTATTGGACTTGACTATCAAACTTTAAACCAAGAAAGACTGCAAGCCTATAATAATATTAACTATGGAAAAGCCGAAATGAAAGTCGGAATTATTG
Organism: Mycoplasmopsis agassizii; assembly: GCF_002276225.1. Classification (GTDB taxonomy): domain Bacteria; phylum Bacillota_I; class Bacilli_A; order Mycoplasmatales; family Metamycoplasmataceae; genus Mycoplasmopsis_B; species Mycoplasmopsis_B agassizii_A. The sequence continues at coordinate 4,753 of NZ_NQNY01000016.1, read as the reverse complement.
AAGCAGTTCCTAAAAATCCTGACTCTTCTTCATATGTTGATAAAAATTCGTCTGCATTTATCGACTCAAGCAAAATTATTACAAGGGATACAAGTAATCTACCATTTAAACAATATTCTCATCCAAATATGGTTGCTGATGTTATCATGGGTCACCAGGGAATTAATCCAAACATAATGTTATTTTCTGATGTGACAAGTAGATGAAACGGGTGATTAAATAGCACGCTAAACTGATTCTTATATCGTGGAGTTTACATGGTAAATAATAGTTGGGGTGCAGAATATGGTACCAGTGAAGAATATAATAGTGATTCTGAATGGTTAGATAATTTTTTAAATGAAAATGAAGATTTTATTTTTATTATTTCAGCAGGTAATTCATATATCGAAGAGATAACTGAAGACAAAAGAACCTATACAACGAACGCATATAAATATTTAGATTATTATACTTTGTCACATAATGCAATTGTTGTAGGTGCATTAGAATCTACAGAATATATCTCTCCATATCTAGATTCTGAGGGTGGGACTGAAGTTTCAAAAGATCAGAGTTATGTTACAACATCAGTTCCTGATTCATTTAGTCCTACTGGGCTAGACTTGCAAGGAAGATATCTTTTAAGGGGAACTAGCTTTGCTGCACCTACTATTACAGGCATTGCAAGTCTTTTAAAAACAAACTATCCTGAAATTTTCAAAAAGGGATCTGACTATATGATCTTAAAAAGTGCTTTAATTTCTGGTTCAAGACAAAATGCCTCAAGTTACAAATTTAGTTCAGATAACGGTGGAGGATTACACGATGTTTATGATAGAAGGACAGGTTTTGGTAGAGCAAACTTTAAAAAAGTGAAAGAATCCTTACTAAATTTAAAATATCTTAGAGTTTATGCTAATAGCACAAATGAATCAAAGTCAAGAACATATAATTACTTTGAAGCAGGTAAAAAATACAGGGTTAACATAACATGAAAAGGTAAAGATCTTTTTGAATATGATTCAAATTACAATGCATACGAAATGGGTGCTTTTAGTAATTCAAACTATAGATTTAAAGGTGCATTAAATTTAAAACTACAAGTCACTACTCCTGAAGGTGAAAATATTAATGCAGTTTATATTAAACAAGAAACAAATTATAATGAACAAATGATGAATACAGAAACCATAGAATTTGAGGCCAAAACTTCAGGTATCTATTCTTTTGATGTGTTTTATGATAGTTCAGAAGAACAATCTAGAAAGAGGGATTTAGATGTCGCACTTACATATTCAGAAATTTAATAAGAAAGATAGATTTAGAAAAATAATTATTTTTTCTGGTTTATTTGTTGCACCTATTTTTACTTCTTTAGCAATAGCTTGTTCTTCAAGTGTTACATTAACTGAGGAAGACAGACGGTTTGCTAAAACAGGTAAAGGTACTGATGTTAGTGTAAAAACTTTAGAAAACAACAAATCTATTATTCAACTAAAACATGTTGGTTATGAGTACTTTACTTTTTCTGATTATTGATGATCAGAAGACAAAAGCGACATTATTAAAAATATTAGATCGAACTGACTATTGCAGCATGATATCAATTTTGAAACAGATGTGCTTTCTGATGGGGAAGAAGAAAATAACCTTGAAGCAGATAATCACGAAGTTTTTTTCAAACTTGCTTCTTTGGATGAACTTAAAAATAAAATTTCTAAAAGCACAGTTTTAAAGAACTCTTTAAAGCAGGAAGATCAAAACCAAAGCGATAAACAATTTAAATCAGTTAGTTTAATAACAGATGAAACAAGTCTAAGAACTCAACTTCGTTCCACTGATGAAGAAAAAGAAAAATTTTCTAAATTTATTAAAGAAAAAGTTGATGCTAATTTAAACAATGAAGATATTGAAAATATGATGCCATGAAATTCTTATTTTAATTACGACTTGATAAATCAAAAATTAGATTTAGAAAAAAATAATTATTTATTTATTAAAGATTTAACTGAATTCGTTGACTTTCCAAATGAGCCCAGTGAAGAACAGTTAATTTATCACAAAATTGATAAAGGAATTCAAATCCAGGATTATCGAATTGATATTCCTAATAAAACAATTTTTTTAGAATTTTCATGATTTAAAGTACCATACGAAAAAGGATACGTAACCTTAATTTCAAAACCATTCCTTTTCAAAACTCCAAAAACAATTACTTCTTTTCTACTACCTGTAGATAAGGATGAAATTAGTGATTTTGATTTTAATGAGTGAAAAATTGTTCGTGATACTTCATCTTAGCAAAACTTGGCACAACTTATTAATATAATTTATCAAAACAAAAAAGAAAAAAATATCCTCCATAGCAATTCAATTGTGGTGGATATTATAATTCAAAAAAATATTAAAACATTTTATGAATATTTCATTTAATGCGTTTTGAGATAGTTAAAAAAATTAAGAAAGAGAGATCTAAATGTCAAAATTAAAGATTCAAAAATTTGAACCTAAAAAATTAATTAATTTTTTAAGTTTAAGTGCTATTCCTGTTCTTGCTTCTTTAGCAATCGCATGTACTTCTTCAGATGTTACATTAACTGAAGAAGATAAACGTTTTGCAGAAACAGGTAAGGGAACGGATCTAAGTGTAAAAATTCTAGATAATAAAAAAACTGTTATTCAACTTAAGTATGTAGGTTATGAATACTTTACATTTTCTGATTATTGATGATCAGAAAGAAGAAGCAAAGTTATTAAAACACAATCATATTACTCATCTGGTATTGATATTGAAAAAGGTGTTAGTTTCGAAGAAAAAGAAGCATTTTGAAAAAATGAAGAAACTAATCCTGAAACTGATAATCATGAAGTATTCTTCAAACGTGATTCTCTAGAGAATCTTAAAAAAGAAATTTCTAAAAGTACAGTTTTAGAAAACTCTTTGAAAAAAGATGATCAAAAAAATAGTGAAACACAGTTCAAATCAGTTAGTTTAGTAACTGATGAAACCAGTTTAAAAATTCAACTTCGTGCTACTGATGAGGAAGAAGAAAAATTTTCTAAATTTGTTAAAGAAAAAATAAATTCTAAACTAAAAGATGAAGAGATTGAAAAAATGAAGCCATGAAATTCATATTTTAATTACGATCTAATTAGTCAGAAACTTGATTTAACAAAATTATGATTATTTATTTATCAAAGACTTTACTGAATTTATCTATCCACAAAAAAGTCCTAGTGAAGCTGATTTTGTTTATCATAAAGTTAATAAAGGAATTCAAATTAGTGAGTATAGAATCGATCAAGATACTAAAACAATTATTATAAAATTTTCATGATTTAAAGTACCTGAAAAAGTAAGGTATGTAACAACAGCTGTTGATCCAAGTACTTTTGAAACACCAAAAACAATCACTTCATTTTTATTACCAGTTAGTAAAAATTGAATAAAGGATTTTGATTTTAGCGATTGAAAAATTGTTCGTGACACTTGATCTTAAATAAGAGTAGTAAATTTTATTCAAGCAAAATTAAAAATCTTCAAAGCAAGAATTGCTTTTAGATAACACTTTATTATTTTATTCATAAGAATAGGAAGGGGAATTTCATAAATTAAAAATCAATATGCAGAAATTTAAAAAATTATTTTTATTTTCAACTTTAGTTGCTACCCCCATTTTAGCTTCTTTAACAATAGCATGTTCTTCTTCAGGAATTAATTTTACCGAAGAAGATAGACGTTTTGCTGAAACAGGTAAAGGAACTGATGTTAGTGTAAAAGTTCTAGAAAACCAAAAATCTATTGTTCAACTTAAATATGTTGGTTATGAGCACTTTACCTTTTCAGATTATTGATGGTCTGAATTTAGAAGCAAAAATATCAAGTTGTGAACATATTCACGACTTGGTATAGATATCGAAAAGGGTTTACCTTCTGATAAAAAAGAAAAATTTTGAATACAAGAAAAGAGCAATCCTGAAACCGACAATCATGAAGTATTTTTCAAAATTGATTCTTTAGATAATCTTAAAAAGGGAATTTCTAAAAGTACAGTTTTAGAAAACTCTTTAAAAAAAGGTGATCAAAAAAATAGTGAAACACAATTCAAATCAGTTAGTTTAATAACTGATGAAAATAGTTTAAAAACTCAACTTCGTGTTACTGATGAAGAAAAATTTTCTAAATTTGTTAAAGAAAAAATTGATCCCGAAATAAAAGATGAAGATATCGACAAAATGAAACCTTGAAATTATTATTTCAACTACGATGTAATTAAACAAAAATTAGATTTAGAAAATAATAATTATTTATTCATTAAAGTTCTAACCGATTTTGTTGATTTTCCAGACAGCCCCAATGAAGAATGATTAGTTTATCATAAGGTTGATAAAGGAATTCAAATTGAAGATTATAAGGTTGATGTTGACCTACAAACCATTACCTTAAAATTTGGATACATTACTGTTCCTGAAAAACCTGGAAGAGCTGTATCATGAGTTGAAAAACCATACATTTTTAAGACTCCAGAAACGATTACTTCTTTTCTACTACCAGTTTCTAAAAATGAAATTACTGATTTTGATTTTAACGAATGAAAAATTGTTCGTGATAATTGATCTTAATAATTAATTATTAGTTTGCTTATTTTTAGCTGCAAAATTTTCAAACAAAAAACTGCTTTCTTAAGCAGTTTCCCGCATCGGCCTAATAACTGCAACAGAAAGGTTGTAGTTATTTTTTATAATATAAGTAATATGAAATACAAACAAG
>NZ_NQNY01000015.1:38055-41395 GCF_002276225.1 Mycoplasmopsis agassizii | reverse complement strand
TTATTTAAAAATAATAAAAAAAAATTTTAATTTAATAATTTAATATATTAATTTAATTTTTTTAAAAATGCATATTTGTGGTAAAAATGTGCAAAATTTAGGCTTTTTCACTAAAACAAAAAAAAAAAAAAAACGGGCGTAGAATTTAAATAGAAGAGAAAATCTTTCTAATAAGGACTCAATTTATGAAAAGATGAAAATTATTAACAATTATGTCACTACCTGTTGCATCATTTGCTGTTGTTGCAGCAATTGCTTGTACACAACAACCAACCAATCCAACACCAACTGCAGAAACAATTATTAAGAATTTACCTGCAGAAGTCAAGGCAAATGCAGAAAACAATGAACTAAATAAATTAAAAGAAAAACTACAAAATTTAGATAAAGATGTGCAAACATCTTTTCTAAATTTACTGGATCAACCTAACAAAAAAGCATTTGAAGATGCTTTAAAAGATGGTTATAAAATTTCTAAAATTACCTTAGCTACTGCTGATAAAACTAATTTTTCTTTAACAATTTTTTTAAGTGTAAGTAAAGCTGAAGATGTTAAAAATAAGACTATTAAAATCGTTGATTTAAAGCAAACTTCAAGCAAAACTCCGCCAGAAACTAATAAACCTCCAACTGATGGAAATCCACCTAAAATTGATAAGCCTCCAGTTGAAGGAAAATCACCTGCTGATAATAATCCACCAAGCACTGTAAAGCAACCAGATAACGAAAATCCTCCGACTAAAGAAGTGCCACCAAATGATCAAAAACCGAGTAAACCAACACCCCCAGATAATCCACCTGCAGAAAATCCTAATCCACTAGATCAGACACCTCCACCTATAGCGACTCCTAATCCACCAAGCACTGTAAAGCAACCAGATAACGAAAATCCTCCGACTAAAGAAGTGCCACCAAATAATCAAAAACCGAGTAAACCAACACCCCCAGATAATCCACCTGCAGAAAATCCTAATCCACTAGATCAGACACCTCCACCTATAGCGACTCCTAATCCACCAATTGCTGTTAAGCCACCTGAAACTAAGCCTGAAGTACCTGTAATTCCACCTAGTGATACTCCTACACAGCCACCTAAAACTTCAGAACCTTATGTTCAAAAGTTTGAAACGGATCTTAAAAAGTTTCAAGGTTACGAAATTAAGACTGAAGTAAATTCAGATCTTCCAATAACAAACGATTATCTTTTTGATAGTTCTACTACTGTAAATAGTCAGAGAAAAAGTAATGTCTGAACAACACAAAACGGAAGTATTAAAGGTAAAAATAATTGAAGAGATTTTCAAAGACCAATTCCTGAATTAGATGCACCTGAATGGAATCCTAATAAAAATATTTTTAGTAGCGCAAAAGAGCAAAGAGATGAAATTCTTGCTAACAATTTTAAACTAAATCCAAATCAGTCATTTAATCAATCATACAACTTTTGATATAACCAAAAAATTATTGCTAATCGTAATTATCTAAACATGGCAGGAAATGGTACTAATTTAGATAATGTTGCAGAAGCACCTCAACCCCTTAAACCCGAACAAGCAGTTAAAGATCGTGCAGTTGAGATGAATCAAAGTGATCTAAAATTTGATTTAAATTCACTAAAACATTTAGTTAATAATAACGAAATGGGTCAAAATCCGAAGATGTTTGGGTGAAAGTTAATAACTTTAAGTGATGAAATTAGACTTAATAAAAAATCTATTTTATCAGACCATATTTTTGAAAATGATCTAAAAGATTTTGATAAAAACTTGAAATTATTTCAAAAAGTTGCTAGTGATATTAGTAATATAAAATTCTATGCAGATGCTATTTCTAATAAAACAGGAACAATGACTTTGTATGTAACTTATAAAAAAGGTAATGAAGATAAAGCATTTAAAATTGATCTAGATAAAACAAATGTTGACTTAAAAAATGATTATGATTACATTAAATTTTTAAATGATCGATCAGTTTCATTAACTTGAAGTTATGCAGGGTGATTTAGTGAAAATGACGATTATCAAGATGACAAAAACGAAACCTGAAAAATTGTTAAATCAAGATTGGATCGAAATATAAAAAATTGAAAAACTGTTCCTGAAAAAGATAAACCAAATAACCTTAACAAATATTTTGGGACAGATGAGCAAGGATTAAATTTTTCGACATCTAACCGTAGAAGTAATCCTACTGGAGTTTTTGCTTCGGGTGGTACAGCTTGAGTTGTAGATAAAATTGTTGATGATAACCTTCCAGAAGGTCAACACGCTTTTGTAATGGCTACAAATAAGCATGTTCTAGATATTGGAAAATTAGCAGGAACTGAAATTTGATATGGATATCCTGGTCATCAATTTAGTTCCAACGCATCTAACCCAAAAGTAATTAATAAGCAAAGTAGTTGATAAAAAATTCAGGTTTTTACTCATTTACATGGACTAGATATGAAACGAGTGATTATTCAAAAACTAGTAATATTCCTTCAAGCGATCTAATACCTAAGAATGGCGAGCAGCCAGAATCTGAAAAATGAAACTACGCTTACAAAGAACAACTTGTTTCAGGTAATTCTAAAAATAGTAATAACGTAGTTAATTTTACAAGTCCTATGTTTAAAGATGGTGATAATAGAACCATATTAAATGCAACCGATGATGAGCCAACATGATTAACTGAAACACGCAAAAATTTCATTAATAGTATCATCTATATGCCGCAATATACAATCGGACATATAGAGAAAAATAGTGGAGCTCAAGTAGATAAAAATATTGGTGGTGGTATTAAAAGAGAAGAACAAAACGGAGATTATACTTATCAAATAATGGGACCTGATTTAGTTTTAGTTAAAATGGTTTTCAAAGATTCAGACCTACAAAAAAACTGGCCTGCACTTTATGATATTTTACAAAAACCTGAAGATGAGCAGAAATCATGATTTAAAGCCCTTGATCTAAATCCTAGAACGGATGATCGAACCAACTCATATATGGCTGGATATCCTGCAGCTAATATCAAAGATGGTACGAACAGAATTTTCTCATGGCGTGCTGCTGATAAGTCAGCAACAAGTTCAATGCGCAATTCCTTTGTAACTTTAGGCACAAGTAGCAGCGTTCAAAAATTCTTTAGAGATTGAGATGCAGATACATATGAAAAATATTATGCTCCTTTTGATGTCAATGGTAGATACAACGAAAATAAGTCCGTTGACTTCCCAAACAGCACTCATATTTCAAACGAGAAAAATGGTTTATATACATCAACAGTTTTATCAGCAACTGAAAGTTTATATTCAGGAGATCATGCTAACCCAGGTAATTCTGGTTCAATGGTAGTT
>NZ_NQNY01000015.1:0-37956 GCF_002276225.1 Mycoplasmopsis agassizii | reverse complement strand
TCAACAGTTTTATCAGCAACTGAAAGTTTATATTCAGGAGATCATGCTAACCCAGGTAATTCTGGTTCAATGGTAGTTGATGCTAACTTTAAAAACTATGGGATTTTATATGCCTTTATTCCAAATTTACCAGGCGGAGCTAGAACTTCTGTACATCATTTAATTCAGCATGATCCTTATGCACGTTCAAATGTTTTAGAAAATCAGCGCCCTAATGTTAGATTAGAACTGATTGAAATTTTAAAGAAAAAAGGTATTAAAACACTTAATCTAAATCCTAGTGATCCTAAATAGTCATTTAACAACACTTTTTACAAGTGTTGTTTTTTTATTGCTTTTAATAATTTTAGATAGGCTTGCTAATTAATTACTAGTCAGTTGTTTTAAATTAAACTAATTATTAATTTTCTTTATTTAAATTAGAAATTAAAATTTTTTAAAAATAGCATATTTATGGCAAAAATGTACAAAAATGTGGCTTTTTCGCTAAAACAAAAAAAAAAAAAACGGGCATACAATTGAATTAGAAGAGAAAAATCTTTACTAAGGGCTTATTTATGAAAAGAAGAAAATTATTAACTATTATGTCATTGCCACTTGCATCGTTTGCAGTTTTTGCAACGATTGCTTGTACACAACAACCTGCACATCCAACTACAAATGCAGAAACAATTATTAAAAACTTACCTGCAGAAGTTAAAGCAAATTTAGAAAATAATGAACTAAATAAATTAAAAGACAAACTGCAAAATTTAGATAAAGATGTTCAAACATCTTTCTTAAATTTATTAGATCAATCTAATAAAAAAGTCTTTGAAGATGTTTTAAAAGATGGTTATAAAATTTCTAAAATTACTTTATCAATTGTTGATAAATCTAATTCTTCTTTAACAATTTATTTAAGTGTAAGTAAAGCTGAAGATGTTAAAAACAAGACAATTAAAATTGTTGATTTAAAGCAAACTTCACAAACACAGAGTCCTAAACCACCTAATGGTGATCCTAAAAAAGATACACCTACTCCACCTAGTGATAATCCAGATCCTAAAAAAGATAAACCAAACCCTCCTAGTGGTCAGCCAGTTAATGATCCTAATCCCCCTGTTGAAACACCGCCTGCAACAGACAATCCTAATCCACCTGTAACTGTTGAACCACCAAAAACTGCTCCAGAAAAACCTATAACTACACCTATTCAAGGTGAACCAACGCCTCCAGATCAAACTACACCACCTGCAGAAAATCCTAATCCACCTGAAACTGTTACACCTCCAAAAGTTAAGCCTGAATTACCTGTAACTCCACCTAAGGATACACCTTCTAAACCAGTACTACCTCCAAAGAATTACGTACAAAAATTTGAAACTGATCTAAAAAAATTTCAAGGTTATGAAATTAAAACTGAATTAAATTCAGGTTTACCAACAACTAATGATTATCTTTACGATATTGAAACTAGATTAACTAGCGAAAGAAAAAGCAATGTTTGAACAGCACAAAACGAGAGTGTTAAAGGTCGAGTTAAATGAGAAGATTTTCAACGACCAATTCCTAATTTAGATGCTCCTGAATGAAATCCCAATCAAAATACTTTTAACAGTGCAAAAGAGCAAAGAGATGAAATCCTTGCTAATAGTTTTAAATTAAATCCAAATCAATCATTTGCTCAATCATACAATTTTTGATATAACCAAAAAATCATTGCGACTCGCAATTATTTAAACATAGCAGGAAGTGGAACTAATCTAGATAATGTTTCTGAAGCACCACAACCTCTTAAACCAGAACAAGCAGTTAAAGATCGTGCAGTGGAGATGCAAGAAAGTGATTTAAAATTCGATTTAAATTCACTAAAACATCTTGTTAATAATAATGAGATGGGTCAAAATCCAAAAATGTTTGGATGAAAATTAATTACTCTGAGTGATGAAATTAGACTTAATAAAAAGTCTATTTTATCCGATCACGTTTTTGAAAATGACATAAAAGATCAAGATAAAAACCTGAAATTATTTCAAGAAGTTGCTAGTGATATTAGTAATATAAAATTTTATGCAGATGCTATTTCTAATAAAACAGGAACTATGACTTTGTATGTAACCTATAAAAAAGGTACAGAAGATAAAGCTTTCAAAATTGATCTAGATAAAACAAATGTTGACTTAAAAAATGATTATGATTATATTAAGTTTTTAAGCGACCGATCAATTTCGCTAACCTGAACTTACGCAGGATGGTTTGATGAAAATGATAAGTATGATGATGAAAAAAATGATACATGAAAAATTCATAAGACAAGGTTAGAGAATAATATAAAAAATTTTAAAAGTATTTATTGAAAGGATAAACCTGATAAAGCTAAAGATTATTTTGGAACAAGAGGAAATTATGGATTAAAATTTTCTCGTATTTTTGGCTCAGGTGGTACAGCCTGGCTTGTCGATAAAATTGTTGACCCAAGCCTTCCTAGTGGACAGCATGCCTTCATAATGGCTACTAATAAACATGTTTTAGACATTGGAACATTAGCAGGTACTGAAGTCTCTTATGGATTTCGGGGATATCAATTCAGTGGTAAGGTATCTAAACAAAAACCAATAGAAGAATGAGCAAAAACTCGAGATGACTATAAAGATTACCCTGGAATTAATGAACAGAATTATCAGCAAATGCTAAAAGATGATCCAAATGCAGAGGACAAAATTAAAAATTTTAAAAAACAACTAGAAAATATTAAACAATGAGAAGAAGATGCACAAAAAGCGATAAATAAGCAAAATAGTTGATTAAAAAATTCAGGTTTTTATTCATTCACATGAACAAAATTTAAAATAGATGATTATTCAAAAACTAATAATATTGCTTCTAGCGATTTAATATCTTCTAATAAATACAATAATGATTCCTACGCCGAGCATAGCAGTTATCCATATCAAAATCAAATTGTGCCTAGCGACTGAAATAAATTTTACAGTAATAATGTAGTTAATTTTTCAAGTCAAATGTTTAAAGATGGAGAAGGTAGAACCAAATTAAACGCGACTGATAATGATCCAACATGAATAACTGAAACACGTAAAAATTTCATTAATAGTATCATCTATATGCCTCAATATACAGTAGGACATATTGAAAAAAATAGTGGTGCTCAGTTAAATAAAAATATTGGAGGTGGTATTAAAAGAGAAGAACAAAACAATGAATATACCTATCAAATAATGGGTCCTGATTTAGTACTTGTCAAAATGGTATTTAAGGATTCTGATTTAAAGAAAAGTTGACCTGCCCTTTATGAAATTCTACAAAAACCTAATGAAGAACAGAAATCATGATTTAAAGCGCTTGACCTAAACCCTAGAACGGATGATCGAACAAACTCATACATGGCTGGTTATCCTGGGACAAATACTAGAGATGGATCTAGAAGAATTTTTTCATGGCGTGCTGCTGATAAATCAGCAACTAGTTCAATGCGTAATTCTTTTGTAGAAATAGGAACAACCAGTAATACTCAAAAATTCTTTAGAGATTGAGATGAGCAAACTTATAAGAAATATTACGCACCTTATGATCTAGGTGGTAGATATAATGAAGATAATTTTTTTGACTATCCAAATAGTACTCACATCTCAAACGAAAATAATGGTTTATATACAACAACAGTTTTATCAGCAACTGAAAGTTTATATTCAGGAGATCATGCTAACCCAGGTAATTCTGGTTCAATGGTAGTTGATGCTAACTTTAAAAACTATGGGATTTTATATGCCTTTATTCCAAATTTACCAGGCGGAGCTAGAACTTCTGTACATCATTTAATTCAGCATGATCCTTATGCACGTTCAAATGTTTTAGAAAATCAGCGCCCTAATGTTAGATTAGAACTGATTGAAATTTTAAAGAAAAAAGGTATTAAAACACTTAATCTAAATCCTAGTGATCCTAAATAGTCATTTAACAACACTTTTTACAAGTGTTGTTTTTTGCAACTTGTATATGTTTTCAGAATATTTTACTAACTAAAATAGTACAAAAAAATCATCTAGTTTAAACTAGATGATTCACTTTTTTACTTATAAAAATCTTCTCTTGTAAGATCTTTTGAATAACCGTATTTTAATCAATTAATGATTACATCACGCATAGTTGCATAATTACGATGTCTATCAACTGAAAGATTTTTTGCTTCATGATTACGTATAGGATCAACTACGTTAGTTAGACCTCAATTACTTTTATCCATTTCATAATATAGATAAGCAATTAAACTTACACGACCATAATTTCAATATCTAACCCAATGACCTGTATCACCAACGATAGTTGAAATTTGGTTTCAATCTTGAGTATAAAGATTCATACCTGTTGCTGTTAAGGCTGTTCTTTTTTCATTAAACGCCTTCATGAATCCACGGTTACTTGATTCAGTGATGTAACGAGAAACTTCAATAGTTCCATTTAGCCCTGTTCAAAATAGACCTTCAGGAATGATTTGTTTTGCTCATCATAAGATTAATGCCACGAAACGATAGTTAGCATTAAAGTAAGGGTTTAAAGTGTAATCTACAGTCGGATTAGCAATTTGTCAACTTGCTTGTGCTTGAGCAACACGATAAGTGATTGCTTCCATAAATGAATAAACAAAGTCAATTGCTTTTTGCACATTAGCAACTAAATCATTAACATCTAAACCAGGAATTGCTAGTCCTGCGCCTGAAGTATTATCAGTTGCACTAGGAGTGGTTGACCCCCCTTGTGAAGGATTAGCAACTTGATTAGTTGCACTACCTATTTTTGCTCCTGGGTGCACAAATCCTAGTAAGATGTCATAAATTCCGTTATTAGTTTTTGTCAGGTCACTTCTAGTAAATAATAAGTTGAAAAAGTCTGCAAAATATTTACCATGTTCTTCGCTATTAAAGTAATTTAAAATATTATTTGCTAGGTTAATTAAACTAGAAATTTGTAATCCTGATGAAGTTGAAATATGTTTTAATAAGGTGTCAAAAATCTTATTAGTAATATTAACTAATTGGAAATTGCTTACTTTTGAATCAGTAATTTCATCAACTGTTTCTTCAATAATTTCAATTATTAATGGATTATCAATAAGTTGTTGTAATAAGGTTTTGAAGAATGGAATGTATTGTGATTCATCGCCTGGTAATAAATTAATCCCTGCGTTTTTAAACATTGGATTAATAAAGACAGCCATTACATTTTCTAAGTTAGAGTCAAAATTATTTTTGATTACATTTTGCATTAATGCAACTAAGTTTTTCTTAACAAAAGCACGTTCTCGATTAAAGATGAAAGCGTATAAGCTATCTCAGTTGGTGAATTTTTCTGTTCAATTGTTTTTAGCAATATCTTCAAGCACTTCAAAGGCTTTTGTATAAAGTGCCTTAAATGAATCTTGGGCAAAAAGATTTGTTGCAAAACCACCTAAACTTTTAGCAAATAAACTATTATCATCTGGATCAAATGAAGTTGTGAATTTTTCTAAGAAGCGAGTGTTTTTAAATAATCTAGTTAATAATACATATAGATTTTGCCCTAATTGGCTTGCTCTTCCATTTGCAAAATGTTTTGAACTAAGTGCCAATTTAAATGTATTTCAAAACATGTTGTCAGCATCTAAGACAGTTAAAATAACCGAGTTAATTAAGCTGTTATTCGCAAAAAATGATTCACCGTTATTTGTATTACTTTCGGCTGCTTGAATAAATCTATCAAAGATAGAATTAATAAATTGTCCATCGCTAAATAAAACAATAGCATCATCTAATACAAGATAAATTGCATCTATTTCTTCATCAGAAAAAGGAGTTTCCATTTGCTCTCCAACCATTTTTACTAATGATTTAACAGCCCTTTCAAAAGTTTTATTACCTGAAACTTTTTCTAAAGTATTTTTAATAAAGTTAACGACTGTATTTTTATTAATTCTTAAGAATTGAATTACAAATTGATCTAGATTTTTAGCATCTTGATAACGATCTTTATTTGTGAAAATACTTCTTAACATTTCTTTTATAAAAATAGTTGTGTCTTCACTATTAATAATTAATCTAATTAATTCATTAACATTTTCTTGATCAGATTCTAGTTTAAATAATGATGCTGAAAACCCTTTTAAGATGTTGAAAACAAATTCACTTTTTAATAATGAATCAATTGTTAAATCAACTAATTCTGCATTTCTAGCAGCAGTAATATCATCTTTTAATAATTCACTATTTGTGATTGCTTTAACTACTTGGAAAATAGTATCAGGACTTGATAATAGTTCGGAAATTAGACCTTCAAAAGAAATAACTGATTCACCAGATGTTTTAATTTTTTGAATTAAAATTTTAGGTACTTCAGAATTCATAGTTGCTTTAACTAAATTAATAATTAATTGAGCAATATTATTTTTCTGAGTAGTTGTTAATTCTGAACTTAATTGAGGTAAGAATAAATCAGTTGAAAAATTAAATATTTTTAATAATGAATCTAAATTATTGGTTGAGATTTTTTCAAAGATATTTGCAATTAAAGGTAGCATTTTTTCTGATTTATTTTTTAAGAAATAAATAATTAATTGTTCGAAGTTTTGGGCTTTTTCGAATCATGAAAAGTCAACAAAAACAGCATCTAATAATTGATCAACAATTTCTTTAAAACTGTCTTCATTAATTGCTGTATTAACAATATCTTTGAAGGCATTTTTTAAATCATTATTTTCAATTTTTAGGTTTTTGAAAATTAATTCAAAAACAGATTCATTTTTAAGAGCAACAAAAATAATTGATTTTAGATTATTTTTGAAAGTTACATTTAAAGCATTATCTTTAAATGCATCTGAAGATAAAATTACTTTTAATAAATTCAATAAACTTTTATCATCAGCAAAATATGAATTAATTAAGTTGTTGAAAACATCTGAAACAGATAAAGTTTTATCTTTTAAAGATACTTCTAATTGAGCAATTAAAGTTGGAATTAATCCTGATTCAGAAACGATTCTTGAAAAATCACCAATCAATTGATAAATGATTTTTTCTTCATCATTAGTGAAGGTAATATTTAATGATTTAGCAATTAAAAATAATGGTTTTGAAAAAGTGATTTGGAAATTAATATCTTTAACTAGGTAATTTGTAATTACATGATTTATATAATTAATAAATGTATTTTTATTTTTGCCTAAATAGGTAAGCACAATTTCATTTAATGATGCTAGTGATTTATATGAATCAATATCTAAAATTAATGAATCAATAAATGCCGAAATAAATGATTCAGTTTCTTTATCATCAATTAATTTTGTGAATGCATTTTGAATAATGTCAACTGTTTTTTCATCAGTACTTGCTGAGAATAATTGTAAGAAAATTTTAGCTAAAGATTTTTTAAATGTAGGGTTTGTTTTTAAAACAGTAAATACACTTTTTAGTGATTTTGATACATCTTCGCGATTAGTTTTTTCTTGTAAATATGATCCATTTGCAAAAGTTATGATTAGATCATAAAGACCTTTTTCACTAAAAATGTAATTGCTCATTAACTCATCAAAAGTTTCAAATTTTGAATTTTGTTTAATTCTGTCGATGTAATCATTTAAGAATTTATTGTCAAAAATAATTAATAAGAATTTTGAAATTGCATTATTAACCACTGCCAAATCATCTTTAGAAAATACAAGGTCATAAGAAGAACCCAAAGTATTTAAAACCATTCCTAGGGATGAATTTAATAATTCTGAATAATCAGTAACAACTTTATTTAATAATTTTGAAAGTGAGTTAGTAATTGCAGAAACATCCTGTAATTTAATGATGTTAAAGATTAAATCACTTCAACTATTTGAAATTAAGAAATAGCGATTTGAATTTAATGCTATTTCTAAAATTTGATCCATAAATGCCTGGAATTCATCACTACCTAATAATCTTCCTGCATCTTTTGAAATTGCGTTGTAAATATCTGAATTTGCAGGAATAAATCCTAGGCTAGTTAATAAATCAGCTGAAGCCTTTGAATTTGAAACTAATGCAGCAAAAATTTGCTTAATGCCATATTTTATATCATTTTTAGTTTCCTGATTTTTTCACTCACTTGAATTAGCAATGGTTTTAACTAGATTGAAGAAACCATTATCTAAATCCACAACATTAAAAACTAATTCTTCAATTGTTTTAAATGAAAGTGATTTGTTTTGTAATGTTGCTTTTAATTTTTCTAGAACTGTTTTATAAATATCTGATGAAGCAATAACTTTACCAAATGATTGTAATAATTTTTTAAATTGAGTTAATGCTGCATCATCAATTGAAAAGTTATTTAATTTTGCATATTTAATTAACTGAGCAAAAATAACTTGATTTAAAGCACCTTCTACAGATGTTAATTCAGCTGTAATTTCACTTAAATATGAATTAACTACAGTATCGTTTTTGCTTAAAAATAAAACGATAACATCTTCTAACCTTTCTTGATCTTTATATAGATCAAAATCAGTAAATAGACCATTAATTATATTTTTAATAAATGAAGCAGTTTTATCATTTTCAACGATTGCTGAAACTAAGATGTCGATGTTTTCAACATCGATAAAATCAATTTTCAATTGACTTTTTAAGATGCTATCAATTTGACCTGTAACAAACTTTTTAACACCTGTGTTTCTTAATAATAAGTATGTGATGAAGTTTAAATTTTCTTGATATGTTGATTTATTTTCAGGGTTATTTCAAAACTCTGCTTTTAATAAAGTCTTCACTAATTTTCAAATTGATTCTGATGTGAAGAATAAATCACCGAATAACTGTGTTAATGATTTAAAACTTGTTTTTGAAGTAAGTAATCCTTTTTCAATAATATCAAATGCTGCATCAGCAATTTCACTTTGTGCAACAATTGTCATGCTTTGTTTAAAGAAAGCTGATAAACGAGAACGATTCTCTTCCGATAATTTCAATTCAAAAAGATGATCAATTTGTTTTGTAAATAAATCGAAAACTAAACTTGATGCACTTGAATTAACAAGCATATTAATTAATGATTTTATTTTTTCAGCAAAAATTTTTCTGTCTTTGATAACTGCTTTAAAAATAAATTGATTTAAGTTTTCAACTTCATCTAGTCATACGTTATCTTGAGAATTAGTTGCAGTATTTATTAATGATGTTATTAAAGTTTTAATATCTTCTAATGAAAAAATTGTTGTTCAAGTTGTTCTTAAAATTAAATGTTCAGCAATTGATAAATGGTTAACTATATCACCAACAATGAAATTCATGATATCTTCACTTTTAACTGTTTCTAAAATAAATGAAGTTAGAGCAGTTGTAAAGTTTTCTCTAGTTTTATTATCTAATCATGTTGTACTTCTTAAAACAGTTTTTATTAATGAATAAAAACCATTTTCTGTGTCAAGCACATCTTCTAAAATTTCATTTAAATTAAATGCTTTATTTGATTCAATATTTCTTAAGAATTTTGAATAAACATCATTAATTAATGTGCTATGACTTACTGCTTGTAAAAGGGTTGAAATTACTGTACTAAAATTCTTAGATTGAGCATCATTAAAACTTAGTTTTACCCCCGGCAATAACTCTTCAACTTTTGATAAAGCAACAACTGATAAACTTGAATTTAGAGTTGCTAATTTTGATACTAAATAATTTAAATAATCAACAACATTATTACGTTGTGATGTAAATAAGAAATTTAAAAATTTATTAAATGTATCAAATGAATTATATCTTTGTAAATTTGAAAAAATTGAATTAACAAAATTGTCTAAAAACAAAATTGTTTTAGGATCATCTAAAATTTCAGAAATTAAAATATTTGTATGGTAAGCAAGTTTTTCTTTTTCACTAGTATTTTGCGAAATTAATAAACTAGAAATCATTGTTCTAACTGTTGTAGATTTTAATAATGATTTAATAACTGATTTAAAAGTTTCGGCAACTTTTAGATTGTTATTATTCACTTTTAGATATTCACTTCTTAATAATGATTGTAAGATTTTAAATAGTCCGTCACCACTTGTTAAACTTCCAATAACATGGTTGATTAATACGGTAAAATCGAGAGAATCGCTTTCTTTTAGTGAGGTAATTACTTGTTCAAATACTAGATCAAAAAGATCTGAATTAACTGCTGTTAAAACTAAATCATTAACTAAAACTAAAATTTGTTTTAAGTCACTTGAATCTAATTTTATTCCATTTGATTCTAAAAGTCCCTTACCTATGTAACCAAATAGAGCTGAAAATTCAACAGGTTCATCTTTACTTAAAGTTGTAAAAATTCCTTTAATTAAATTAATAAATGTTGCTTTATTCTTGTTTAAATAAATAACAAATAATTCTTTGAAGTTTTTTGTTTTTGCGTATTCACCTTGATTATCAAAAACATCGCTAACTAATCCATTTAAAAATTCAACTAATAAATTACTATTTACAATTGCTTTTACAAGTGGAATTCCATTCTCTGTTAAAACTGATTTAGGTAAAAGCCCTGCAATAAAATCAACACCTTTATTTAATAAATCTTTTTGGTTAAATAAGTTTGTAATAATCTTTTTAATTATGGTTTGTAATTCAGTGTTTAATTCTTTTTTAGCAAAGATATTTGAATTAAATAATGACACTAATAAACCGTGAAAATTATCTAAATCAGAGATAGCAGAAAGTGCTGAATTAATAACATCTGTTGAATCTAATTTAACTTTATTTTTTAAAATTTCATTAGATGTATTTTGAAAATTATTTCATAAATTTGAAATGAAATTAGAATCATATAATTTTAAAATTACGTTATCTAAATCTTCACTATTTTTTGTAAAGAATTTAAATAACTCTTGCTCAGGATCAACTAATTTAATTGCATCTGATGATAAAAGCATTAAAGTAACTGACTTTAATGTATTTTGAAAACCACTTCTTGTAATAATACGAGAAGGGAATTGTGATGTATCAAATAATGATTCATATTTTGTAATTAACTCATCATTTGCTCTAGTTAATTCTTCATTATTAACACCTAAAATAGTTTTAATAACTTCAAAATCTGTTTTAGCAAATTTAATTGTAAAACTATTTTGATCGCTATCTGTTTTAACATATTCTTCATCTCAAGCAGTATTGATTGAAGTTTGATTAGAATAAAGAGAACGATTAATACTTAATTTTAAAAGTACATCTTGAGCCATTTTTTTATATCCAATTTCAGTTGGGTGAATATCTAAAATTTGACTTGTGTACAATTTTGCATTGTTGTCTCAATCATTTTCATCATAAACATTAATGTAATTAACTGAGTCATTTAAGGTTGAACGATCTTTAATTAAACCATTTAAAATACCTAATAAATATTTACTTAAAGGTTTCCCAGGTTCAATTTCAACACCTTTTGTTAATTGATTAACAGTTTCTAATAATCTTAAAAAAGGCATTGGATAAGATATTAAATTAATTTTAATATCTTTATTATAGGATTTAATATTGTTGATCAATTCAGTATATGAATTTCTGATTTGGGTTCTTACTTCAGTTAAAATTGGAACGACAATTTCAATCAAACTTTTCATGTCAAAAGAACCACCTGCTAGTAGTTTTTGAAAATCAATTGTGCCAATTTGATTGAATAAAATGTCCATGAAATCATTTGCACCCAGTGAAACAGTTAGTAAGTTAGCTGAAGTTAAACGTGCTAGAAAATCGCTTCTAAATTCACTAAAGCCTTCTCCTAAACCTTGGGCAATTCTACCAGTTGTATCGTTACTAAATAATTGATTTCAATCTTTTAAAGTTGAACTTGTAACACCAAAATTTTTATAAGCAGTTAATTTACCTGGTTCAATTTGATTAATAAATTTAGCAATAAATGAAGGAAAAGAAAGTCCGTCAATTTGGCTTTCACCATTGACAACTTTTAATTCTCCTGGATAATCAGTTGCTAGTTTTGCATTAAAACCAGCAGTAATTGAATCCCCAAAAGCAACGTATTTAACTTCAGAAGAAATTAACTTATTTTCATCAACAGTTGCTTCAACACTAGCATTAATTGTTGCAGTTGCATTATTACGGCGCACTACTAAATTAGTATTAATATCTTTAGCAAGTTTTGAATTTGCTTGTCCTGATAAGATCGGATCATCTTTAGCGGGTGGTGCAGGATTTACAGTTCCTGGATTATCACTTTGGTTGTTATTGCGTACACCAATAACAATTCCAACTGCTGAAGCTGCAGCAACTGCTGTTGCTGCTGCACCAATTAAAATAAGTTTACTTTTTTTATTTAAACTCATATTTATACCTCCAAATTCTTTTTCTAGAGTTTGCTTCTCTAGTTAATTAAAAAGAATTTATATTAACCTTAAATTTGTGCTTATATTTTAGCAAAAAAAGAAAATTTAGATTTTTTTATAAAAAAGCAGGCGATTTTTATAAATTTTGTCTTTAAAGTGCTTATAAAATAATTATTTAAATCTAATTTGCTTTCTATGTAGCACATCATTCTAGCAGAATTTTAGCCGATTTATAAAACTATTTACTTTGAAAAAAATCAATTTTTTAATTTAATAAAATAAAAATGTAATTAATATAAAATATACGGGATTAAAATTTATGTAAAGGAAATATTAAATTTATGAAAAAACTAACTATTGTTAAAAGTCTAGTACTTACTGGCGGGGTTGTTGCAGTAGGTGCAGCGATTGCCGTAATTGCTATTAAGGTAACTGAAAGAAATTTTGATACTAACGCTTTCTTTAAACAAATCGAAGATGGTATTCGTGCAAAAGTTAATACACAAATAGATGGTAAAGGTAGTGACCTTTATACAAGTAACGATACTAGCGATCAGTTAAAAACTAAACTGGGTATTGTTGATATTAAAGCTTCAAATCCCGATTATACTTTCACTGTAAGCGTTGCAACCTCAAGTGATACTAGCGTGTTTTTTATCGTTAATATACTAAAAAACGGTGTAATTGAATCACCACATGACATTATTATCACATTTAAAGGTGGAACAACAGCTGCAACAACTAGTTAATCAATAACCTTAAAAACTACTTTGCTTTTAAAAAATATGAAAATTTCAAATGAAGAGGCATTAAGCATCTGATTTGATAATTACAAAAATCAGCCATATGCTTATGACTTAGATAACAACTTAATCTTAAGAAATAGTTATAACAATGATTCAATTTACAGTTGAAACATTGATTTTTTTAATTCTGATGATTTAGAGCAAACATATCTAGCTAGTTCAAAATTTATTAATGAAAGAAACCAGCGTGATCAGTTTATTTCAAGTAGTGGCATTAACTACAAAGTTTCTAAGACTAAAGATGGAATTTACTCGTGAATTTCAAAAGATAAAATTCTTGACCCTGATTCAATTGAAAACGTAGATTACTATTTAAAAAACCTAGCTTTAAAAGATGAAATTTATACAAATCTTTTAACAGCAATTCAGTTCAAAGCATTTACTAAAGAAGTTCAATCTAAATTTTTATTTTTTATTAATAATTATTTAAATGATGAGAATTTAATTTTTACAGACATAGAATATGCAAACGGAAATAACTTAATAAAGTTATTATTTAATGTAAGAAACGAAAAAGAAAGTGAAGCAATTGTTAATAAATTAATTAATTTACAAACGCTAATTCCTTTATTTGTCAAGATTATGAAGAAAGCAAACTCTGAAATTTGAGAAGATAATGTCTTTTTAAAAGCAGGATATTATTTCAATCTTTATGCAGTTGAATTTCCTAATAATGAAAACTTAGAAGTTATTAAAAAAAATAATATTTCCACCTATAGCACCGTTTCAAAAAACAGTTTATACCTAAATAACAAGCTTTTTGAGACCTTATTAACTTATGGTTACAAGAAAGAATTTTTCCTAAATGCTAATGAATTAACGATTGAACGTTTCTACATGTTGAACATGGCAAAACGCTCTTTTAGAGAGTACGTGGAAAAATACGTAAGCAACGAATATGAAAAAAAACTGAAAAAGTAGAGCAATTTTCAGATTTTTTTGATATATTTAAACATAATGAAAAAAATAGTATATAAAGACATTGCCGATAAAGCGGGAGTTAGTATAAGTACTGTTTCACGATACTTTACTAATGGGTATATTTCTGATAAAAATAAGAAACAAATCTCAAATACACTAGATCAAACAGGTTATATTAAAAATTTATGAACTAAAAAAGATGTAGATGTTAAAAATATCTACTTCATTTCTAAATCTTTAAACGATAACGATTTAATTAAAATTATTAATTCAATTGATGATACAACTAGAATTAATCAAAATGAGTTAATTATTACAGCTGCTACTAATGAAGCAGCTGAATATGTTAAAGAAATTAAAAAGATTTTATCTCGCTCACCAAAAGCAATCATTCTAATTAATCCACCACGTGGTGAAGTGTTAACTAGATATTTGCAAAATATTAAAAATATTGTGCAAATTGTTGTTTTTGGTCTGCAAATCCCTAACATCAATTCTATATATATTGACTATAAAAAATTAATCAGTGAATCTGCTAATAAATTTATTGAAGAAACAGGAGATCGCAACTTAGCTTTAGTTACTGACTATCGCCAAACTCCTGCAACTATTAAAGAACAACTGATTGGTTTTACAAGTTTTTGTAAAAATTTAGAAGCAGCAACTTGTTCAATTAAATACTTTGATAACCGTGTTAATCAATCTGTTAAAACTGTTGTTAATGATCTAAAATCTAAAAAAATCAGAAATGTTATTTGTACCACTCACGATGTTTTTCAAAATATGCTAGTTCATAATGTTGATGGCTATTTCCATTTAAGTGATATTGGTTATAACACAATTCATGATTACAATAATAGTTACTTTTTAAAACAATTTATTGATTATCGTTACATTTGGTTACAAATTGAAGACATTATTATTAAAAATATTACTAACACAAATGTCATTATTAAAGGTGAATTAATAAAACCTTCAACCAAAGAAGTTGTATGATAAAACTAGGCTCACACGTAGCTTTTTCAGCTCCTGGTTATTTAAGTAAAGCAATTGAAGTTAGCATAAATAATGGTGCTAATTGTGCCATGATTTATTTAGGTGCACCCCAAAACACTAGACGTGTTGACGTAGTTAAATATAACTACGAAGAATATTTAGAAAAATATTCAAATATCATCAAAAATGAAGATATCGTTGTTCATGCTCCTTATATCGTTAATCCTGCTAACCCCGAAAAGCAAGATTTTGCAGTTGAATTTTTAACTTCAGAAGTTTTGAGAATGCATGAAGTAAATTTAAAATATTTAGTTTTGCATCCAGGTGCTTTTACTAGTTTTACAACAGAAATTGCTTTAGAAACGCTTTCAGGTTCATTAACTAAAATTTTAGAAAATACTTCTCATACTAAGGTTGAAATAATTTTAGAAACAATGGCAGGAAAAGGTAGTGAAATCGGAAGAACTTTCGAACAATTATTAGAAGTTATTAAAAACTTAAATAATGGTCGTTTAGGAATTTGTCTTGATACTTGTCACATGTGAGATGCTGGTTATAACTTAAAAAATTATGATGAGTTTATGTCTGAATTAGAAAATAAGGATGTTTTAAAACATGTTAAAGTAATTCACTTAAACGATTCAAAAAATCCTCTTGGCGCACAAAAAGATCGCCATGAAAATATTGATAAAGGTTATATTGGTCTTGAAACTTTAGCTAAATTTGTCCATGATAAACGATTTGATAATATTCCAATTATTCTAGAAACACCAATTCCTGAATCAGGTCCTATTTATGATCAAGAGATCAAAATGTTACTTGAGAAAAAGTAAGTTTATCAAGTCAAAAAAATTTAAATAAAAAAGCAAGTTTAATTACTTGCTTTCTTTTTTGTCTTTATTCTCATCGCTGTCATCAGGATTTTGAATTTTAACTAGGCTTCCACCATCTTTTTTACCATCACCGATATCAGAAACCAAGAATGAACCTGAACCATTAATTTGTGTTCCTGAACCTGGATTATCAACTAAAATTTCAACTGGACCTTGAGTTTCAGGTGGAGTAACTTGCACACCATCTAAATAGTCTTTAGTTATTTTATATACACGTTTTGCAACTGTGTCATTTGATGTGTATGAATATAAAACAGAAACTGCAGTAGCAGAAATCGCTGCTACTGTTACCACGGCTGAAAGTGATACTATTCACTTTTTACTTAGTTTTCTTTTTAATTTCATTTATATCCTTATACTTATATTTTAATACTTTTTGGATTTTATTTAATAAAAATTCCAAAACTTCTTTGAGCAACTTTTAGGAGTATAATAGTTCTACTTATTTTTTTATTTAGATTTTAAAATATAAAAAAGTTATAAAAGCAATAAAAAAAGAAGCAAATGCCTCTTTTTTGAAAATTCAGTTTATTACTTAGCGATTAATTCCACAACTTTTTCATTATGTGCAACTAAATATTTGTCACCAGGTTTAACTCCATAAGGAATTAATGCAGTATTTGCTAGTGAATAATCATTCTTAACAATTGAATATAATTTTGGAGAATGTAATGAAATAAAGATTGAACTTGTTACTCCATATGAACCTAGAAGCTCAACATCTTTAACTAAACCAATAATTGGTGCATTAGGTCTTAGCATTGCAACACGTTCTAGTAATTTACCTGTATCAGATAAAACAACTACGAATTTATATTCACCACTCATTGTTTTATTAACGATTTCAGCAGCAATTTTTGTACGGTGATCTTTAGGTGCAATTTCTAAAATTTCTTCAAGTTGGTGTTTGTAGTAAAGTTTGTCGTAGAAATCTCTTTCTGCTCTCATGTTAATTGTTGACATAACTTTAACTGCTTCAACTGGATATTTTCCATTTGCTGATTCACCACTTAACATAGTTGAATCTGCTCCTAATTCTGTTGCAAAATAAACATCAGTTACTTCAGCTCTAGTAGGATGTGGATTATTTTCCATTGAGTCTAACATTTGAGTTGCAACGATAACTGGTTTACCTTTTTCACGTGAAGCTCTGATCATTTTCTTTTCTCAATATGGAACTTCGTAGTAAGGGATTTCAAGTCCTAAATCACCACGAGCAACCATAATACCATCACTAGCTTCAACAATTTCAGTTAAATTATTGCACCCTAATTGTGATTCGATTTTTGAGATAATTTTGATTTTTTCTCCACCAAGTGAATCTAATAAATCTCTTAATTCTTTAACATTTTCTTTTGAGTTAACAAATGAAGCAGCAATGTAGTTTACTTTTTGTTCTACACCGAATTTAATATCTGCTTTATCTTTTTCACTTAGAAATGGTAATGAAAAAGCAACACCTGGTAAGTTAATTCTCTTGTTTGATTTTACTTTATGTTGGTTAGCTGCTCTAACATAAACAATTCCTGACTCGATTTTTTCAACTGTTGTTGTTAATTTACCATCATCAACTAAAACTTGGTCTCCGACTTTTAAATCTTTGTCCATACGGTATTCAACTGTAAAAAATTCTGAAGTACCTTCTAGATTTTGATAATCTTCAGGCATTGTTAAAATTCTAACTAATGAATCTCTTTCAATTGTTTGAATACCATCTTTCATTTTACCAACACGAATTTCTGGACCTTTTGTGTCTAGCATTAATGAAATAGGTACATTTAAATCTTTTGAAACCTCGTTAGCAATTTTGAATTTGTTACCTTGTTCAGCATAATCTCCGTGGCTAAAGTTTGCTCTAATTGTTGTTGCTCCTGCAAGAACTAATTTTTTTAAAACATCATAGTTATCTGATGAAGGACCAATAGTTACAACTAACTTTGATCTTTTTTCTGTTAAGTACATTTTTCTCCGATTCTTAAAACTTTTAAATATTTAAAATTTATTTAAATTATAACAAAAAAATATTTTTCTTAATTAGAATTATCAGAGAAAATTCAATTTTTTTGTTGCAGAATGTAACCAAAAAATATTTGGCTAATTGTGGAAAATGTCCTCCAAAAAGATATACATGTTTAATATTTTTATGAAAAACATGTTTTGAAAAATAATTTATTCTTGCTTTTTGTCAGTTAAACTAAATAAAGCAGGTGTTGTTAAATTTTCTAAACTCTTGGAAACTAACAACTCAAAGTTTCCTAATATTTCAGAATTATCAGGATGTTTTAATCCAATACTTAATATTAAACTTTGTTCATTTTCTGGATTAACCTTAATTTCTAGTATCTGAATAGTTGCTCTAACTTTTGAAGCATAAGTTTCTTTAAGTGGAAAAACTGAAAAATTTTTAGTAGTTTCTTTTGCTTTTTCAATGAAAACTTCTTCAGAATTAATTTCTTTATCATCTTCTGTGTAATAAAAAAATGCCCCATATTGCTTTACGCTATTTTCTTCATTATTTTGTGCTGAAATTTCCAACCTAGTTGCTTCTAAAATTGTTTCTTTAATTTCTTCGCTAGAATTTTTCATAATTACAACTAAAGGAACTACCAATGAAATTACAAAAACGATTGCTATTGATGGATAAATTCAAAGTGAATGTTTAGTTAAAAAGTTTTTAATTTTTTTAAGCATTATTGTCTCTATTATCTTATAAAAAAACATTTCTAGCAAAAACTAGAAATGCATTTTTATTGATGAAATTAAATTATTTTAATTTAATTCTGAAAGCTTTTTCACCTAAGAATTCCGATTCTGCAGCTAGGTCATTTTCAATTGTTAATAAACGGTTGTATTTTGCAATACGGTCTGTTCTTGATAATGAACCTGTTTTAATTTGTCCTGTGTTTAGAGCAACAGCTAAATCAGCAATTGTTGTATCTTCAGTTTCTCCTGAACGGTGTGAAACAACTGCAGTATAACCTGCTTTATGTGCCATTTCAATTGTGTCTAATGTTTCAGTTAATGAACCAATTTGATTTAGTTTAATTAAAATTGAATTCATTGCTTTTTCTTCAATTGCTTTTGCAAGGATTTTTGAATTTGTAACAGTTAAATCATCACCAACAATTTGTAATGTATCGCCATATAATTTAGTGAACTTTTTAAATCCTTCTCAATCGCTTTCAGCAAAACCATCTTCGATTGAAACAATTGGGTATTTTTTAACTAATGAACCTAAGTAGTCACTTAATTCATCGCTAGAAAATTCTAATTTTGCTTTAATGTCTTGGAAATTAGGGTCTTTTGACTCAATTTTTGCTTTTAGTTTTTTGAATGTATATGTTTTAGTTTCTTCATTATATAATTCACTTGAAGCACAGTCTAAAGCGATTGCAACTGCATCTTTACCACTTTTAGCAGGATTTAATCCTGAAACTTTAATAGCTTCAACAATTAAATCAAGCACTTCTTCATGGCTTTTTAAGTTAGGAGCAAATCCACCTTCATCACCAACTTGTGTTCCATGTCCTGCTTTTTTAAGTAATTTAGCTAGGTTATGGAAAACATGGTTTGCCATTTGAATTGCTTCTCTAAATGATTTTGCACCTACAGGCATAATCATAAATTCTTGAAAATCAATAGTGTTTGAAGCGTGTTCTCCACCATTAATAACATTTAACATTGGTAAAGGTAAAACGTGTGCATTTGTACCACCAATATAATTATATAAAGGAATGTTTAATTCATCTGCTGCTGCTTTAGCAACTGCTAATGAAACACCTAAAATAGCATTAGCACCTAATTTAGATTTGTATTCTGTTCCATCTAAATTTAGCATTGCACGGTCGATTGCACGTTGTTCAAAAACGTCCATTCCGATAATTTCTTCGTAAATGCGTTCATTAACATTTTCAACTGCTTTTGAAACACCTTTACCACCAAATCATGCTTTGCTGTCACCATCACGCAACTCTAATGCTTCACGAGAACCAGTAGATGCTCCTGAAGGAACCATTGCTTTTCCATAGCCCCCTTCTTCAGTATAAACCTCAACTTGAATAGTTGGGTTACCACGTGAATCTAAAATTTCGATTGCACGAATATCAATAATACTTGACATATTTTCTCCGATCAAAAAGATTGTTTTTAATTTGTTTTTATTGTACAAAAAAACTTAATGTTTTGTATCTTAAAATAACTATTTTTTTGCTAGTCATTTGATAATTTGAAAATTGTGGACTGTTACACAATTTTCAACTAAAAAACCTTTAAAAAAGTTATGCATTAAATGAATGAACACCTAAAACACTAGCAAGTAGTCACTTTTAAAAAATTTGAGTTTTTGTTTTATAAAATTATTCACTTCATAAAAGAAAATTTAACTATATAATTAATAACATGAGCCAAGAACTTTTAGATCCACGTTTAGAACTTGATACATTTAAAACAGAAGCTTTAAAAACTGTTAAACCATTGTATAAATCTTTACTTACACAAAATCAGCAAAATAAGTATAAAAATATTAACCTGGCATCAGGTTGACTGTTTTGAACCTTATTTTCAATGTCTTTAATTGTCTTTTTAGTTTTAGGAGCAATTATTGCTTATTTAATTTATACAGGTGAATCTTTTTCATCTGCAGGAGTAATTGTGCTAATAATAGCAGCAGTTATTATGCTCTTAATTTCAGCATTTTTAATTTTTTATAGCACTTATAAAAAATTAAACGCCCATAAAAGAGAAACTAAAAAACGTTTTAGTAATTTACAAGTGATTAATGAAATTGTTAAATATCTACCAGGTTTAGCTGTGCAAGATATGAACGCTGAAGCAGAATTTGACTATAAAAATCGTGTCTTAAAACCACTACATCATAGTTCAAAAATTTCTAAAAAAAGTCCATTGGTGAGATTATGAGTTGAAGGTAAACACCAGTGATTAATGCAAACTTTTAATTTTTCTTGAACAGATGTTAATGAGAAAAAAAGTCGCATTAAAAACTGAACTCAATTATTTGTTAGCGATATTAATCTTGATATTAATAACCGTTTAGCTTCATTTAACTACCAGTTTTTAAACCCTAATATTCCAATTGGGGTTGTGCCAGTTTTTTTAAATAAAAACTTGCATCAAAAAACTAATTTCTATGTTAACCGAACTGAATTTTTAAATAAATTTGCTAAAAGTTCAGAGAACTTACTACTAAGTTTAATCCCTAATGTCTCACCTCAAGATATTGAGATTGAAAAAATTAATAAGAAAATGTCATTAGTTTTACAACAGCAAAAAACTTCATGATTATTAGTTAATGGCAAAATTGGTCCTTATCAATACAATAAAATCGATGATCATCTAAACGCTCTTTTAGATGATGCTTACAACATGTATAAAATGCTTTGCTTATTATTTTTACCTCTTAGCATCTATCAAAATCGTGTCATGGCTAGCGAAAAAGAAGTAGTTGGTGAATTAACTCAAATTCTAAACGAGACCTTGCAAGAGCGAACACGCTCAAATGAAGTAAGAAGAAAAACTGCAGAATTATTTAATGATGCTAATTAATCTGCTCTAAGACTTTTTGAAAAAATTCAAATATAATTAATATAATGTTTTTATTATTTAGATAAAAACATTTTTATTTAAATTAAATAATAAAGAACTTAAATTAAGGGGATATATATATGTTACAAGTTTCAAATTTATCAAAACGTTTTAGTGATAAGAAATTATTTGAAAACGTTAATTTACAATTTTATGAAGGAAATACCTACGGTATTATCGGTGCTAATGGTGCTGGAAAAAGTACTTTTTTAAAAATTATTTCAGGCGAAATGGAAGCAACTAGCGGTAATATTATTTTAGCTAAAGATAAAAGGATTTCAATTCTTAGTCAGGATCATTTTGCTTATGATGAATATAACGTTACTGATGTAGTAATCATGGGTAATGAATTACTTTATAAAATTAATCAGGAAAAAGATGCTATCTATATGAACCCTGATGCTACTGAAAAAGATTATGAGCGTGCAGGTCATTTAGAAGAGCAATATGGAATGATGGGTGGTTATACTGCTGAAAATGATGCTCAGCAACTTTTATCATCTTTAAAAATTGATAAAGAAAAATGAAATATTCAAATGAAAGAATTAAAGGCTAATGAAAAAGTTAAGGTCTTATTAGCAAAAGCCTTATTTGGAAATCCTGATGTTTTAATCATGGATGAGCCGACTAACCAT
Source organism: Mycoplasmopsis agassizii (assembly GCF_002276225.1). GTDB lineage: Bacteria > Bacillota_I > Bacilli_A > Mycoplasmatales > Metamycoplasmataceae > Mycoplasmopsis_B > Mycoplasmopsis_B agassizii_A. The sequence goes on along the minus strand of NZ_NQNY01000015.1, from coordinate 15,794 downwards.
CTTGATTTAGCTTCAATTAGATGATTAGAAAGATTCTTAAGAGACTATCCAAATATTGTGATCGTTGTTTCACATGATAGTGACTTTTTAGATGAAATCTGCACACATATAGTTGATATCGATTTTGGTGAAGCAAGAATGTTTACGGGAAATTATTCTTTTTGAAAAGAATCTTCTGAATTAGCACTTGAACTGCAAAAACGTTCTAACATGAAAAAAGAAGAACAGATTGAAAAACTGAAAAGTTTTATTGCTCGCTTCTCAGCTAATGCTTCTAAATCAGCACAAGCTACATCTAGAAAAAAAGAACTAGAAAAAATTACAATTGATGAGTTAAAACCTTCAAACAGAAAATACCCTTTTATTCAATGAGACATTAATCGTGCACCTGGAAAACAAATCTTGCACGTTGAAGATTTATCTTTAAAAGCTGAAACAGGCGAATGATATTTTGAAAATGTTTCTTTCACTTTAAACCCTTATGAAAAACTTGCTTTATTAGGTGATGATGATATTGCTAAAACAAGATTTTTAGAATGTTTATTAGGTCTAAGAAAACCAACCAGTGGAACTGTGCAATGAGGAAAAACTATTAAGACAACTTATTTTCCAACTGATAATAGTAATTATTTCACTGATAATAATGAAACTATTTTAGAATGACTTTCTAAATGACCTTTAAGTAATGAAGTTGCTGAAAATAAAGATAATTCAGATCATCGTATGCGATCATTTTTAGGTAGAATGCTTTTCAGTGGAGATACAGTTTTTAAAAATGCCGCAGTTACTTCAGGGGGAGAAAAAGCACGCTTAATGTTTTCCAAAACAATGCTTGAAGAGTCAAACTTTTTATTGCTAGATCAGCCACTTGATCACCTTGATACTGAATCAATTGATTCAGTTATTGAAGGACTAAAAAGTTATAAATCAGGAGTTATTTTTACTACTTATAATAGTACCTTAGTTAAAAAAGTAGCCAATGTAATTTTAGAATTAAATGGCAGTGAATCATACTTATTTAGAGGCACTTTAGAAGAGTATGAACAAGTAAAAGGATTCTAATGAAAAACAGCAATTTGAATGTAAAAAGATATAAGATAATTTTTAATTCTTTGTGAAGAATTAAAAATAATTTGGAAAAATTATTAATCAATATAAGAGGTGTTTATCAAAGTTTTTTAAGTAAAGAATTAACTGATAATTTGACTTCCTTAAATAAAATTATTTTTAATTTTTCAAATACATATAAAAATAATAATCCAAGAGACATTTTAAAAGTTGATCTTGATTATTCTTTAATTGAAGAGCTTAATTTTAATGTCCTGGATTTTGATAATAACTATCTAGATCTATTAGAACAATTAATAGATGATTTTAAATTTTTCCATTCTTTATTAGAAAGAAATCAAAGTGTTTTTGAAGCACAAAATTTAAAAAGTTTAAGGTCATATTTAGCAATTTCAATTGAGCGTATTTCTGATTTAAATAAAAATATTTATACTACCAGTAATTACGATAAATTTAACCAAACAGACAACTATGTTTTAAAAGATTTAACTAATTTAAAACAACGTCGAGTTGAACTAAAAACCCCTGAAAACTAGGAAAAAGAGCAACTTTCGAGTTTGCTCTTTTTTATTATTTAATTTTATAAACTAAGAATATCTCTACCAAATCCTGGCACTGAATAAGGCACTACATTACCATCTTTATCATGCATGATAATATCAATTCCAATACCTGTATAAGTTAAGAATTTAGTACCTTTAGAAGGGTATAAATAAATCCTTGAAACTGACCGAGATTGCAGCACTTTTATGACTCCATCTTTTCCTAAATCTTTAAGAGTTTGCTTGTCTTCAATATCTCAAACATACTGATTAATATTATCTTGAGGAACATCAATTTCTGAAGGTTTTCAACCCATAAAAATTTCATATCTAGTTGTAATATACAATCCAATTATGCGTGAACGTAATCATCTATTTTTTGTAATTAATAAAAATTTATGATGTACATCAACTGCTTCAAAATAACTTTTTACGGAAACATTTTTATAATGAATTGGATTAGTAAATTTAAGAATAAAAACTGCTTCACTTAATTTATTTGGATACCTAGGATCTTTATAAAAAATTGTAACTTTTACAGTGTCAACGCTCTTATCATCAACTGGTTGAATCTTGACATCTTTTCAATCAAGGTTTCAATATTTACGACCTTCATCACTATTTTTTAAAATTGCTAAAAGTCCACGATTATTCATAATGTCAACTTTATTGATAACATTAACTCTTCTTTCAACATCGATAAAATTATCGATTTCCACATTTGGATAATTAATAACATCAGGCTTAATATCTAAGACTTCACCATCACGATATGTACTTCCACCCATCAGTGCAAAACTAAATTCACCATTTAAAAATAGATCTTTAACATCGACAACTACATCGGGATCACCTTTAAAAGTTGCTTTAAAAGAAATAGATAAAATTCTTCCTTCTTTAACAGTATCAATTGGTCATGAACCTCGATAAACATAACTAAAATCACTAAATTCTGCTACGTTTAATAAGTCAACAAATTCTTTATTTGTAAGAACTTGTTTAACAATATCCATTTTCTGATTAACTTTTTCTTGTTCAGTTAAATCTTTTTTAGCATCAATAAGATCTCATAAATGGCGTAAATGATTGTAACCTCAATCAGGATTAATTTTTTCTAATGAGACATTGAAAACATCTATTTTTAAGGCACTTTTGAATAGATCTGCATAGTATTGAGATGATATTTTAGGTCTATCTCCTGGGTTTAAATTTGAAAATTCTTTAGCTGTTAAAAAACCACCGATTTTAGCAGTTGTAATTTTTTCTAGACCATTAAAAGTAGCACTTGTAGTGATTAATAAATAGCCTGCTGAATCCTCGTCTTTAGCATCAACTAATGAAACAGTTGATTTAGAAATCACTCCAAAATAAGCAGGAATTGGATATAGTAAATTAGCAAAAGCTTCTTTTGTTTCAGTGCTATCACTGTCTGAAATTTTTGCAATTTCATAAAGTTGATTTGCATAATCTAAATCTTTGATGTTATCAAAAAAAGTTTTGGCAGTATGATTAACTTTAACAGTGATTGGGTTTAATCTCAAGTTTTCATTAACTTGTCTTGAGTACATATCAAATTCTTCAACTTGATCTAAGAAGTCAACAATTCTAAAAGCTGCAACTCCTAGAGTGACTCCTTTTTTAAAAACTATCTCAACTATTAAAGTATCGGACATTTTAGAAGGTTGTGCAACCACTAAAGAAACAATCATATCTGGTGTTAATTCTTTTGGAATATCTGCATATTGTTTTAGTAAATCTAGTTGTTTTTCAGTGCTATTACTAAATAAATATTTTGCATAAACAAGGTCTGTTCGAGCAGTTGTATCGTTAGAAATAAAGACTTTATTATTTAAGGATGATGTTAAATTACCAATAATTTGGCGATCGCTAAGATTTTGTGAATCACTTAAAACTGGTTCATCTTTTACTTCTTCATGATTAGGATTAACTACGTTACTTTCATGAGTTGTTGAACCTGAATTATTAGTTAATGAGTTATTAATTGCTTCACCTGTAGCAGCAATTTCATTTGAAAAATTAATTAAAGTTTTACGGCTAGCATCATTATGTTTTAAGGTTACAGTTGCGCTAAGAGGTGTTGTTGCATTTTTATAAACTTCAGTAATTTCAAATTCTACTTGGGGATATTTATTAACAAAAGTATTAAATTCTGCTGAAATTCACTTTAGATAATTTAACTTGGCAACTGCACTAATTGACTGTGTTGATGCAATTACTTCATCAAAATCAATTGTAGAATATTTCTTTTTAAACTTTAAACTGATCATTGCAAAAGCAACTTCATCGACTTGTTCTTGGTCAGTTAATACCTTAGTAATAGGTTGATCTTCCGCATTTAAAACTAGTGATGCTAAACCATTTTCAAAATCTTTACTAATGGTTTTAACACTAGAATTAACTCCTGTTTTATTAGTGTTTTTTGACACTAAAATACCTGCAGTTGCAGCAGCTGCAACTACTAATGAAGTTGCACCTATTGTTAATAATAAAACTTTTTTCTTCATCATGATATCTAGTAAAAGTCTATTTAATAATTTTATTAAATAGATACATATTACAATCTCCTTAATCTTTAAAGTGTTAATGCTTAAAAATTTATTTAAAAACATGTTTTTAAATCTTTAGCAAAATCACAGGTATATTTTATATAAATATCAAAAAAAGCCGAATAAAAAATTGCTATTCTGGAATTTTGCACAATTGTTTTAACTAATCAAGTGGTTTTATGACCATTTATCCCCAAAAACTAGGATTAAGCAATTTTTTTGATTGTTTTTTAGTCTTTTTAGTTTTTAAATGACTTTTAAAAAACTAAAAATACTAGCCATTTTTAGCTAGTATTTAAGGTTTAGTTAGGCTGAATTTTAATTATTTTTTAGAAAAATCAGGACCAACTGGTTTTGTACCATCATCAAAAGGTAAAGCGTTATTTGTTCTTACAGAAATAGTTTCATCTGAACGACCTAATTTATTTCCATTTGCATCTACATAATTAATTCCTAAAATTACATACATGTCTGAACCACTTGTATCTTGCAGTTTAAAATCTGCTACATGTTTATCAGTGAATAAACTTCATGGGTTGTAAGTTTTTGGACTTTGGTAGTAGAAGTTTTCTGGTGTAGGATTAAACATTTGTTTTACTGTACCAGTTGCTTTTCAGTGGAAGTAATTTTTAAAGCGATCGTAAGGACCAAAAACTTTTGCTTCAGGTCAATCAATAAATGCACTTCTTGCTCAGCGTTTTAGTGAATCAGTTTGATTAATTTTTTGAGCAAATTCTTTTAAGATTTGAATATCAATAATATTTTGTAAAGGATATGTTCATGGTTTAACTTTGAAAGCCATTACAAAATTATAGTTTGTATTTAATCTAACTGTAATTAAGAAAGTGTCTTTTGAATTAGCTGGATAAGTAATTGCAAAACGTGTATAGTTTGTGTTTTTAATTCTAGTTAATAGTTCTGAAGAAACTACGTTTGAAAGTAAATTAACTAACTCTTGTTTGTTGCGATCATTATCACGGCTAATTTGACCCTTATCAGTTTTTGTATAACGGGCAAAGCTAATTAAGAAGTTAAATAAGTTGTTTGAATCTTCTTTATTTTTGTCTGAAACATAGAATTTATCTGATAAGTCAAATGTTAATTTACCATTTAAATCGTTTAAATTATTTCTTGCATTAAGTACTAAATTAAAGTCTTTAGAAACTTTATTTTCTTTTCCTTGACTAAATTTAAAACTTACTGATAAAGGATGATTTTTGTTAATGTCAAAAGTAAATTTAACATCACTAATTTGTCCATTTGCTAAAACTTTAGTTAATAATCCATGTGAAGGATTGCCAGTTCTTTCGTTAAATGATGATGCATATTGATCTAAAATTGTCAAGATTGCAGTACGACCTTCTGCTTTATTGAATTTTTCAAATAGTTCAACTGCAGAAGTTTTATGATCAATATTCAAACTTGATGCTGAAGATAATTTATCTAATAATGATTTTTCTTCAGTAGTTAAATCCACTGTTTTTTGTGTGTAAACTTCATTAGTTAAAGGTAAGTTAATAATTGGTGTTTCATTAAATCCACTAACTACAACTGATAGTTTATAGTCGTTTCTTCTTTTGTTTTGTACAAAAGTAATAGTTAGTTTTTTACCATCCTCTGATGGTGTTCATACTACTGAAGTGAACTTATCAGTTTTAGGATCTAGTAAGTTTTTAACTGCTTTTTTATTAGCATCTGACAACTTAACTAAACTTAATAAACTATCAATTTTTTCACCGTGAGTTTGCTCAACATGTCTAATAACACTAATTGAACTTAAATAATCTTTTGCTGAAGTTGTACTTCAAACACTCATTTTGGTATCTCCACCCATTAAGTGTAATAAGTCTTGTTCTAGTTTAACAAAACGTTCATATGTTCTTACATCTGATCTATTTTTAGCAGGTAAAGATAGAGATGAAACTCTTTCTTTTGTTTCTTCACTAAGAGTTACTTGTGGTGCTAAAGTTTCAACTTCAGCAGAGCGATCTTCTGATTTAAAAATTGATGTAGAAGTAGGACCGCTTGAAACTGCAACTGATGGTGTTGCTTCTTGAGAAGCGACTTCTGCAGGTTTACTAGTTTCAGTTTTAACTTCAACTTCCTTAGCAGTAACTTCATTTTTAACTTCAACTACTTTAACAGGAACACTAAATCCAGTAATTCTGAAATCTACATTAAAGCCTGTATCATCATATACATATATTAATTTTAGAATTGCTTCTGAAGGCTGATTATCAACTGGAAGTAGATTTTTCATAACAGGTCTATCAAGAATTTTTTTACTTAATAAATCTTTAATTTTAGTTTTTTGATCGGTTGTTAAAGCAGTTGCATCTAATAAACGTTCTAGTTGAACACTAAAAGGGTGCTTATCAGTTTCTTCGATAAAATCTTTTGCAGTTTGTTTAAAGTTTTGCAATGTAATAGTTTTTTCACTACCAAAAGATTCAGTTAAAGTGCTTAAAATTTCATTAAATTCTGCAGTTGCTTGTTTCGATTCTTCACTTCAATCATCTTCAGAATCAACATCTTCACCTCATTTATGGTGAACAACTTTAGTTGTTTCTGTAGCAGGTTTATCTTGATTTTCCTTATTAACAGATTCTTGTTTTTTCTCAGCAGCTGCAGTTGTATCGGTTTTATTAGCATCCTTTGTAGCTGTATCAGTTTTAGTTTCTGTATTTGGAACTTCGGTTTTATTAACACTTGTTGCAGGTGTTTGATCCTTAGTTTGTGTTGTAGTAAGATCAGTTTTAGTTACTGGTGAATCAGTTTTAGCAGTCATTTTCGCTGTAGTAGTTTGATCACCATCTTTATTTACACCTGTTTTAGTTGTATACCTGTTAAATTAGTTCCAACAACAGGAAGATCAACAGGTAGACCAGGGCTATCAGTTTTAGTTGATTTTTGTGTGGTTGTTGTTGAACAAGCCACTGCAAAAGCAGTCACTGCCCCTAATGCTGCTAGTGCAGAACTAACAGCAAGAAATTTTTTTAATTTCATATTTCTCCTTAGATAAGCACCCAAATTGCATAAAGGTGCTTTAATCGTGGATTAATTTTAATCTTTTTACAAAAAAAGCGTTGAAAAATTATTTTTATTTTATTTTTGGAAATAAAAAATTTTTTATGGTTTTTTAGGGCACTAAAAACACCAAAAAGTTGCTTATTAATTAAATAACTACCTTAAAAATAAGTTTTTATTATTTTTATAAATTACCTTGTAATTATAAAAACAATGCCAAAAAATGGCATTGTTTGGAGCGTTTCAAAGCATAAAATTTTATGAATCTCAAGCATTTATATTTATGCAATAGATAGACTTAAATTTATTTATTTTTTATGTTAATGTGCAAATTTAGCTAAAAATTTGATTATCAGTAACTTAAAATTATTGCAATTTAAAAGTGTATTTACATCTCCAAAAATCTAAAGAATTCAGAGATTATAATCATTTAAATCAAATGTATTAATTTTACCTTTTTCAATTGGAACTAAAAATGAATTTAATCTGGGATCTTCGTATCAAATATCACTTGATGGTAAACGATCAGGAATTTTTCTTGGTTTTTCATTACTTTTCTTAGGTGGTATATATAATCCAATTTCTATTTTCTTTTCATTTGCGTCAATTTTAAAATCACCTAATTCAATGCCACCATCAAGTTCTCAAACGCCACTATGCATCGTTTCAAAATAGACATTGATATATAAAAAAGATCAAAAATCTTTAAGAAAAAGATAGTCATATTTTTCAAAATCTAATTTTTGCTTAATTAAATCATAATTAAATGTATCTGACCAAGGCATGTGTTTTTTATAATCAAAGTCAGGAGACTTATTTTCGTTATAAATTCTTTCGTAGTATTCTTTATATTTTAGTTGTTCTTCATCAGTTAGTCTAAGTGATTTTTTTAACTCGTTTTCATCTTTAATTAAGCTGATAGTTTTTAAAGAAGGATCTAGATTTTTTTGTGCTTTAAAATTCTTGAACCTTGAGCTAACAGGATAACTTCCTCTTTCACTATTTCAATCATAATTTTTTGTACCATCATATTTTCATCGATCCTTTTTAGTAAAACTAGCAGCGAATGAACTTAATAATTTATAGTTAAAAAGATATTTACGAGCATCTTCTTCAGAAAATTTTTTATCTTTTTTCATTCTAATATCATTCATCTTATCAAGTATCTTAAAAAGATTTTTGTTGTCATCTTTATAAGTTCAATAACCGTCGCTAAAAGTGTAATCATTGTAACCAACAGTTGTTAACTTAATGTAAGGTTCACTATAAAAAGTTAATTTTTCATAAACACCAGCACTTTTTTTAATTCAATTATCATAAGGTGTTTTTGGAATTTCTGGTTCATTGTAAATAGGCTTTGATCACATGAACAAATATCTCCATCAGATGGGGGTGATGGTGGAATTTGACTACAAGAAACTAATGCAGCAACTGTTGTAACTGCTGAAATTGATGTTAGTGAAAGTAATAATTTCTTTTTCATACTTTATAATTTAGATATTATTTAGATATCTAAATATTACCTTCTTGATTTGTTTTAAACTAAGCAAATTCAGTTTTAAAAAACTGATTTTCAAACAGTTTTCTACATTTTAAAAGAATGTAAAAATAGTTGTTCAATTAAGCAAATGACTTGTAATAACAATTTAATTAAATATAAAAGTGGTATAATTTAATAACTGATTTGCTCGTAATTTCTTCCAATTTTTAGAGCAAATATTTCTTAAAAATATTTCATATTTTAGCCATTTTTTTGTCTAAAAATGACCCTAAAATCCTTACCCAAAAAACCTAAAATATTTTTGATACACTAAGACAAGTTGTTGTATAATGAAACCAGTTTTCTAACCCTTATTAAAAAGGTTTAGAAAGCAATTTTAAAAAATTAAGATTTAATCTGAAAGGAAATAAATGGCAACAGTTAACCAATTGATTAAGCAAGCACGTAAGCCTAAAATTAAAAAACAAAATGCTCCTGCTCTTAGCCAAAGTTTTAACTCATTGGAGAAAAAATATAAAAAAATTGCTTCTCCATTTAAACGTGGTGTATGTACTCGTGTTTCGACTATGACACCTAAAAAACCTAACTCAGCGTTACGTAAATATGCTCGTGTTAAATTATCAAACGGGATGGAAGTAAATGCTTATATCCCTGGTGAAGGACACAACTTACAAGAACACAGTGTTGTACTGATTCGTGGTGGTCGTGTTAAAGATTTACCTGGTATGCGTTATACAATCGTTCGTGGTACACAAGATACATCAGGTGTAGCAAAACGTAAACAATCAAGATCACGCTATGGAGCTAAATCTCCTAAGTCTGACAATTAATCAACCTATTTAATTTAAGAAAGGAATAGAAGATGGCACGTAAAGCAAAAGCGCCTCAAAGAACAGTTTTAGCAGATCCAGTTTTTAACCAAGTTGTGATTACTAAATTAGTTAACACCATCATGCTTGATGGTAAAAAGTCAATTGCGCAAGCAATTCTATATAAAGCCTTTGACATTGTCAAAGAAAAAACTCAAAAAGATCCAATGGAAGTTTTCCAACTTGCATTGCATAATATTACTCCTCAAATTGAGATCAGAACTCGCCGTATTGGGGGAACTAACTATCAAGTTCCTATGGAAGTTTCAAAACGCCGTAAAGCGGCTCTTAGTTTAAGATGATTAGTTCATTATGCAAGACTAAGAAATGAAAAAACTATGGATTTACGTTTAGCAAATGAAATTATCGATGCTTCAAATAAAACAGGTGGAGCAGTTAAAAAACAAGAAGATACTCACAAAATGGCCGAAGCCAATAGAGCATTTGCTCACTTTAGATGATAATTATGGCAAGAAAATATCAACTAAAAGATTACCGCAATATCGGGATTATGGCCCATATTGATGCTGGTAAAACAACTACTACTGAACGTATTCTATTACATACAGGTAAAATCCATAAACTAGGTGAAACTCATGATGGTGGAAGCCAAATGGATTTCATGGAACAAGAAAAAGAACGTGGAATCACTATTACTTCAGCAGCTACAACTGCTTTTTGAAAAGATAAACGTATTAATATCATTGACACTCCAGGACACGTTGACTTTACAGTTGAAGTTGAACGTTCACTACGTGTTTTAGATGGTGCAGTCGCTGTTTTAGATGCACAATCAGGAGTTGAACCTCAAACTGAAACCGTTTGAAGACAAGCAACTAATTACAAAGTACCTCGTTTAGTTTTTGTTAATAAAATGGATAAAGCAGGTGCTTCATTTGCTAAAGCAGTTGAATCAGTTCACAAAATTCTAAGAGGAAATGCTGTACCAATTCAGTTAAATATTGGTAAAGAATCTGAATTTGAAGGTTTTGTTGACCTAGTTACCATGAAAGCTTATACTTTCGATGGTAACCCTGAAGAAATTTCTAAAGAAGTAGAAATTCCAGCTGAATTATTAGAAAGAGCAAAACGCTGAAGAGTTCGTTTAATCGATGCAGTTGCTTCTTATGATGATGAAATTTTTGAACTAGCACTAGAAGAAAAAGAAATTCCTGTTGATAAACTAAAAGCAGCAATTCGTAAAGCAACTTTAACTGCTTCATTTTATCCTGCTTTATGTGGAACTGCTTTTAAAAATAAGGGAATTAAAACTTTATTAGATGCAGTCGTTGATTATCTACCTTCACCAGTTGATGTACCCGCTATTAAAGGACACCTTGGTGAAAAAGAAGTGATCGTACAATCTTCTGATGATGTACCTTTTGCAGGATTAGCTTTTAAAATTGTTAACGACCCATTTGTTGGTTCTTTAACTTTCGTTAGAGCATATGGTGGTGTTTTAGAAAAAGGCTCTTATGTTGTTAATACAACAAAAGATAAAAAAGAACGTGTTGGTCGTTTACTACAAATGCATGCTAATAACCGTGAAGAAATCGATGCAATTTATGCAGGTGATATCGCTGCGTTTGTGGGTCTGAAAAACACAACAACAGGTGACACAATCGTGGCTGAAAAATCACCTGAACTAGTTTTAGAGAAAATGAATTTCCCTGAACCGGTTATTTCTCAAGCCTTAGAGCCTGAATCAAAAGCTGCAACAGAAAAACTTTCAATTGGACTACAACGCCTAGCTAATGAAGATCCTACTTTTAGAACTTACACAGACCGTGAAACAGGGCAAACAATTATTTCAGGAATGGGTGAATTACACCTAGATATTATTGTTGATCGTTTAAAACGTGAATTTGGTGTGCAAGCTAAAGTTGGAGCACCTCAAGTTTCATACCGTGAAACTATTACTAAAGAAGGTGAAATCGAAGGTAAATACATCAAGCAATCTGGTGGTAAAGGTCAATATGGTCATGTTTGAATTAAATTTGAACCTAACCATGACAAAGGTTTTGAATTCGTTGATAAAATCGTTGGTGGAAAAATTCCTAAAGAATATATTAAAACAATTCAAAAAGGTCTTGAAGAAAAAATGGCAGCTGGTATTCTAGCGGGCTATCCAATGATTGATATTAAAGCTACTTTATTTGATGGATCTTACCATGAAGTAGATTCATCAGAAATGGCTTATAAAATTGCTGCATCAATGGCATTAACTAATGCTAAAGATAAAGTAGGAACTACTTTACTAGAACCTATTATGGATGTTTCTGTAGTTGTTCCTGAAGTTAATTTTGGTGATGTCATGGGTGATTTATCAAGAAGACGTGGTCAAATTCAACATAATGAAACAAGAAGCGATGGTGCAAGTATTATTAGAGCACATGCACCTTTAAGTGAAATGTTTGGTTATGCAACTGATCTTCGTTCTATGACTAGTGGTCGTGGTACTTATCAAATGAGTTTCCACCATTATGAAAAAGCACCTAAAAATATTGCTGATGAAATCATCAAAGCAAGAAATGTTAAATCTTAATTAAACACAAAATCATTAAACTATGCTTTTACGAGCATAGTTTTTTTATTTGCTTCTTTTGTTTTAAGTTATTAATTATGAAGAAGAATCTAGCTAAGATATTTTCTCTAATTGACCTCTCTTATGTAATAATTAAAGGTGCAAATTAAACTAAAATAGTTAATTTAAAAAGGTCGAAAATGAATAATAAAACTATCAAAATAACTGATGAAAAAATACTTGAAAATAATTTCACATGAATGAAATTAGGTGATGTTGCATTAATTAAACAAGGCAAGGAGTTGACAAAAGATAAAATGAACAACTTTTTTGAATTCCCAGTTATGGGTGGTGGTGTCAAGCCCACAGGTTATTACAATGACCACAACTCAGCACCTGGAATTGTTATCGCTAAAGTTGGTCACGCTGCTGGTTTTGTTAATTGATTAAGTGGTAAATTTTGATGTACAGGTCATTGTTACACAGTAGAATCAACAAATAATAAGGTATTAAATAAATATCTATTTTACATATTAAAGTTGAAGCAGCCTAGAATAATAAGTTTAAGAAATGGCACAACAATACCAGTAATAAATAAAGATAGTTTAACTGATCTCCTCATCCCCATCCCACCTTTAAAGATTCAAGAAAAAATAGTTTCAGTTCTAGGAGCAATTGATTTACAAATAGAAACATCTAATAAATTAAAAAAGACTATCTTTAAGAAGATGCAACTAGATTATGAATATATTTTAAAACAAGATCATGATTATAAAGTTATTGAGTTAAAAGATCTAATTAATAATATCGCTACAGGTTTAAATGCTAGAAAAAATTTTGTCTTAAATACACCCGATTCAAACATCCCTTACATAACTATTAAAAATATCAAAAATCATGACTTAGTTTGAAACACAGATAAAATTAATTATGATGCATTAACCTTAATTAATAATCGCTCTAAAATTGAAAATCATGATATTTTATTCACAAGTATGATTCCCGTAGGTAGTACATATATGGTTAATAATTATGAAAATGATTATGCGATTAATGAATCTATTTTTATTATAAAACCAGATTTTGAAAAACTAAATTCTAAAATTTTATATATGGCTTTACAAAGTAAAAACACGAAAAGACAGACTACTAATCAGGCAACAGGAAGTATTCAAAAAAGCATTAAAATGGAAAATCTACTCCAAGTAAAACTTCACATACCATCAGAAAAAGGTATTAAATTATTTCTAGATAGAAATCAAAATCTTTTTGATTTATGATTATCAATTGAACATAAAGTTAAAAAACTTAATGAAACAAAAAACTATCTTTTACCTTTATTATTAAATCAACAAGTTATAGTTCAATAAATTACTTATTGAACTATTTTATTAAAATAAAAAATACACTAAAAGCAATTTTTAAGTTGCTCTGGTGTATTTTTAAATCTTTATTTTAATTAGGATGTATCAATGGCATTTTTATAGCCACTCAATTATCATATGTTTTATCAACTTCTTTAAATTGTTTAATATATGAAGCATCATCAGGACCAACAACGTTATTTATGGCAATAAAATTTTTTTCAAGCATACTAATATTGTTTTCAGAACCCTGATAAACATCCTTATTCTTCACTAACAAATCTTTCAGATCACTATATGCAATTATATAATCTTGTTTCATTTTATCAAGTCATTCTTTATTAGTTGTTGCATAATTATTTTTTGGTGTAATAAGTTCATCTCCAAAGACAACTACCAATTTAAGTAATTTATTGCTTTTTAGATAAAAACTGTCTTGAAACAATTTTTCTGTAGGTGATAATTCTCTTCCTCTACCATGCACTTGCATAGGTGTACACGCTATTGCAATCGCAACAACACTAACTGTTAAAGGCAATAAGCTAAAAAGTAATCTTTTTTTATTAATCTGAATCACCTTTTATGGTTAAGGGAATCAGATGACCTCAATTAAACTCATCGTTAGGTGAAAGCAATTTATATTTATAAGGTTCTTCTTGAGTAGCGATAAATAAATCGGGGAAGGTAAATCAACCATCAATTACTTTCCAAACAATACCGTGTTGAAAATCATCAGATCATTCTTTTTCGATTCACATCATGGTAGAATAATTATCTTTCATTTGTTTTTTAAAATCATTAAGACCATGGTCATTTATATTTTCAAATGCAGAGTAGCCATTGGGCGTTGGTATATGTAGTAATATCTTGTTTGAAACAGTTACCATTACACGAAGAGCGAGTTCAAAAGGATCCACATATTTTTGAAATGTATCAATTGAATTTGTAACACTAGCAAGTGAATCATTTTGGTTTTCACTTTGTAAATAGCTTTCAGTTGCAGAATTGACTTGATTCACATATTGTAAGAACTCTGTCAATTTATTTCTGTTAAAACCTATTGCTTTTAGATATTGATCTTCATTCAGAACCTCATTAATTTTTGATGAAAGATCAGATAAAGAACTTTTCATGACTAGCAATTGACTTGAAACAGCAGATGAATAATTCATTCTTAACATCAATAAATTTATATTAGATATAAATATACTGATTTCTTTAAGATCAGATTTAATTTTCGCAACTTTTTCTTCATCTAGTGATTTCAGATAATCAGTTAATACTTCTTGATTAGTTAAAAATAAATATGAAACATCGTCAGCAAAAGCATAATCATAAATTTCTCAATTATCTGATGATTTTCCACTTTCGTGAACTTTCTTACCATTTGAATCTTCAAAGTATATTTTTTCTCCATTTTCACTAGGATATTCTAAAAATGGATATACCATTGCACCACCATAAGGTGATCAATAAGCTCTAGAAATTCTTGATTCTGTACTCGTAACTTTAGTTTTAGTGTCCAGTTTTATAGATAGTTTGTAAGTTGAATATTTAGTTAACAAATTTTGATACATAAATATTTTTTGATCTTCAGTTATTGAATTAATTTTAAATAATTCTTCTTTTATTAAGTCAAAAGTTTTTTTATTAAAATCAACTTTTGAAATTCAGTTTAAGATATCTTTATTATCTTTAGATATTTCACCCAAGTTTTTGATTTCTTGTTTTGAAAATTTCTTATTTAAATCAAACGATTGCGAATCGTTTGTTTTATAACTTATTGTTGATGCTGTGATAGTTGCAATTGCAACTAATGAAACAGAAATAGAGGTATAAGTTAATAACTTCTTTTTAAGTAATGAAAGTTTTTTCATTGTATTCCTTTTTTATCTTTAAGCCGAGTATTAAAGACTATTTACAACTTGTAATTGTAAATATTTTTTATACTTTCCTTATGTGAACATAGTGGAGTAATCGACTGCTTAAGCATACTACTTATGCAATAAATACTTGTTTTATTTATTTTATTTTTATGAATTTTTAATCACTTAATTTGTGAAGAAAGAGATACAAAATAAACATCTAATTTAAATAAAATCTAATTTTAAAATTTAAACTACAAATGCTTTAAATAAGATTTTAGTGACAATTATTAAAATAAATCGTATTCTTATTTTATTTTTAGTCACTCTATTGATAATTTTATAAAACTTATAAATTGGTTTAATATTAAAAATAATTTTTTAAGAGTGATTAAGGAGTAAAGCAAAAGTGGAGTACAAAGGAACTTCACATGAAAAAATTTTTAATGTTTACTGCAAAATTGCAA
>NZ_NQNY01000014.1 GCF_002276225.1 Mycoplasmopsis agassizii | reverse complement strand
CATTTTTCAAGACTTGTAAATATTCAAGAGATACAAGAAAAAAATTACAACCTAGCAGTTAATACATATGTAGCAAAGCATGATAATCGTGAAGTTGTAGATATTACAAAATTAATTAATTAAGAAAATAAATAACTAAATCATAAATTAGATAAGCATGTTTTAAAAATCATCTTAAGATTTTTAAAACATTTTCAGCTTATTTAATTTATGATAGCAACTAGATATGAATAATAAAGTTGATAATTATATATCTCAAAATTCTAAAAACAAGGGTATGTTTTTAGAATACTTAGTCATTAAAACAATTGATTATTATATAAGTCATGATATTGCTTGATTTGAAAAAAAGAAAACGCCTGTTAAATATAACTATGCAAATGATGCTAACACAAAAGTTAAATTACTGAAAAGTACAATTGATTTTTACGGAATTCATAAAAGTAAATATGTTGCTTTAGAAGCAAAAACTTTTGAAGGCGATAAATTTTTATTAAGTAATTTAAAGGCTCATCAAAAAGATCATTTAAAAACTATTAATAGACATCAAGGTCATAGTTATTTAATTATTTATAGCGAGAAATCTTCTAAAATTTATTTATTAAATTTTTCTAAAATAGAAAATTTAAAAATAAAATCACTCTCAATTGAGTGATTAGATTTGAATGCTTTTATTCTGGAAATTGAATTCCCAGGAATTGTTGATTTTTTAAAATATTTAGTTTAAAAATCAACAACTTCTTTAATGTGTTTTGAAGGTGAAAACTTCACAACTCTTTTAGCAGCAACGCTGATAACTTCTTTAGTTATCGGATGATGTGATGTTTTTTCAGCTCTTACTTTAACGCTTACACTCCCTAGTGGTCCTAAAGGTATTTTTTCTTCTTGAATTAAACCTTCGCGAATGATAAATCAAGCTGATTCTAAAACTTGATTAACAGTACCTTTATCAAGTCCACTGTGACTTGTAATTTTTTCAATTAATTCTTTTTTTGTCATTACTTTTCTCCTTTTCTAATTTTCATCCTCAAGTGTAATTTCACTCTTGACAAATTTTTCAACTGCTTCTTTTGGTGTTAAATCACGGTGCAATAAATCAAACATTGTATCAATAATTGGCATGTGCAAGTTATAGATAGTATCGTTAAAATGCTTAAAGAAAATTAAAGCATCAAAAGGTGATCTAATTTTTGCAATACTTAAAACACGCTTACCTTTTTTAATCACTTCTTGAGCGATTAAAAAATTATCGCTTGTTTTTGAAAAAGTAAATAGCAAAATATTTGGTAGAGATGATAGCGATGTAAACGTTTCCATTCTTCCACCATAAGCGTGATTAAAACGCTGCACTTCTTTGGCTAGCCTTGTCACAAATGCTGCCGTTAAACATTCATCAAAACCCATTGCATCAAGCATCCCAACTGCTAGTTGTGATAGTTGTAAAAAATTTGTAAAGACCTCTGAACCCTTTATATCTGTGTTGATATAAATTCTAAAATTCTTCTTGCCAATTATACTACGAACATTTTTTGCAACTTCAACATTTTCTGAAACTAAAGATGAAAACTGAATGTCACCTTTATATAAAGATGATGCTCGATACATTCCGCTCAATGCCATAATCTCAATATTTTTATTTAACTTATGCTCTGCATTTTCATATTCCAATAAGTCTCTTAGATGATGTTGCACATTGACTTTGGATTCAGGAAAATTACCGTTGTATGTCGTTATGAAAACTGCGCATCTTTCATATATTCAAAAACTTTTGGGAAAAAATCTCGCATATTTTTTCTCGAAATTGTTGAAATCACAATGTCTGCATCAGCCACCACATCTTTTAAATTATTGCTAACCAATAAGTTAGCAATTTCAAGATCCTCATTAAAAAACTCACTGAAGCGATTATTTTTAAACTGCGAAACTGTCTTATCTGACAAAGTAAATGCCTTAATATTAAGTTCCTTTTTGTCACTAAGATGTTTTGCAAAAGCTTGCCCCAGTTCTCTAAAACCAATAATAGCAATATTATTCATGTTTTAAGTCCTCCTTTTAAAAATTAAATTTATTGGTGTACCTAAAAAATCAAAGTATTCTCGAAGCTGATTTTCTATGTAACGTTTGTAAGAAAAGTGCAAAAATTTTACATCATTTACAAAAAAAATGAACGTTGGAGTTTTACTTTCTGCTTGGATCGCTCGAGCGATTTGTAATTGTCCACCGTTAAAAGAAGGGGCTGGTTGCATGCTTTGCATGTCGACTATCAATTCGTTTAATAATTGTTGCTTGATTTTGCGATTAATATTGTTTTTAACCCTTATTATCATTTCTTTGAGTTTGTGGATTCTTTGTTTTTTAAGTGCACTTAAAAATACAAACGGCATCCAACTGACAAAAGGATATTTTTCTTTGAGCTTATTTTCATAATCTCGCATCGCATTTTGGTCTCTTTCAATCAGGTCTCATTTATTTATGACTAAGATGATCGGCTTATGGCGCTCATCTGCATAACCTATTAAACGCGCATCAAAATGCGATAATTCTCTGGTTGCATCGATGACTACTAGTGCAAGATCAGAATCTTCTAGACTATCAATGGCGCGCATTAAAGCATAGTGATCAACTGAATCAACTAGCTTAGATTTTTTCAAAATACCTGCTGTATCAACTAAAAAAAACGGTTCATCTTCAATTGTTATAATCTCTTGAATTGCATCTCTAGTTGTACCTGCTATGTCAGAAACGATTGCTCGTTCTTCATTTAATAAGGTATTTAAAAGTGAACTTTTTCCACTATTAGGCTTACCGATAATTGATAATTTAAAGTGCTTATTTTCCGCAACTTTACTGTAGTCAATGTTATTGACTATCAAGTCAAGAATCTCTCCAATACCTTCGCCGTGCAACGCACTGATTGTAAAATAATCTTCAAAACCAAGGCGATAAACATCATAATCAGGATCTTGATTAGCTTCTAATTTATTGCTAACTACATAAATTTGTTTGTTAGATGTTCTTAAGATTTGAGCGATTAATAAATCACTATCATCTAAAGCATATCTACCATCGACTACGAAAATTATTTGTGATGCTTCAGTGATAGCAATTTGTGCTTGGATTCTAATTTGTTCTGCAAAAGGCTTATCACTGATTTCAATTCCACCTGTATCGATAATGTTAATTGATTTACCATTTCACTTAAATTCTTCATACAAGCGATCACGAGTTACACCTGGTTCATCATAAACAATTGATTTTCGCTTACCAACTAAACGATTGAAAAGAGTTGACTTACCAACATTAGGTTTACCAACGATTGCTACTTTATTATTTGTCGCTAATTTTTTCATTTACTAGCTCCAAAATTTTTGTTACAGTTTCATCAAATGTTAATGAACTATTATCTAAAACGATCACGCCTTCAGCAATATGTAAAGGATCAACTTCTCGAGTTGAATCTTGCAGGTCACGGAAATTAACTTCTTCAAGAACTTTTTTAAAGTCTTTATGAATGCCAATAGTTTCGTTTTGTAAGGTTCTTCTTAAGGCTCTTACATCAGGGCTTGCCTGCATAAAAAGTCTTAGCTCGGCATTAGGTGCAACTTTAAAAGTTGTGTCACGACCTTCCAAAATAAAACCTTTATTGTGCTTGACTAAGTTAGTAATATAGTTATTAACGTGATTTCTAATTTCAGCATGTTTAGAAATTTCGCTTGCTTTTTGTGAAATGGCAGGGTCTCTTAAAAACTCTGAATAGTTAACACCATTTAAAAATAAATGCTCATCATTTTCATACAAAAAGTTGAGATTAAACAACTCTTTTATTAACTGTTCAACTGACCAATTTTTACTCATCATTTCATAAGCCAAGGCTCGATAAAAACTACCTGTATTGATAAAAACATAATTTAACTGCGTGGCTAAAATCTTACTAATACTACTTTTACCTGCACCACTAGGTCCATCGATAGCGATATTGATTTTCTTCATCTTATTTTTCCTCTTCTTTGTTTTTTAAATTTAATTTCTGGATTTTTGATCTCAGTGGTCTTTGGTCTCATGAAATAATACTATTAAAATATTTATATTCAAAAAAACCTTCTTGAAAAGCTGAAGAATAATTGTTTGTAATCAAATCTACTAAAACTTTTTCAGAAGCATTTTGAATTTTTTCAATCTCTTTTAAATCAAGTGAGTCATCTTCATATTGCTTATTTTCTGAATAATTAATTACAAATTTATTTTCTTTAAGTAGTTCAATTTCAAAATTTTTGATATATGCTTTTGAACCATCATAAATCTGTTTTAAGTCTTTGTCAGATCTAATTAATGACAAACGTAAATTTTCTTCTTGCCAAAAACTATGGCGTGTTTCTTCAAACTTTTTAATTCTTTTATTAGACACGATTTCCTGCTTTGTTTTATTATTACATAATATAGGGATTTTGAAAAATGAAAAGTAAAAAATGCAGTGAAAAACTGCATTTTAACTTTTTTGGGTTACTATTTTAAAACAGCCTTCACTCAATCATCAAGCATATCTAGTGAACAGTATTCAATATGCTCGTTTAAAACTTTTCCATCTTGTAATAACAAGTGTGTTGGAATTCTTTTAATATGGAATTTTGCTTTTTCATTTTTATATAAATTTGCTTGTTCAGCATTTACTTTAATGAATTTGATGCGTTTATCATCAATGTATTTAGCTCTTAGTTTGGCAACAGTTGGTGCCATCATTTTACAATCACCACATCAGTCTGTAACGATTTCTAAAAAGACTAAACCTTTATCAATTTGATGTTCAACATCTTCTCATTTTTCTCAATCTCATTGTAATAAATCTTGTGACATTTTTTGCTCCTATTCAAGTGGATTATCAAAAGGAATAGTTTCGATTAATCCAGTTTCTAATTTTTCTTTGGGAAGTTTAACTTCTCTAGTTGCACTGATTCAATCGTCACCTGCAACACGTTGGTCGCCCTTGTGTCAATTTTTTCGATGCTCAAAAGTATTAAAACCGTTGTCAAAATTCTCAAGTTTTGCTTTTTCTCGTTGTTGAATTTTGCGCTCAATTTCTTTTTTAAATTCAGCGTAAAACATATCATTTTCACGATTTAACTGCTGATTTACTTGCTTCTGTTTATTGTTATTTAAATTATTAACATCAACAAAAACACTTCCATTATTAGCTAGCATTTCTTTGACTAATTGAGGCATAGTTTTTTCTAAATCTTTTGCTTTGTTAGTACTTAGAATATCTTCCTCAAAACTAATTTTAGCATTATTTTCAACTTTTGGTAAAACTATCTCTTCTTTAAATAAATTGGTTTTTTGTTGATTTTGTGGGCTAAAAATAACTTTTTGATTATTCTGTTGTTCTTTATAAGATTGTAAACTCTCTTCTTTTATAAAAGAATTTTCTCTAGTTTGATTATTCCTGATAATATCAAAAGGAACGGTTTTAGGAGTAAATTTACCAGTAAAATCACCTTCATAAGTTCCTAATTCTTGCTGAGCAATTTTAATTTCTTCAGCTCTTTTTGCTTCACTATCAGTTAAGTCAGTTTTTAATTCATCAGTGATATTGCGACTAACTGGATTTTTCAAGACCTTATCTTCAGGGGTTTCGCCTAATAACATTTGAGTGCGTTTTTTGATAATTTCTTGTTCTTTTTTAAGTCTTCTTTTTTCTTTACTTTCAAGATTTTTTAACTTAGCATCTAATCAAACATCTTTATATTTTTTAAAGATTAAAAATCTAAATCAGTATAAAAGGACTGCAATAGTAAGTAGTCCTAAAAATAAATAAAGCATGTAATTGTTGTATGAAGCAGATAAAACTGTAAAGATTCCGTTTATAAAAAATCCAAAATTTAAATAGTTAGGTAAATAAGCTAAACCTTCAATTCTTTCTAGAACAACGATATTGGTTTCTTTATAATAACCGTTTGTAAAACTGTTAAATCATTCAAAAAAGTAGAAGTTAAAAGGGTCTTTCCTTTGTTCTAATTGTGGGTATAAAATGTTTCCCTGAATAGCAATCACTGCCAAAATAATGACACTACATAAAAGTGAATAATTTAATAAGTTAACCCTTGAAAAAAAGATCTTGAAATAGTAATTCCTTGAATAATAAAGTTCTTTGAGTTGCTTATGAAAAAGTAATCTAATACCTTTTCATATTCATCATAGATAAATTACTATCCCAAATTCACCTAGTAGAAAACCAAAACTATAGCCATAGGCTGTTGATAAAATGAAAACGTTAGTCAAATAATTAAGAATTGATAAGAAAATTGCAATTAAAATTAAACTGCTACCCTTAAAATAATTGTCTTCTGAAACAAAATAAAAAAAACTTCTCAAAGGAGAATGCTTAACACCTGTTTGTGAGCGTTTTTCTTTTTTCATTTTTCCTGCTTAATTATACTTTATAAAGACTAACAATTACTGTAGGTTCTTTTTCAATTTTTTTGAAAATACGTTTACGTACTCGATTTCTTAAAACTTTTTGCAATTCTTCATAAGAAGAATCTAAATTTTCATAATAATTTTGTACAAAAATCTTTCTAACTTCTTCATCAAGTTCATCTTTTTTCGAACTTGCACCTAGACCAACATAGTTAATATCGATATCCCCAACTAAATGGCGTTCTTTATCAACTAAAACGCTGATTGTTACAACTCCATTACGAGCTAGTTTTTCTCTTTCAGAAATAACTTCATTGGAAACATCACCTAGACCAAAACCATCAACTATTTGATCACCAACTTGAACTATTTTTTTAGTTTTATTTAGTAAGTTTGTTTTTTCAAAATAAGCGATTCTGCCGTTTGCTAAAACTAGTGAATTATTTTGGTTATAACCTAAATCTTTGATCTTATTTAAGGCAGAAATTTGGTGTCTATAAAGCCCTTGAACAGGAATAAAATATTTAGGTTTTATGGCTTTTACAACTTCTCTTAAATCATCAGTTGCAGGGCGATGTTGATATCTTTGTGATTCATCAACAACTGTAATTTTTTTAGTGATGTGAGCGATTTTATCTAATGTTAAAGCTGCTGTAGTTTCAATTCCATTGATTGGTGGAGCAAGCATAATTACATTATCTTTCTCGTTAATTTTTAAATAAGCGTCTAAATTATCTGTAATTCTAATGAAACGTTGATATAAAACTTCAACTGTTGCAGTTACAAAAACAATTGCATTATTTAATTTATTAAGTCTGCGATGGTCTGATAATTTTAATTCACCTAGGAAAGGTTTTTTGTTTACAAAGTATTTATTGTTTAAAAGCTTAAGTTGATTATCAAAGGTTTTTCCATAAATTACGATAGGTCTTTTTAACTCATATGCTAGTTCAATTAACTCCATTAAAGTTGTCATTTCCTCATCATATGCTCCAATGATAATTCTTTCATTTGGATCAGTTTTTTTAATAATTTCTTTGATATGTTCTGGTGTATGAATTTTTTCGTTTGCAAACCCCTTGTAATTACTTCTTCCACTATCAAAAACCAGTGCAAGCACATTTTTTGAAATTGATTTTCTTATTAAAGGTAAGTTTGTTTCGCCAAATAATTCACTTTTTCCAACAACAAAATTGTGCATAAAAACGAATGAACCTTGTTCAGTTTCAAAGTTAAAACCTAATGTTCCAGGAATTGCTCCATAAACTTGAAAAGGTTTTAAGACAACATTTCCAAATTTTTCTTCTTTGATTAAACTTTTGACATTGACTTTTGTGTTAAGTTTATATTTACTTAGTCTTTCTAAAATTGTTGAATTATTAAAAGGGCTTGTGTAAATGGTTACATTTGGAATTTGCATTAAAAATCATGGAAGTGCTGAAAATGAGTCATTTTTAGTATCTGTAATAAAAATTCCTGCAATTTTTTTAGCATTTTTCTTTAAGTAATCAACATTTGGAGTAATTGTATCTACTCCATAATGAGTTGAAATAGGGACTTTTGCACCCATATTAACAATAAAAATATGCTCCTTTGTTTCTAAAACATAGGAATTTTTACCGTTTTCGTCGAGCCCACCTAGGGCATAAAATGATATACCTGACATCATTACTCCTTAAATATTAAGTTTGTACATTTGATTATGTGAAAGTATTTTTAAAATATACTAGTTCAACTATTGTACTTTATTTTATCATTTACTTACTTAAGAAATCTAATAAATCTAGGTGACTTTTATTGCCGTAGCAAATCTGGTATAAAGAGTTTAATAAAGGAAAATCTTCAAGATTATTATTTAATTTTTTACTTATTGCTAGTAATGAAACCAATCCTTCCGTTGTTACTGACTTATGAAGTTTAGTTGCCTCTTCAATTCCTAATTTTCCAATTTCATAGCCGAAGCTAAAATTTCGTGATTTATTTGAGGTTGCAGTTAAAACAAAATCTCCAAAAGCAGCTAGTTCTGATATTGATTCAGGACTAATTTTTTCCACATGTTTCAGGTAATGATTTGCTTCTTTAAATCCTAAAGTTAAAACTGAAACTAATGTGTTATAAGCATCATGCATTGCTTTTGTCATGCCAGTTGCAAGTGCGTAAATATTTTTTAAAACAGAATATGTTTGCAAAGTTATTAAATCAGTATTAGAAATAACTTTAAAATTTTCATTAGTAAAAAGTTTAGCAATCATATCGTTATACTCTTGATTTTCTGAAACTATGTTAATCATAGTTAAGTTTTCATCAAAAACTTCTTGTGCAAAAGAAGGACCAATTAAGGCAGCATAATTATTGATTATATGACTAAAATCACTTGTCAAAGTTCTGCTTAATAAGTCGTTTTTTTCTGCATCTAAACCCTTAGATAAATTAATGAAATTGAATTGTTTATTTAGTTTAAAATCATCTATTTTTTTTAAAATAAATCTTGTTGCTTTTGATGGTGTTGCTAAAATAATTAAGTCAACGTTGTTTAAAACATCTTCTAAATTTTTGGTCACCAAATTTGGAATTTTATGCATCTTTTTTTGATTAAAATATTTAGTATTTAAACCTTGTTTTAAATCATTAATTTCTTGATCATCAATTCCATAAAAATTAACTTCATGATTGTTTTTTAATAGTACATTTGCAAGTGCTGTTCCATATGCACCTGTTCCTATAAATGAAATTTTAGCCATTAGTTTTACCTGCCCATTTGTTTATATATTCACTACTTAAAATTAAGTTGCTTTTTGTCTTTTGTTTTTGCATTTCAAACTGGTCGTTTTGAAAGATATTTAAATCAAAAGGTTCAATAATTACATCATCAATTTTTTCACTGTAAACTAACAAAAAATTGTCTCTAGAAATTATTTCAAAAAGTCTCGAAATCACCGTGTTTTGCGTATAAATGTTATCTTTGAAGAAGTAATCAATCAATACAATTTGTGACTTATTTAACATACAGAAAAATAGATAAATTAATAAACTTTCTGTCTCTGTTAATTCTGACATTTTTTTATTAATTATGTGATCCAATTTTCAAATATCATTTAGCTGTTTCAATAGTTCTTTTGCATACTCTGCAATAGGTAAAATTTGCTGATGTAATAAGTCAATTGTTTTTGCATAATCACTATCTTTTTTGATGATTTCTCTTCCATATTTATTGCTTAAAGATTTTTCAAAAAATTTTAAATCCTTGCGTTTTTGTTTGTATTCTGATTTAATATTTTTGATTGCATCTTGTTGAGTTTTTAATAAGGTATTTGATAATAAATTTACCTTCAAAATTTTGATTCTTTCATTTAATTCTTTTAATGAAATTGACATATCTTTTTCAGTAAAAAAACCTTTTTTGATATTAAATAACATCTTATAATTTAGTTCAATATCATCGAAAATAAAATTGTATTTTGCATACGCTTCTTCATAATAAGAACTCATTGATTTTTTCAAATAAGCAATGCATTCTTGATAATCTTTTAACTCTTCCTCTTTTGCACCATTAGCAAGAAAAATTAAGTTATTTATTTGTCATTGCAAATGTTCAATCATTGCCTCGTGATCTTCTTTAAATTTTGAATTTGAAAGTAATTTTCACATCATAAAGGATGTGACAGTATCGCTATTTGTATAATTTAAAAAATTTGAATAAGACTGCATATCCAGACTTTCTCTTTCAAAATCTTCAATCATAACATTATTAACTTTCAAAATTCCGGGTGATTGTTTTGGTTTTAAAAATAAATCAAATAGTTGTAGAGCTTGCTTTCGAGTGTCGGAAATCAAATAATTTGCCTTTCCTGGCTCCAAACTAATTGATTTAATTACCAGATCTTTATTGAAGATCGCATTTTTTAAAGTGATGTTATTGATTTTAAGCATTTTGTTCCTTTAGGTGTATTTAAAATATTTTCTGAAAAATTATCCATATACTTGAATTTTATATAAAAATATATAAAAACATTTGATATCATAAAAATAGAATTGAAATGGAGACAAGTTATGGCAATAAAAAGAATTAGTCGTTCAGCTGACCTTTTAGATCTAAATAACACTGCAGTTATTGTTGGAATCAAAACAAATAGCATTGGTAACACAGGTGCTTTTGATAATGAACTTTATGAATTGGAAAAACGTCGTAAAGAAAATAGACAGTTTTACCACAACATTTTAACAAATGAAACTAAATCAGACACTGAATTGTTATTAGATCAAAGTGTTGAAGCAAAGTTTATTAGACAACAAAGCAACGTTTATCTAGATCTATATAATGATCTAAAAAGATATTCAACTGAAAAGTTAATGGACTTTGTTGAGTTTTACAAAATGAATATTGAAGATGTGAAAGCCTTTCATTTTTTAATTTTAAATAAAACAACTTTTGCATCATGATTCCAAAACATCGCTGAACAAATTTTAATTTTCAAAACAAAAGAAGTATTTTACAACATGGCAGATGCCTTATCAACTGAACGTGGTTTTGATATTGGTGAAAAATGAGTAATTGATGCTACTAAAGCCTTAATTAATTTCATCACTCGAGAGTATTTACCTTCAATTAAATCTAATTATTTTCGAGATTGACAACTTGCAAAAATTAAATACTCTCGCTTTTTAGAAAGTGGCGGAATTAAAAACCTGCACTTTGATGAATAAAAAATAAATTTATTTACGAACCTTATGGTTCGTTTTTTATTCATAAAATAAATTTAGTAAAACAATTTAATTTCAGCAGGCACATAAATACCTTGCAAGCGAAAAAGATCAACAAAAATGCGTAACATTTTTAAAGTTGTTGCTTGTGAAGTAGTTTCAAGAAATTCTGAAAAACTTTTTTCTAAACTATGAAAACCTTTCAAAAGACTTAGTTCAGTTTTTTCTAAACTATGCAATGCACAAACAAAACCCCCTTTTGAAATATCTAAAAAAATAATTTTTTTATAACTATCACAAACTACGCAGGAATGAAAATTCATTTCAAAGCCAAAAGGTTTTGCTAGTAAGAAAAATAGGTAAACAAACAGATAAATTGCTTTAGTTTCATTTGTGAAATTAAGCAATAGTAATATAAAATTATAGAGTTCAGAATTAGTTTGCTCCAATTGATTCAATAAGGTTAAAACAATTGGCCAAAAAATCAAGTTAAAACTAGTTTGTTGATCGTATCTAGTGATTAAATGGGCAGTTTTTAACTTTGATAAAGAAGTTACTAACCTAGCAGCAAAATACTCAAATTCAATGACTGAACCTTCAATTAAATTTAACCTATTTTTACTATTTACTTGTAAAATACCTCTTGAAATCATGGAAATAATTTCCCTTTCAAAAAGTACCTTGATAATTCCATCTTTTTGATTATATGGTACAATTTTTAACAAAATCCCGCTTTTTATTGTAGTTGCCATTTAAGTATATGATAACCAAAAAGCACCCATAGGAGTAATGATACATGAAAAATTTTTTACAAACACTAGTTAACAGTGCTGAGTCATTAATCGGCTTTCATAGTTTTGTTAATCTAACAAAACCTGAAAGCCAAGAAGTTAATCCTAATTTTCCGGGAATTGCTTATAAGGTAGAAAATAACTTTTTAGATATCACTATTGCACTGAATTTTTTTTACCAAATAAAAGTCAATATCATTATTAGAAACTTTGAAAATTTAATTAATCAAATTGCTCCTAAGTTTAATTTGAATTTAAGAAATGCAACATTTATTGTGGAAGGAATTAAGGATGAAAAATAAAAACGTTTTAAATGCTTTTGAATTTAGTAGATTATTTATCTCTGGATCAAATAATTTACAAAACTATAAAGATGAAATCAACCACTTAAATGTTTTTCCAGTGCCAGATGGTGACACTGGAAGCAATATGTCTGCAACAACTTTTGAAGCAGCTGATGTGATTAAAAATAATCAATACACAACTATGGATGAATTATCTTCAAAAATTTCTCGTCAGATGTTATTAAGTGCTCGTGGTAATTCAGGAGTGATTCTTTCGCAAATTTTCAAAGGCTTTTCTTTAGCCTTTGAAAATAAAAAAGAAGCAAGCTTAGTTGATTTTATTAACGCTATTAATGAAGCACAAAAAAAGGCTTATGAATCAGTTTTAAAACCTGTTGAAGGAACTATTTTAACAGTCATCAGAGAAACTAGCGAAAGACTATTAAGTAATAAAAATAGTTATAAAAATTATGGTGAACTACTTGATGATCTTGTTAAGGTCGCAGAAATTTCTTTGAACAATACCCCTAATCACTTAAAAGTTTTACGTGATGTAGGTGTTGTTGATAGTGGTGGTCGTGGGCTTTTAGAAATTTTTAAAGGTATGAAAGCTGCTGTTAATGACCAAGATGTTCAAATTAAGCAAAACGATGAAAAACATGGTGGTGTTTTAAGCATTCATGAAGATGTTTTTGAAGGTGAATTTGGTTATTGCACCGAGTTTATTTTGAAATTAGATAAAGTGGAAAACTTCAAAAAAGAAAAATGAATTGAAAAATTTAATAAGTATGCTGATTCATTAGTTGTGATTCAAGATGATAATATTTTAAAAGTTCATGGTCATACTTTAAGACCTGGAAAATTACTTGATTTAGTTCAAGGTTTAGGTGAATTTGAAAAAGTTAAAGTTGATAATATGACTTTGCAGGCACAAAATTCGCGTAAAAACGTTGAATCAACTCAGGAACTTTTACTTGCACAAGAAGCAACCAAAAGTGCAATTATCAGTTGTAATTTAGGTTCAGGTTTTGTTAACGAAATGAAAGAACTAGGTGCTTCACAAGTGATTGTTTCAGAGCAAACACAAAACCCTAGTGCTAAAGAAATTATCGATGCAATTAGAAAAACTAAAGCAGAAAATGTTTTCATTTTGCCAAATAACGGTAACGTAATTTTAGCAGCCGAACAAGCTGCACAAATTATTGATGATAAAGTTGTACAAGTTATTCCAACTCGTAATCAAGTTGAGGGTTTCATTGCAATTCAACATTTTTCAAATGAAAATAATTTAGAAGATAATCTTGAATTAATTGAAGAAGGGCTTGATGATTTAAACGTAGTTGAAGTTGCTCAAGCAACTAAAACTACTAAATTTAAAGGTGTTAAAGTTGATGAAGGCGATTATTTATGTATTGTTAATGGTCAAGTTATTAATACAAAAAGTGATAAAATAAAAGCAGCTATTTATTCCTTAAATGAAGTTATTACAGATAAAACTGAAATTGCTTATATTTTTTATGGTGATTCTGTTTCACTTTCTGATGCACAGGAAATTGAAAATTATCTAAATAACAACTATGATATAGTAGTGGAAATTAAAAGCGGTAATCAAAGCATTTATCAATTTAGTATCGGAGTCAAATAATGCAAAAATATCGCCTAGCAATCGATGCCATTGGTAATGATTTAGGCTATCAACCCTTGGTTGAAGCCTTAGAAACATTTAAAGAAGCAAATCCCAATTTTATTTTTACAATCGTTGCTGACGTAGAAAAAATAAAACCGTTATTTAAAAATTTTGATAATCTAAATTTCATAAATAACCCCGAAAAAGCAACCTTGGAAAATGTTTCTTTGCGCCAAGCGCAGAAGCAATCAAGCAGTATGAAAACTGCTTTTGAATTGCTTAAAGATAAAAAAGTTGATGCAATTTTATCTGCGGGTGATACAGCAATTTTGCTTGCTCATTCAACCTTTGTTTTAGAACGTTTAACTGGTGTTGATCGCCCTGCTTTTATGCCGGTTTTTCCCACAATTAATCAAGGTCAAAAGTTTTTGATGCTTGATGTAGGAGCAAACCTAGAAGTTAAACCTTCTTACATTTATCAGTGAGCAAAACTAGCTTTTATTTTTAGCAAAAACGTGCTTGGAGTAAAAATTCCAAGATTAAATATTTTAAATATAGGTACTGAAGACTATAAAGGTTTTGCTTGACACCGAGAAGCTTCTCAATTAATTGAAGCCGATAAAACCTTAGCACCTTTTTATAAAGGATTTTTAGAACCACGTGAATTAATGAATGGTGTTACTGACATTATAATCGCTGATGGTTATGCAGGTAACATGGTTTTAAAATCTTATGAAGGTGCAGTCAAAAGTTTTGGTCAATTAATCAAAAGAGAAATTACTGCTTCATTTATGAAGAAGATGGGTGCTTTAATTTTAAAGGGTGCCTTCAAAAATGCTAAAAACGTTTTAGACCATCGTAACGTAGGTGGAGCCTATGTTATCGGTGTAGATGGACTAGTTGTGAAAGCACACGGAAATAGCGATAAAACGGCGTTTTTAGGTGCTTTAGGACAAATTAAAAACGCCTTAGAAAAAAATATTATTATGCAATTTAAAAATGCAATTAGAGAGTAGAATATGCCATTAACAGTATTAGAAACAGAAAAACACAAAACATTAATTAGTAGGTTAAAGTCATTTGGATTAAGAGTTGATGCGTTTACGATCAATAATTATTCACTTGCTTTCATCCACAAAACTTTCGAAAATGAATCACCAATTAAAGGTAATTACGAAATGCTTGAATTTCTTGGCGATTCAATTTTGCAATACATTTGTGCAAGATACATTATCGAAAATATCCAATTTAAAAATCCAGGAGATGCCTCACTTTTAAGATCAAAAATTGTTGGAACAACAAATTTGGCTAAAATTTCTCAGGAATTGAAATTAGATGAACTTATTTTTAAAGGTCACGGAGCCAGAGATTTAGAAAAAAATGAAAAGGTTTTAGCAGACATTTTTGAATCATTAGTTGCTGCAATTTTTTATAATGAAGGTGAAGCAAAAGTGATAGATTTTCTAAAAAAATATCTTTTTGTAGACTCTTTTGATCTTACTCAATCTTTAAAGGATCCAAAGACACAATTCCAAGAAATTGTGCAATCTTTTAGTCATAAAAAACCTGAATATCGTTCAGAATATATACCTGAAACAAAAGAGTGAGTTACAACCTTAATCTATGATGAAAAAGTCTTTGGAAAAGGTGTTGGTCACAACAAAAAAGAAGCTGAAGTTTTAGCTGCTCAAGAAGCGTTAAAAATTCATTTTAGCAAATAAAATATAAAAATGCTTTTGGATTAAAACCATTTAAAAATAGTATAATTAAAGAAAATTTTGATACTCATTTTATGAGTATTTTTACATAATGGAGGAACATGAAGAGAAAAGTTCTAATTATCACGTCAGCATCTACTTTAGTAGCAATTCCAGTAGTAGCAGGAATTGTTGCTGGTATCGCAATTAATTCTCAACCTAAAAGTGCAGGTGCAATTAGTGCTGAAGCACTTAAAAGTAGAGAAGCAGAAATTGCTGTTTTTAACAAAGAGTGAGTAAATACACCTGAGTTTATCGGTTCAACAAGTTTACCTTTACAATCAGCAGTTGTAAATAATTCATCATTATTAACACTTGGAAATTTTAACATTACTACCAAAATGCCTGCAGCAGATTTTAGTTCACAAGGGTGAGAAATCAAAAAAGACAGTTTTGCAGCTTCAGGAGTTAACGCAGTAGAATTAACTTATACTATTTCAAGAAAATTCGATACAACTGAACCAGTGATTAGTCGTCAATTTAAACAACTAATAACTGGTTTTAAAGTTGATGATGCAAACGCAGTACAAAAAATTATTAGTGAAAAACCTAATTTAACTTGAGCAACAGCAGATGGTAAAGCACCTACTACTAAAAATGCTAAAGAAATTACAATTGCTGATTTTAATTTGCCAAAATCACAATTTGGTGAAACATATGCACTATCTATTGCTGCAACAACTACTAATACAGTAACTGTTAGAGTTACTGTAACTTCAGGTAATGAAACAGGAAGTTATGACTATGTTGCAACTGGAGTTTATAATGTAATTCAAGCAGGAGTTAACAACTATTTCCATAATGGTTCAAGTTATATACCAACACTTTCATGAATTTCTTCTTCACCTCAAAAATCAATTCTTCCTTCAGAAATTAAAAATTATACTAAAGCACAATTGCAATCAAGTTTTAGATTATCGAGTGCAAATATTTCAAACCAATTTACTTTACCAACAGGTGAATTAATTCAATTTAATAGTGAAATTGATTCTTATGCAAGTGATAATAACGGATCAGGAACAGTTACTTTAAAAATCGTAGTTTCTCCTACTGCTGCAAATCCTAATCAATTTGATAGCGTGGACTTATTTGTTCCTTTAATAGGGTTTAAAACATCTTTAGAAGTTTCTCAAGAGCAATTAACAAACTTTATTGCACTGATTAACTGAGCCCAAACTAATTTAGCTGCACAAACAACACACGGATTATTTTCTAATCAATTCGTTAATGTTGATGATAACTTAATTTATGGTTCAAATGATGTTGAAAACTTCAAACGTACCTTCAATAGTTCACAAGCATTTTCTGAACTTTCATTTAATAAAATTGCTGGTTTATTTAGTACATATGCTAGCCAACTACCAGCAGATTTACTAGCATTTTACAATCCACAGACTGCACAGGGTCAAGAAAATTTTGCTTACATTAGAAATTTTGGTGTTGAATTAACATCTGTTCAATCAGATTCAACTACACCAACTTCAGCAACTATTACAGTTCTTTTAATCGACAAAATTTTAGCTAATTCACAAAAAAGTTTTACAGTTGCAATGCGAGGATTTTTAACAACAAGTGACTTTAAATTAGTAGATTCATATAATAATGCACAAGAAGCAACTGTTAATTCATTATTATCAGTTACATATGATTCAAGTATCCATGGTGATAAATCTAGTTTAAAACCATCAGAATTACTGACCTTAATTAACGGTAGCAATACTACTGTGGCTACAAAATTAGAAAGTTTAAAAAAGGTTTTCACAATTAGTCAACCTGCAACAACAAATGGTATTGAATTTGAATTTACAACTTCAACAGGTGATGGAACTACAGGTGAAATTGCTGATGCAAATGACACATTAGGTAGCTTTAGTTTATATTTAAATATCAAACTAATCAATGGTCAAAAATATAGCAAAGTCATCACTTTTGTAGAAAGTGGTTTTGTTTCAGATGCATTAAACACTAACCGTTTAATCGCAACAGCATATAACACAAAATTACAACCTTCATATGTTGCAGTTGCTGCAGGGCAAGGTTCAACAGCAACTAAGGAAGACACCTTACCTTCTGCTTTAACAACAAATAACTTTCAATTTACTCAAGCAGATTTAACTGCTGCAGGGATTGATCCAAGTTTAGCTTTATCAGTTATTTCTATTACACCAGATCCTGATGCTGCAACAACAGGAAAAATTAGTGGTGTAGTTGAGGTAAAATCATCAACAGGTGTAGGAACTGCACGTAAATATACATTCACTTCAGACGGCTTTAAATCAACCTTAACAGATAACTTAATCGCTATTAGAAATGAAATATCTTCATTAGGAAGCGCTGAATTAACAGAAGGTTCACAATTTGTGCTACCTTCACAATTACAAACAGCAAACTTCACAATTTCAAGTCCTAGTGCCGTAATTGGTTCTGCTGATAATATTGAATATAAAATTGAAACTATTACTAAAATTAACGATGTTCAAGGTTTAGCAACCTTAACAGTTTTAGCAACTAAAGGTGAAGGTGATGCAAGAGCAAGCCACCGTTTTGAAATGCAAAAAACAGGGTTATTTACCATGAAACAACTACTGAATAAGAAATTTACAGATAACAAAGTTAACTTTGAACTGAAAAATAAAAAAACTTATTTACCTTCAGAATTAGCAGCCTTAAAAGCAGGAGCTTCCCTAGATGTTGATGCTAATAATTATCCACTAGCCTTTTTAAATGCAGTTGAATTAATTGCAGGTGTGCGTGAAGCTAGTCTACCAAATATTACTTTTAACCTAGTAAGAAATGGTCTTTCAACAGTTAATGAAAGTACACCAGCAATTACTAATATTAGTGAAGCAATTACAGATATTGATGATATTGCAGGTACTTTAAAAGTTAGAATGTATTTACAATTAACAACTACAACTGCAGATAATGGACAAAGTTCAACAATCTTTAGTGATCCATTTACAATCACAGTTCCTAAAACAAGTGGTTTATTATCAACTTCAGATCTAATTGCAACCTACTTAGAATCAAAAGTTGAAGTTGGAAGCATTCATTTACAAAATAATAGTCAAACAGTTGCAAATTCAACTACGCCAGCAGATATGGTTAATGTTGCAAATCTAGTAGTCGTTCCTACAACTGCAGTAGTAAAAAGTCCTTTTGGAAGTACATCAAAAAATATCTCACTAACAGCAAGTGAAATCGTAACAGTTTCAAATTCTAATGAAGAATTAACAGTCAAAATTACAGGTGAATCTTCAGGTGCAACATCTTCAAGAGAATACACATTAACTGGATTCATGAATTCTAACGCTGCCTTAAGTGCTGCTATTAGTAAAAAAGTTGTACCTAACTTTACACCAACATCAGGCTCAACTAAAGCAGATAGTGCTGTTTCAACCTTGACAATGGCTCAATTTGACTTTAAAAACGTTGCAGGTTTAACTGAAACAATTGTCAATGGTGAACCAGTTTATAGCGATGTTAATGGAGTAGTTCATAGAGTTAGCGGAATTGCTACAGGTGATGCAGCCCGTGCATCTGGCGAAGTTGAAGTTTCCGTATTATTAACAAAAGGAACAATTCAGCAAACATACTCAGTAAAAATTACAGGGTTTAAAAAAGGATAATGATGAAAAACAAAAATAATTACTTACCAAATATTTCTGTTTTAGCTTTTGGCGACCACAAGACAAATGGTCTTTACAATATCAAAAGTGAATGAAGAGTAAATATTTCATACATGCGTTTTGGTGAAGCAGAGAGGAACTTAGAAGGTATTTTATCTAGTCCAGAAGTTTTTGTTTCATGAATTAAAAGAAAAAATTCAGAAGTGACCTTAATTGAAAAACCACTTATTACTTTGCAAAAAAATCAAGAAGTGATTAAAAATTTTCTAGGTAAAACTGATGTTTTGATTATCCCTTTAAATACAAGAGATCTTGATTCAATTAACTACGCAAGAGAGTTTTTAAGATACATGAATGATAACAATATCTTAGTATTCTTTATCCAGGTTAATTCAATTGTAAATAGTGTAAAACTTTCATCTGTATTAAGAGATTTAAGAAATCTAATTACTGCTAAAAAAGCAATTTTAATTGACTTACACGAAATTCATTTAATCGAATCATTTGTAAATCCAAGTATTTTAAAACGTGACCAATATGTTATTCAAGGATTAAATTCAATTTCAGAATCACTAATTGGGACTTTTAACGATATTACAAATAACCCACAATTATATGCAAGACTAAAAGCTTTATCACTTACTAGACAAGACAAAAATCCTGATGTTTGATTGGTTTCACAAGGAACATCAAATGATAAAGAAGATCGTTTTGAAAAAGCATTATTTAAAGCTTTAACAAGTTCTATTTTTAGAGGTGCTCATTCAGCAAGTGAAAAATTCTTTTTAATAGTTCAAGGCACATTCTTAAATGAAAACAAAATTAAAAAAGTTAAAGAAGTATTTAAACGTGTTGTCGGTTCACATGCAGAAGTAATGATCGGAAGAGTGTCTGCAGATTATGAATTTGAAAATGTTGTTACAATTACAATCTTTGCAAGAGATATTAATCGTGCCAAATTATTAGATAACAGCACCGACTTAAAAACATCAATTAGAACATCTTTAATGAGAGTTGCAGACCTAATTCAAAATGAAGAAACAAGAGAATTCATTCTTGAAGGTAGCGACAGCAAATGGGAAATAGTTAGCGAAAAAGTTAACTTATCTTCAAAATAAAAACGGATCAGCAAGTAAAATTACTGCTGATTTTTTTATGCTCTAATTTAGTTATTTAACTAAAATCTTATACCTGTATATGGTTTCAGAAATTTTAAAAACTAGTAACCTGTATATGGTTTTGGATAAAAAATAATTCAAAACATAGTACATATCGTTGATTTTATTGCAAATAAAAATAGTTCTTTTTAGGGAACTATTTTTCATCTTTTAAAGTAGGGAATAAAAGTACCTCACGAATTGATTCTTGGTTTGTAAATAGCATTACTAATCTATCAATTCCAATACCACTTCCACCAGCTGGCGGCATTCCGTATTCTAGAGCATTTAAGAATGTCTCATCGATTTCAGTTGCTTCATCATTGCCTGCTGCTTTTTCTGCAAGTTGATCTTCAAATCTTTTTCTTTGATCTAGTGGATCACTTAACTCGGTAAATAAGTTTGCATATTCTTTTTTAGCAATAAATAATTCTGCACGGTCAGTAAAACGAGGATCGCTTGGATTTTTGTTTGCTAGTGGAGAAATCTCAATTGGATGACCATAAACAAAAGTTGGCTCCAATAATGTTTCCTCAATAAGTACTTCAAATAACTCATTAATAATGTGTCCAACTGTGAAATATTTTTCAATTTTGATCTTATGTTTTTTAGCAACTTCTAGTGCTAAATCTAACTTAAGATTTCTAAAATCATAACCTGTTGCTTTTGAAACTGCATCTACCATATTTAAGCGTTTAAATGGCTTTGTAAAGTCAATTTTAACGCCCTTATATTCAAGTTGTTGCTTGTTTAATTTAATCGCTAAATACTTGAAAACACCTTCAGTAATATCTAAAATACTTTCCATGTTTCCGTATGCTTGATAAAATTCAATTGAAGTAAATTCAGGGTTATGAGTTGTGTCAATTCCCTCATTTCTAAAAATTCTACCAATTTCATAAACACCTGCAAAACCACCAACAATTAATTGTTTTAGTGGTAATTCAGTTGCAATTCTTAAGTTAAATCTTTGGTTTAAAGCATTATGATGAGTTAAAAATGGTTTAGCATTTGCACCACCTAAAACAGAGTGTAAAATTGGTGTTTCTGCTTCAAGAAAATCTAGATTATCAAAATAATTTCTAATTAAAGAAATGATTTTGCTACGAGTTCTAAAGGTTTCTCTAACTGATTCATTAACAATTAAATCTACATAACGTTTACGATAACGCTCTTCTGTATCTTTTAAGCCATGAAATTTTTCAGGCAAAGCAATTAAGCTTTTAGTTAATAATTCTAAATGTGATACTCTGACAGTTAATTCACCCTTATTTGTTTTCATAACACTACCAGTGATATAAACAATATCACCGATATCTAGTAGGTCAAACAACCTTTCATAATCAGTTAATGTTTTACGATTAAAGTAAGCTTGCATTCTTCCGTAAGGGTCTTGAATTACAAAAAACGGCTCTCTAATTGTCATAATTCTTCCTGCAATTGTGACAATATGGTTTTCAAGTTGCAAGGCTTCTTTACTTCTTAAATTAAACAATTCATGCAGTTGTTTACTATTGTGAGTTAGTTTTTTGTTATCGAAATTATTTCAAGGATTAATACCTAAAGCCCGAATTTTTTCGGCTTTTTCTCTTCTAACAATTTCTTGTTCACTTAGATTTTTCATATTAATCTCTTTCTTTTTCTTTGGCTTTCATTTTCACTTTTCTAACTGCTAAAGCCATTCTTTGAATAATATGATCTAAATCATGTTCTTCAAGTTCACTTAATAAACCAATTCTGATGGCAGTTTTTTCTCAAAAGGTTAATGCATTAGCAATATAAATATGCGAGTCTTTAAATAAAGTATCTAAAAAATCTTGTAAGTTAATTGTGTCATTTTTGACAACAATTAAACTGCGTGATTTATGTTTTTCGGTTCTAACAACATTTTCAAAACCGATTTCTAATAGTTTTTTTTCTAGATATTGATACTTTCTAACTTGGTTTTTTTGCTTTGCAACTAAACCTTGTTTTAAGATCTCATCTAGTGATTTTCCTAAACATCTGATCATGCTAATAGCAGGTGTTTGGGGAGTAATTGCTACTGCTCTTACTAAACTTTTAAATGGATCATGATATTTAAAATATCTACCTAAATTAAGGTATCAATTGTTAGTAGCTTTTGCTTTATAGTAGTTTTCATAAGCATTTTGACTAAAACTTACAAATGAAACTCCTGGTGGTAAATTAAAACCTTTTTGTGATGCTCCTGCTACTGCATCAATACCCCATTGGCTCATATGTAAAGGGTTAAAGAGTAACCCCGAAATAGCATCAACACCAAAAAATAACTTGTATTTTTTGGCAATCTTTCCGATGCTTTCTAAGTCATTTAAAACTCCTGTTGAAGTTTCACTTTGAACTGCAAAAATATGGGTTATTTCAGGATTATTTTGAATAGTTCTTTCAATTATTTCTGCATCAACTGTTTTCCCTCACTCACTTCTTAATTCAATTACATTTAAATCTGCTGATTTTAAAATTGAAGCAAAAAGTTCTGAAAAATAACCAATATTGATTGCTAAAACAGTGTCTTTTTGCTTTGTAAAATTTTGTGCAATTGCTTCTAAAGCAGCTGAACCTGATGCTGTTAAAATAAAACTTCTACCATTAGTATTATTGACAATGGCGTTAATTTTTTTCTCGTTTTCTTGAACTAGATGGTCAAATTTGCTAGTTCTATGATGTTCAAGGTCTTCTGAGAGACACTTTAAAAATCTTTCGGGCACGTTTGTAGGCCCGGGTGCTAATAAATATGATTTCATAGGTGCAACAATTATAACAATTTTTTTGCTATTTTTAAAGTCTTCGTGCTGATATAGACACTATCCGATTGAAATACCTTCTTCCAAATACTCATAAGCGTTTTCTTTGCGTTTTGAGCTTCTTCAAGCAAGAACGGTTGAAGAAATTCCAAGTTGCCCAATAAACATTGTAAAGATGATTGCTAGCTGACTAGGAACATTTAAAAGTGGCGTAATTCCTGGGGTTAAACCTGTCGTTCCAAAGGCTGAAGCAACTTCAAAAATTACATGGTTAAATGTAAAAATAGTTGTGTTATTACCATTAACTGCTTCAGAAACTTGTGAAGGAATTTGACCTCCAAAAACTGATAAAGAAGAAGCAACAATAAAGGAAATTAAAAAGACTAAAATAACTGATAAAGCAAGCACGACAAAACTCATGCGCACTGTTTCATCACTAATTCTACGTTTAAAAATCCTTACACTAGGTCTACCTGTTAATTTAGATCATAATGATAAAAGCACAATTGCAAAAGTAGTGGTTCTTATCCCGCCACCTGTTGAAGAAGGTGAAGCACCGATGAACATTCCAATGCTTCCTAAAATTGTGCTAGCTTCAGTAAAACTACTAAAACTTGCTGTTTGAAATCCTGCAGAACGAGTGGCTGCCACATTAAAAATAATGTTAAAGACCCTATCTTCATACGTTCCATAAATTGGATCATTTCAGATCGTATTCGGGTTTTTGCTTGTTGCTTCAAAGGCAATGGTTAAAATAACCATTGTGATTCCAACTGAAAAATAAGTTACTAATGTCAACTTAGTAAATAATGAAAAACGAATCTTTGGAAAGTAGGTTTCTTTGTTTTTTAAAAAATACGTATTACGTAACTTTTTGATTCAGATTCTAAAGTGCCTTGATAAATCATAAATAACTGGATAGCCAATTCCGCCAATTACAAAGATTACAATTGTAAAAAATAAAAAGACATGGTTTTGGTAATAACCAGCTAAAGAATGTGATGAAAGAATGTCAAAACCTGCATTATTAATGGTACTGATCATATGGAAAAACCCTTGTCGAAACGCCATTGATAAATCACCAGAAGCGACAATTCCTACATAACCACTACCTAATGATTCTGCATAAGTTGAAGAAGGTGTGCCGTAGTAAAAAAATAGTGAAAAGCCAATTCCCCCGATAAAAATGATGATTAACAAAAAAGTTATTGATGTAATAATAACTTCTGATAGAGCCCCAATATTAGCCGTTCCCCGCTCTGTATTAACTAATTCACGCTCATCTACACCTGAATTAAGCCTTAAAACGTAGTTGAAAATGAAGATTTTCAAGGTAAAGACCCCAAAACCTCCAAATAATATTAAGATTGCAATCACGGCCTGGCCGCCCATCGTTCATGAATCAAAAGTGCTGACCGTTACTAAACCTGTATCAGAAAAAGATGAAGCAGAGGTAAATAAAGCTGCTAAAAAGCTAATATCTTTACCATCTTGATGCATCGCTGGAATTGATAAGATACCTGCAAAACCAATAGTTATTAATAAATAAATGAAAAAAATATACCTTGAAGGGATGATTCCCCTTCTAATTTTTTGAATATAGAAAATAACTCGATTAAGCTTAGTTATTCTTAAAAGTTTCCTTACTCAAAATTTAAAATTCATAAATTTTATTATATAAAAAAATAGAATAACAAATTCAAAAACGCACAGCGTTTTTATAAGGCCCTAAATAATTGCTAACAAAAGCCTTAAAAATTAGTTATGATTGTTTAAGATATTTTATTAAAGAGGTGGAAAATGATTAATTATATTAGTGCCGAAAGTGTCGGTAAAGGTCATCCTGACAAGATTTGTGACCAAATTGCTGATGCTATTTTAGATGAACTTTTAAAAAAGGATAAAGATTCTCGGGTTGCAGTTGAGGTATTTGCAACTAACCGTTTAATTGTAATTGGTGGCGAAATTAACACTCATGCTTATGTCGATGTGGTTAAAATTGCCTGATCTGTTTTATTTGATCTAGGTTATTCAGAAAACGATTTTT
Source organism: Mycoplasmopsis agassizii (assembly GCF_002276225.1). Lineage (GTDB taxonomy): Bacteria > Bacillota_I > Bacilli_A > Mycoplasmatales > Metamycoplasmataceae > Mycoplasmopsis_B > Mycoplasmopsis_B agassizii_A. The sequence continues at coordinate 16,320 of NZ_NQNY01000014.1, read as the reverse complement.
CAATCGTTTCTTCAGTTAATTCGCAATCTAGCGAAATTTCTGCTTTAGTCGATCATGATAGTGAAATCGCTGCAGGTGATCAAGGAATTATGTATGGTTATGCTACTAATGAAACTTCTAACTACATGCCTTTAGCTATAACTTTAGCTCATAGATTTTTAAAAGTTGCTGAAAAAGTTAGAAAACATCATCAGATCAAAGAACTAAAAGCCGATATGAAAAGCCAAGTTACTTTAGCTTATGAAACAGGTAAACCAACTAGAATTGCTAAACTGGTTTTAGCTTTGCAACATCAAGAGAACTTGGATGTTGAAAAATTCAAAAAAAATGTTAAAAGATTAATTATCGATCCAGTTGTTAAAGAATTTAATCTTAATGAAGATTTTGAAATCTTCATTAATCATAAAGGACCTTTTTCATTGGGTGGTCCTATTGCTGATACAGGTTTAACAGGAAGAAAAATTATTGTTGATACATATGGAGGGGCTGCTCGCCATGGTGGTGGCGCTTTTAGTGGTAAAGATTATTCAAAAGTAGATCGTAGTGGTGCTTATGCTGCAAGGTGAGTTGCTAAAAATTTAGTAGCAGCAGGTATAGCTGATAAACTAGAATTACAAATTGCTTATGTAATCGGAAGAAAAACACCGATTTCTTACTATATTGAAACTTTTGATAGTGAAAAAATAGCTAAAGAAAAAATTGTTGAAATTATTGAAAAAGTTTTTGATCTAAGTGTTCAGGCAATCATTGATCAATTCGATATGAAAAATATTTCGTATAAAAAACTAGCAGTTTTTGGTCATGTTGGTCGCTCTGAAAAGAAAGCACCTTGAGAAAAACTTGATAAAGTAAGCGAAATTAAGGCTTTTTTATAGATTTTTAGATTTTTTAGCTAGATAGTAGAAAAAAATTGCCAAGTATCTTCCTTCTGTCGTATAATTTAACAAGAATTAGAATTTAGAAAGGAGATATATGAAAGGGTTAGCAAAAGTTTTTATAGTTATTGGAACAATCTTTACATTTTGAACAATAATACCTATTTTTACAGCACATCTAGCTATGAAAAAACTTAGAACTGCAACAGACAAAAATGATCTGACAGTTGCAGCAATTCTTGCAATGTTTTTTAATAGCATTTTAGGTGGAATCTTTATGTTATTTGTAAGTAACAAGGAATTAGCAGAAAACGCAAATAGAAATATTCCTTCAAAAGCTCAAGAAGTAGAAGTTGAAGTTGAATCTGCTGAATAATTTTAATTATAAAGAGTACAAAAACACTTAAACATCGGCAAGTTTTTGCTTTTGTTTAAGTGTTTTTAATTATTTAAATTAATTTTTTAAGTTACTTAAAAGTAACTTTTCTTTAGTGGGTATTTGCTAGTAATATCTAAAACTTTTCCTTTTAAGTTTTCTAAAACTTCTTCATCTTCATAGTTTTTTAGTGCTTGATCTATGATTCTAGCTACTTCTATAAAAGTGTTTTCATCAAAACCACGGCTTGTCATAGCTGCACTACCAATTCTTACACCACTAGCAATCATTGGTTTTAAAGTGTCATGGGGAATAGTATTTTTATTAGTTGTAATATTGATCTTATCAAGCGTTAATTCTGCTTGCTTACCACTAATACCATAACCTTTTAAAACATTAATTGTAAATAAATGATTATCAGTGCCACCTGTAATCACAGGTACTTTTAAGCTCATAAATTCATTTGCCATGGCTCTAGCATTTTTCTTGACATTTTGCGCATAAGTTTTAAAACCAGGTTGCAACGCTTCATGAAACGCAACTGCTTTACCTGCAATAGCATGAAATAAAGGACCACCTTGATAACCCGGAAACACTCAACGATTCATTAACTTAGCAATTTCATCATCATTTGTCATTAAAATTGCACCACGTGCACCACGCAATGTTTTATGAGTGGTAGTCATTGTCAAATGAGCATGTTCAATTGGTGAATCATGCTCATTTGCAACTACAAGTCCTGCTATATGAGAAATATCTGCAAATAACTTTGCTCCTACTTTATCTGCTATTTGTCTAAATCTTTTAAAATCTATGACTCTAGGATATGCTGAATAACCTGTAATAATTACTTCAGGTTTTACTTCTAATGCTCTTTTTTCAACTACATCATAATCTAGAAAACCATTTTCATCAACATCATAACTATGTGCTTCATAAAAAACACCTGAAAAAGAAATATGATAACCATGAGTTAAATGTCCACCACTAGATAAAGACATTCCTAAGATCTTAGCTCCTGGTTTTGCTAATGTTGCTAAAGCGCTAGCATTAGCAACAGAACCTGAATAAGGTTGTACATTCACATGTTTAACATTAAATAATTGTTTAGCTCTTTCAATTGCTAAATTCTCGACTTTGTCGATAAATTCAGCACCACCATAATATCTTCTACCTGGATAACCTTCTCCATATTTATTAGTTAAAACACTCCCTGTTGCTTTTAAAACATCTTCAGAAACAAAGTTTTCACTTGCAATTAGTTCAATATGACTTGCTTGTCTATTTAGTTCACCATTAATTGCTTCGGCAATTAAGGTGTCGCTTAGTTCGATTTTTTTATACATATAAAAATAATACCTATAACTAAATTAATTTGCTAATTTAATCAAATTAATTTGGAAGTTAAGGGTTACTTGCTTAATTTGGATGAGCTTTTAACTTTTATTTGTTAGCATTTTTACTAACTTTATAAAAGTTAAGTTTTTATTAACGAGCACTTTTAAAAAAGATATAATGACAAAGAGAGATTAGAGAAACTAATAATTTTATTAATATAGAGGGAGTTATTTTAAGATGATTACAAAGACTAAATCAGTTCAAGAACCTATTTTTAAAAACACATTTACAGATCAAAATGTGTTTTTTGAAGCTGAAAATTTCAAACTTTTTCAAGGTGATTCATTTCAGATTTTAAAAACCTTAGAACCTAAATCAGTAAACATGATTTTTGCAGACCCTCCCTATTTTCTAAGTAATAATGGCATCAGTTGTCATAGTGGTAAACAAGTAGTTAATCATAAAGGTAAATGAGATGAAACTAAAACGATTGAAGAAAAACTAGAGTTTAACCGTGAATGATTAAGACTATGTCGAGAAGTTTTAACTGATGATGGTACTATCTGAATTAGTGGTACATATCATAATATTTATACAGTTGGAGTTGCTTTAGAACTTGAAGGTTATTCAATTATTAATAATATAACCTGACAAAAACCAAACCCTACACCTAATTTAGCAGGTAGATCTTTTACTAATTCAACTGAAACAATTATTTGAGCAAGAAAACAACTTACTGCCAAAACTAAGGGTAAACATTTTTATAATTATGCGTTAATGAAAGAGATCAATGGTGGTAAGCAAATGAAAGATGTTTGGTTATTAAACTTACCAACACCTTCTGAGAAAAAATTTGGAAAACACCCAACTCAAAAACCACTTTCAGTTTTAGAACGCTTGATTTTAGCTAGCACAAAAGAAAATGACCTAGTTTTAGATTGCTTCAACGGTTCAGGAACAACTGGAATTGCTGCAAGCAAATTAGGTCGCAAATACATAGGAATCGATAACGAATTAGAATATCTTGAACTTACTAAAAATCGCTTTTTGGATTTAAATAAAGATGAAAAATAGAGATTTTGAAGAATGAATTGATACTTTCACTAGTTGTATAGTAGATTGAACCTACTATACTGATTTTCCTAAAGCCTATGAAAATTTGAGAAAGATTAAAGTTCATTTAAATATTTTAAATAGTTTAATAGGAAGTAAAAATATTGAAAATGACTTCAAAAATCTATTAAAAGAATATCCTGAAGTTTTAACCTCACTTCCGATTTTACTGGCAAAACGAGAAAGAGAACTAAGTGTAAGACATAATGATGAAGTTATGAATTTTGATTTTAAAGAGCCCAATTATCCAATCGAAAAATATATCGAATTTATGAAAAATACGGGATTGTTCGATTTGTTAGAAAATCATTTAATTTCCAGTGTTCCCGACTATGTACTAGGAATTGAAGTAGGTCTAGACACAAATGCAAGAAAAAATCGCACAGGATCTGTTATGGAAAAGGTTGTAGAATCAGAAATTCAAAAAACACATTTTAAATATGAAAGTCAGGTGTCTTTGCGCAATTTCAGAGAATGATTTGGAACAGATTTATTTACTTCAATTAATGGAAAAGGTAATAGTAAAATCTTTGATTTTATTGTATGAGGAAAAAATAAAACATATTTTATAGAAGTAAATTTTTATAATACACTTGGAACTAAACCAATAAGTGAAACCGAGAGATTCATTGAATTAAACAACCATGTAAAATTAAATGATGGTTTTGAATTTATATGAATAACTGATGGCTCAGCTTGAAAAGATATGAAAAAATTAATGGAAAAAGCATTTAGTAATGTTTCTAATTTATTTAATTTGAACGACCTAAAAAATGGTTGCTTAGAAAAAATATTTAACAAATAAAATTGAAAATTTAAATGTTTCTATAAATATCTTAGTTAACTGAAGCTATTGAGAATTAATTTTTAAAATTTTCTTTTCTAGTTTAGAAACATTTAATTTAACCTTAATTCTACATTACGTTAATATGAAAATATAATGTTAATAAACTAAAATTTATAAGGAGAATAGGTAATGAAAAACCTTGCTAATTTTACATTTATAGACCTATTTGCAGGAATAGGTGGTTTTAGACAAGCTCTTCAAAGTTATGGTGCAAAATGCGTGTTTTCTTCAGAAATAGATAAATTTTGCAAACAAACATACCATAATAATTATGGTGAATTTCCACACGGTGACATAACTAAAATTGATGAAAGCACTATTCCATACCATGATATTTTGGCTGCAGGATTTCCTTGTCAACCCTTTAGCATATCTGGAAAACAATTAGGATTTGAAGATACGAGAGGCACTTTATTTTTTGACATAATTCGTATTATTAAATACCATAACCCAAAAATAATATTCCTAGAAAATGTAGCAAATTTAGCTAAACACAATAATTCAGTTACAGTAAGTTTGATGATTAAACTACTTGAAAAAGAAAATTATTCAGTATTCATAAATGAATTAAATTCTAGTGATTTTGGGGTAGCACAGTCAAGAAAAAGATTATATTTCGTTTGTTTCAGAAACGATTTGAATGTAAAAAATTTTGAATTTCCAAAACCTTCAAATAAAATTTCTGTAGTTAGAGATGTCTTAGAAAATGAAGAACAAATTGACAATAAATTATTTATCAATAATAAGCAATTTTCATTAAATGAAAATAAGTTTGCAAATAAGCCTATTAAAAAAATAGTAAGAATCGGGACTATAAATAATGGCAGTCAAGGTGACAGAATCTATGACATCAACGGGATTGGAATCACTCTTTCAGCCAACGGTGGGGGTTCTGCTTCAAGAACAGGTGCTTATTATATTAATGGTAGAATCAGAAAGTTAACTCCAAGAGAATGTGCTAGATTACAAGGATTTCCCGAAGATTTTAAAATTAACCCTAATGTTAACCAGGCATATAAACAATTTGGAAATTCAGTATCAATACCAGTACTAAAGGCTATTATTAGTCAAATTAACAAAAAAATAAATTTACCGGATACAGAAAATATTTTGTCACAAAGTAACTTTTAATTTTCTAGAAATATTTTATAAAGAAAGTTAGTTTTTAATTAAACTAGCTTTTTGTTTCAAAAAATCTATAAGTTTATTAATTTAATTACCTGGATTTTCCTTTTTAAAATTCAATTTAAAAGTAACATTTATATTATTAGTTTCAGATAAAAGTTTAACAACATTGCCTTCATTTTGTAGAGAGGAAAAATAGATAACTATTTATCTTTATCTAGTTTTCTAGATATTTCTGTAATGTTATTTCCTTCTATCAAAAGTATTTGAATTGCAAATCTTTCTTGAATACCTAATCGTTTATACAACATACTATATGATATTATAAAAAAATATCTTCCCAACCTTTCTGATTGAGCTAGATATTACAATTCAGCATATAGTTTAACGTGTCATAAAGGCAGTAATTGTACAATTTAATAAATGATATTTTAAGGTTTATTTAACTTCAAAAAATCCCTGAAACCATATACAGGTAGTTAGTTTTGACAATTTCAGGTAACTTTCGAATATAAAAAAACACTCTTATTTATATAAGAGTGTTCAAGGTCATTATTCTAATTATATGGTGCCCGTGACTGGACTCGAACCAGCATGCTTTCGCGGTTGATTTTGAGTCAACTGTGTCTGCCATTTCACCACACGGGCATTTTTTCAACTAAATTAGTTTAACATATTTTTAGAAAGAATTATTCTAAACACCATAAAAACAATAAAAAAATGTCCTAGTTAAAGGACATTTTGTGATCATTAAAATGATATGGTGCATCGTATAGGATTTGAACCTATGACCCAATGGTTAAAAGCCATTTGCTCTACCTCTGAGCTAACGACGCTTTTGGTACCCGGAACTGGACTTGAACCAGCACAGTATTGCTACCGAGGGATTTTAAGTCCCTTGCGTCTACCTATTTCGCCACCCGGGCTTACAGCCTTATTGTTTTAAAGGCTTTTTAATTATATACATAACTTTTAAAATTGTAAAAAATTTTAAGATTTTTTACTGTGCAAAATTTGCTTTGCTAAACCGATTAAAGCGGCAGAATTTCCATGGTTAGAAAAAACAATGTCTGCTTTAAAAAATGTCTTATTTTTTAAAGCATTGTATTTGTTGATTAAAGCTTGTTTTGCTTCATGACTAATATGATTAATGCCACCACCAATATAGATTTTGTCTAAGTTTAATGTTACGATGATGTTAAATAAAAAACTAGCAATTTCATCTAGATAGTTATCAACAAAGGTTTTAAATTCATGGTTAGTTAAATAGGAATTTTTAAACTCGTTAGTGCTATTAGAGTCAAAGTTAAATTTTTGTTTACTAAGTTCATTAAACTTACTAAAACTAAGTGAATCATTAACCATTTTATGATTATGAATTAAATAGCCAAATTCTCCATCAAAACCATTTTTCGATACTTGCAAAGTTTTATTAAAAACTATCCCTGCACCTACACCTGTACCAAAAGTAATCATGGCAAAACGCTCATCACTATTTTCAACTTCAGCATATGCTGCTGCGTTGGCATCATTTAATAAAATTAAATTAACATTTAAGTTTTCTTCAATTACTTTAAAATCAGTACCAATATAGTTTTTAAAATCACCATTAGCATTAATAATTTTTTTAGTTTTTGAATCAACTATGCCTGTCGAAGAAATTGCTATATCTTTAATTTCAGGATATTGCTTTAAAATACTTAAAGCAATATCAAGCAAATCTTCAATGATAGTTTCAATTTTAGTGACAATAAAATTTTTAACTTTAAATTCTAGTTTTTCATTAATCACACCGTATTTGATATGGGTACCACCGATATCAAAAGCTAATACATGTTTCATTTTTTACTCATTTTTTTAATTTTATAAAATAAGGAATTTTGCAATTCCTTATTAAATTTTAGTTTATTTTTTATCTAGATATTTAGATTTAATTTCTCGTGCTCTTTTTAGTAATGCATCGTCATCTTTTTTAGCAAAAGGATGTTTACTAATTCCTGCATCAAGCCCATCTAGACGTAATAAAGCTTTTAAGGTTGTCATTAAACCATTACCTACAACATCTTCAACATAGTCATTGTATTCGTGAATTAATTCTCTAGCTCTAACAAAATCTCGAGCTTCATAAGCTTCTAAAATACGGCGTGCTCCTAATCCATTAGCATTATAAGTTGAACCGATATAACCATCTGCTCCAATTACTGCTCCATAGATTAAAACTTCATCGCTACCTCAGAAGTAAACTTTATCAGGGTCACTGTTAATAAGTCTTTCAAACATAAATGGATCCCCTGCTGAATATTTAACACCAACTACGTTTTTGATTTTTAAGATCTGACTAAATTGTGATGCTGACATTTTTCCACCTGCATATTGAGGTAAATAATAAGGGAATAAGTCAATGTCGACATTGTCGGAAATGCTTTGATAGTAGTTTTTAATTTCATCAAAACTAAAGCCAAAATAGTAAGGACTAATTGCACTAATAGCATCAAATCCTGCTTTTTTAGCATGGTGTGCCATGTCTAAAATTTCGTCGAAATTTAATGTTCCTACTTGGGCAATTAAAGTAATTTTACCTTTTGCTTCTTTAGCAACGATATCAAAGATTTTTTTACGATCTTCAACTGAAATTAATAAAAATTCTCCAGTTGAACCTGTAACATAAAGACCATCTAGTTTTTGTACTTCGATCATATATTTAACAATTGAAGGGATGGCATCAAATTTTACTTTACCTTTTTCATCAAAAGGAGTGATCATTGCTGCAAATAAACCACTGTATTTTTTATTTTTCATAGAATTTTCCTATCTTTTTTCTGTATTAATTTTGATAATGATTTTATCCATTTTACGGATCTTATCAGTTGTTTTAGGTGCGTGCGCTTCACCTGGTCAAAAGAAAATAAATTCACCTACAAGAGGTTGCAATTTATTTCTAGTTGAATCAAGTTCATATAAAGCAACATCACCATTTTTGTCGTACTCCATTTTGGTACGCTCCATTAGTTCACCTCTTTCAAAGAAGTGCACTTCATCAGAATCTTGAGAAATATGTAAGTCTGCATAAACGTTATGAACTTCATATTGTGAAGATTCATAGTCATATGTATCAACTTCCATTTTTAATAAGAAGATGTCTGAACCTGAAATTTCGAATTTTCCATAACCTAATTTTGATAGGTCAGTTTTTTCAATATATTCCACGGCTTTAGCAAAGTTTTTATCAATACTTTTATATCTTGATAAATTACTCAACTTGTCGATAATCATTTTTGGCCTCTATTCCCGCTGCACTTTCTTGATCTAGAATAAGTGTAACGTTTTTATGTTGTTGTAAAGCAGTTGCAGGGATTTTTAAATCACCTACTTTAGCGTTTAAAATAGTTTTTACTATTTTGGCTTTTTTACTGCCATTTGCTAAAACAATAATTTGTTTAGCTTTTAAAATATCAGATATGCCCATTGTAATTGCACGGTTAATGCGTGCGTTTTCATCACCAAAATTGTCTTTTAGAGTATTACGATCTAAAGAGACAAAATGGGTTCTAAGATCTCAATCAGTATAAGGTTCATTAAAGGCAATATGCCCATTTGTACCTATTCCCATAATTAATAAGTCAAAAGTTTTGACTTTATCAATTTTTCGATCATATTTATTTAATGCTTCAAGTGACATATCGATTGCTTTAGGAAACGCAATATTGCGTTTTTTGATATTAATATGATCAAACAAATGTTTGTTCATAAAATATCTAAAAGAGTGCTTGTCAGTTTCATCTAAACCTACATATTCATCTAGGTTAAATGACTTTACTTCTTCAAAAAAAACTAAGTTTTTTTGATAGTTACGTACTAACTTTTCATAAGTAGCAACTGGGGTATTGCCTGTTGCAAAAACAATTTTTGCATCAGGTTTTTCCATTACTAAATTAGTAATAATCTCTGCAGCTCTTTCGCTCATTAATTCATAGTTTTTATATACTTCTATTTTCATTGTACCCCGTCTTATATGCTGGATTCTTTGATAAATTGCCTTGTAATAAATCGTGGTCTTGTAATTGCTGATCCAACAACTGCAAAATCACAACCGATTGCTTTGGCTGCTTTTAAATCTTTTGGATGATTAAGTCCACCTTCTGCAATTAAAAAAGCTCCATTTTGATGAACAAGTTTTTCGCAATCTTTAATAAATTGGTAATCATTTTCAGTATTTGAAAATTGTTTGGTTTCAGTTGTTGCCCCTCTTAAAGTAGTTGCAATGTATTTAATACCTAGTTTTAAGGCATTTTTTACATCTTCAATGGTTGAACAATCAGCGAGCAAAATTTGTTGCTTATGATTGTTAGTATTAAAGTAAGTAACTAATTCTTCTAAGGTTTCTTTAGGCCGCTTACGCATCGTTGCATCAACTGCTAGATACTCAGCTTCAGTTCTCATTAAGGCTTTAAGCTCTTTTAAAGTCGCACTAATGTAGACATCACTATTATCGTATTCTCTTTTAATTAAACCGATTAAAGGTACCTGTGGGAAATTCTTTTTAATAAGGTTAATGTTATTTATCTGGCTAGTTCTGATGCCATCAGCACCACCTAGAATTGCGGCTGTTGCCATTTTAAGCATTGTCGTTTTTCCAAATAAAGGTTCATCTTCGAGAGCCTGACAAGAAACAAAAAACTGAAAACTTGGCTTGTTTAGTTTATTTTTCATATTTCAATATAAATTTTTAACTTTTCCTTTATTAATCTATATCATCCCCCTTTCCTTTTAATTATCATTCAATTAACTTTAATAAATAAAAAATAAAAATTTTTTTATAATTAATTTAAAATATTTAGGATAAATATTTAAAAACTTGAAATAATTTCAAGTTTAAAGCAAAAAAGAGGTATCCAAATATGATTAAATTAACTAATCGTGACGGGATCAAGTTAAGTAAAAACGAAATTATCCTGTTAGATTTTATCGAACATAACACTGAGACATTTTTAAAAATGCCTATTAACCAACTTGCAGATGAATTAAAAATTGCAACAGGTTCAGTTTCTAGACTAGTTAAAAAACTAAACCACAACAACTATCAATCTTTCAAAATTTATGTAGCAGAATTAAATACATCAATTGCCACTCATTCTCCCGATGACCAAATGAGTGGACTAGTAAAAAAAGCTAATCAGGTTTTTAACCATTATTATTTTGCAATTAAAAATAATTATGAAATGATCAATATTGAACTACTTGAAAAATCAATTAAATGAATTTATAAAACTAAAAGTATTTTAGTTTTTGGAATTCATTCATCCTATTCAGTTGCTAGAGAATTAGGGCAAGGACTTGCTACTTTAGGTTTTGAAAGTCACGTTTCAAATAGCGTACATGAAGTTATTTTATCCTTAAGAAATAAATATCTTCAAGAAACCATGTGCATCATGTTTTCTAAAACTGTTTCTTCAAAAGAAAATCGCTACATTATTCAAATTGCAGAAAAATTCAAAATTAAAGTTTTATTAATAACTGAAAATACTAAGATCACTAATACTGAAAATCGCCTTGTTCTTAGATTTGCTTCACTTAGCCAAGAACGCCGTGTGAATGCTTTATCTAGTCGTGTTGCGCAACTATTTTATGGCGATATTATTTTGAAAGTTCTTGAGGAGACATTAATCCTTAAAAACGTTAATAATCAGGATCTTTATGACAATTTTAAAGATACTTGAATCAACGGAAAATAATTTTATTTAATTTTTAGCACTCTAGGCATTAGAGTGCTAAAATACTTTTATTAGATAAAATTATTAAGGAGAAAACATGAACGCAACATTTACAGAAACAGATAATCGTAAACCTTTAGAAAAATATGCTCGTAACTTAACTCAACTAGCAAGAGACAATAAACTTGAGCCAGTTATTAACAGAGACAGTGAAATTCGTGAAATTATTAGAATTTTGAGCAGAAAAAGCAAAAATAACCCAGTTTTAGTGGGAGATCCTGGAGTTGGTAAGACTGCTTTAGTTGAAGGTTTAGCAAGAAAAATTGTTGAAAAGCAAGTTCCTATTGATTTATTAGGTAAAGAAGTTTATGAAATTGATCTAGCATCAATTATCGCAGGTGCTTCTTATCAAGGTCAATTTGAAAAGCGTATGAAAGACCTATTAAAAGAAATTAATGAAGCAAATGGCAACATTATTGTATTTATTGATGAGATTCATATGTTAAACGGTATGGGTAAAAACAGTGCTGAATCAGGACTTGATGCAGCACAGATGTTAAAGCCAATGCTAGCTAGAGGACAAATGCATATGATTGGTGCAACAACTTTAAAAGAGTATAAAAAATACATTGAAACTGACCCTGCATTTGAAAGAAGAATGCAAAAAATTTTAATCAATGAATCATCAGTTACTGACACAATTACAATTTTAAGAGGGATCAAAGATCGTTTTGAATCATTTCATAAAGTTAAAATTGATGATGAAGCATTAGTGGCTGCTGCGCAAATGTCAGACCGTTATATCGCCGATCGCTTTTTACCTGATAAGGCAATTGATTTAGTTGATGAAGCTGCTTCAGCAATTAAAGTTGAGATGAATTATGAGCCTCTACCTTTAATTGAAATTAAAGAAAAAATTGCTCGTTTAGAAATGGAAAAAGTTGCTTTAAATTCAAGCGATAGTACTAAACATGAAAAACGTATTAAGGAAATTAATACTGAATTAACTAAGTTAAACGAGACTTTTTCAACTCAGGAAAAAGCTTGAAAAGCAGCTAAATCTAAAATGGATAAACTAGCTGAATATCAAGAAAGACTATACGATTTAAACCATCAAATGGACTACTATAACAGTATTGCTGATTATGGAAAGACTGCTGAAATCAAATATCGAGATATTCCTAAACTAGAGCAAGAAAAACTTGAACTAGAAAAAACCTTAGAAAATAGTGAAGAAAGACTGATTAAAAATAAGGTAACTCGTGAAGAAATTATGATCGTAATTTCTAACTGAACAGGCATTCCTGCAACAAAATTATTAAAAGATGAACGCGAAAAAATTCTCAATCTTGACAAAGAATTGGCTAAAACAATAAAAGGTCAAGATGAAGCAATTAAAGAGATACATCGTATCATCATGCGTAATAAAGCAAATATCAATGACTTAAATAAGCCAATTGGTTCATTTTTATTCCTAGGTCCTTCAGGTGTTGGTAAAACAGAATTAAGTCGTGCCTTAGCTGCTCAACTATTTTCAAGCGAAAATGACCTAATTCGTTTAGACATGTCAGAGTACATGGAAAAACATTCAGTTTCTAAAATTATAGGTTCTCCTCCTGGTTATATTGGTTATGAATCAGGTGGGCAAGTAACTGAAAAAATAAGAAGAAAACCTTATTCAATTTTATTAATTGATGAAATTGAAAAGGCTCATCCTGATGTAGTTAATATTTTCCTACAAATGCTTGATTCAGGTCGTATAACTGATGCACAGGGCAGAGAAATTAACTGTAAAAACTTAATCATCATCATGACAAGTAATTTAACTGCTGAATTAGCCCATGCAGGTGCTAGTGAAGTAGAAGTGCAAGAAGCTTTAAATAAATTCTTTAGACCTGAATTTGTTAACAGAATTGATTCAATTATTACTTTTAATAAGTTAACAATTGAAGTTAAAGAAGAAATTGCTAGGTTAGAATTAGCTAAAGTTGCACAACGTTTAATTATGAATAACTATCACATTTCATTTGATGAAAGTGTGGTGCAAGAAATGCTTAAAAAAGCATTCAATGACAACTTTGGAGCAAGACCTATTAAACGCTTTATTCAAGATAAAATTGAATCATTACTTGCTTTTGAAATAGTTAATACATCAATGAAGCAAGATTTATTCTATGTAGTTTACTTTGAAAACGGTAACTTCACTTTAAGAAAATCACTTCCAAATTAATTCAAAAAATCTGCTTCTAGGCAGATTTTTATTTTGCTTTTTTAATTACAAAATCAAAAATAAAAATGAACTTCTAAATTGAAGTTCATAATTTTTAGATTTTAAATCCAGTAATTTTAATTGTAAAAGTTTTAATAATTTTATCAAGTTGAGCAGTTACTGTCATATTGATTGTTGTTTTATCTTTAGTATCAATTGCAAATTCAAACTTTGTAAAAGGTGACTGTGCAAGCGATCTAAATTCAACTTGATCTCTTGGGTTTAAATACATTGCAATTGCATCAATAATGTATGTACCATTAGTATAACGGTTATCAATTTCTTGTTTGAAAATATAACTTGAAACATCTTTGGCAATTGTATAGGTTTTATTTGCAAAGAAATTTACACGTGTTTGAATTACATTGTAAACAACTACATCACTATAATCCGACTCTAAAGTTAAGGTCAATGTTTCTTTTTTATTAGTAATTATGTTGTTAAATTCTAGGTTCACTTTTAACATATTTCATGTTAATTTATCACTTGCATTATAAGAAATAGTTGTCACCTTTAAATCATATTTATCAAATAAATCTTTAGTTGCTTGATCACTAATTAAACCTTTAATTATGTCTAATCTTTCAGCACTACTTTTAGCCAAAAGTTCTTGATAAAAGTTGCTAATTACTGTACCTTGTTTTAGGTGTAAATTTCTAAGTAAGAAAACCTCTAATTTTAATTTTCATAATGAAAAATTGGTTTGAACTTGGCTTGGATCATTTAGTCCTTCACCAAAACCTGTTACTGTAAAAATGTATTTTCTAGATAGTCCATTTAATTTTAATGTTAGGTAAAGTTTTAGATTATTGTCAGTTAATTCTAGTTGTAATTCTCGCTCTGTTTTATCAACTAAAATTTGATCAATTCTACCCTTACCTGCTTCACCAGATTCTTCTTTTAAAGCATTTAATAAAACATCGCCTTCAAGCGTTTTAATTCGCTCATAAAATGATTTAACTTCTAGTTCATTATTGCTTCTTAACTGAATATCAAAAGTAATGAATTTTGATTCGAAAGTATCGAAAAATGCGATGATTTCGGTTGCCGTTTGACTTAACTCAGGTGCAGGTGAAGATGCTCCAAAATTTAAAATTACATTAACTTTTTCATTCAATCCGTTTTCACTAATTACAAAAAATTCTGCTCTTAAAACATCTTTATCATTTGTTAAAGTTACGTTTTTAATAAATGAATTTTTTAGAATATTTTTGCTCTTTTCGCTAATCACAAATTTAGAAAATATTTCTAGTTTTTCTGTATTTAAGAATTTAATAGATCCATTAGGATTTAAGGTTTCAAAATAACTTAAATATTTTTGTTTATTTCAAATTGAATTTAAATTTCAATCAGCAGTTTTAATAGAATTTAGGACATCATAAAATGCTTTATAATCACTGTCATTTTCCAGTTTTCATTTATGTGTAATTTCTTTTTGTTCTGCTTCTGTTCTGAAATTATTTAACTTTAAAATTGCTGAATAATCGGCATCATTAAATTTATAAGTTAGACTAAAAGTTAAGTTATCATTTTCTTCATCTTTAAAACTAAAAGACAAGTCTTGAACAGATTTTAATGACTTATTAAATTCACCGATTTTAGTTTTAAAATTATCACTTCAAGCATCATTTAATTTGATTTGATTTTCTTCAATTATGATTGAATTTTTAAATGCTTCTCTAGTTATAGATGTTTCCATATCAAGTGTTTGATTATTTAAAGAATTGTAAATTGTGGTTGCTAATTCATCCTGATTAACTTCAGAAAAATTAGTAAATTCAAAACTTAAACTTTTCTTATTTGCAGGAACATTTGTCTGTTTAATTTCAAATTTGATAGTTGCTTTTTGCGCTTCAGTTGTAACTTCATAATTTTCAAAAGTTACATTATCAATATTTGTTGATGCTTTGAAATATTGTTCAAATTTAAAAATATCTGAAACAAGATTTTTGAATTGTTCACTAGTAATTTTTTTACTAATTGATGCACGTGCAGTTTCAACTGTTGAATTTATTTTAGTAACAATAGCATCAAGATCAATTCTAGTAAATTTTAAAAACCCACTAATTTCTAGGTCTTTACTTGCTGTATCAACATTAGTTGCATTTGCTACTCTAACAGAAAGTTTTAACTTACCTTCAACATCATCAGGATCTTTAATTGCTAAAGTTAAATTGTAAGTACCTAATACAAGTTCGTTTAAACCGAATGCTGTTCTCAATTTTTCTTGTGTATCTAATTCAGTTTTAATAACTGAAGGTGATTTAGCAATAATACTTTCTTGTACTTTGTAACTTGTTTCAGCCTTAATAAGAATTGAAGCAGCATTAATATCAATCGGAGTCAGAACCAATGGATTACTTGGTGTGCTACATGAAATTGCTGTTGCTACAATTGTAAAACTACTTGCAATCAATGCAAGTTTTAAGAAACTTTTTCCTCTTTTATTTTTAATCATAGTCTTCCTTACTAAAAATTGTAGGTAAATTATAATAGAAAACTTGTAAATTAAGATTTTTCTATTAATTTTGAATTATTTTGAAAATAGTTGCTCACAGAACTAAAAATAGCCTACATTTGAGGCTATTTCCTAGAGTGTTCTAATAACTGCAACTCTTACATTTTTATTTTAATGGACTTTCATTCGAAAGTTCATTTTTATTATT
>NZ_NQNY01000013.1 GCF_002276225.1 Mycoplasmopsis agassizii | reverse complement strand
CTTGTTTGTATTTCATATTACTTATATTATAAAAAATAACTACAACCTTTCTGTTGCAGTTATTAGGCCGATGCGGGAAATAACTCAATCTTGAGTTATTTTTAAATTTTATTTAGTTTAGTTTTTAAACTGTTTTAATCAGTTCTTTTTTTGAGTTATCTTCACCCTCAGTTTTTTCACGGAAAACATGGTAAATTTCAATTAGTTCTTGACCTTTTGTATGTTCACCTTTTTTCTGTGCTCTGCGATATGCTTTGATATCATTTTCAACATCTTTGACTGAATGACCTTCAGCAACTACTTCTTTTGTTGATTTCAAAATTGCTTTGTATTGATACATATAGCCTCCTTTCTCTATTATAAGCCACATAGACGTAAAAAATTTAAAAGTGCAAAATTTTCCACAAATATTTCACTAAATCCTACTATTTGACTCTAAATTTGTTTTGCAACTAATTTATTATTATCAATTATTTGGCAAAACAAGCAAAAATTGTGGCAAAATCCAAAACTTTTACTGCAAAAAATCAGACAAAAAACAAAATCGTTATTTTATGGGTAAAATTTGCACATTAAACGATTTTTTTGTATAATGACAATGCCTAGGTGGTAAACGAACACCTTAGATGACGAATTCTAAGTTACCTTCCTAGGCAGTACAACTTATTTAAAATAAACTAAATTTTTGGTTTTTTTATAGTATGTACCTTCTTTTTTGTTTTAACCCCTTGATTTATCAGGGGGCCATTTTTTTAATTTAAAATTTGGCTAAAAACAAATGCTTAAAAGTATCGGAAAATGCTTTTAAGCATAAAAAAAATAAAAACTTATTAAAAACTTAGTTATTAAGGAAAATCAATAACTTTTTCAATAACTAAAAATAAATAATATAATGATTTTATGAAAAAAGTTGTTTCTAAAACTAGAGTTAAAATCGTTAAAAATATTTTGATAGCGTTATCATCAGTTTTTGTTGTTTCAATTGCTGCAACCACAGGTGCAATCATCCTAGTAACTACGGGAGCTTTAAAAGGTAACTTACCAATTGCCCTAGATCCTAGCGCAAATGGTTCGCTCGTAACTTACTCGCCTAAATCACCTTTTAGTACTAATTCGAATTGATCAGTTGCAACGACAGTACAAAACTCAGCAGGTACTGCTACAAATGTACCTGCAACTAATTGAATCCAATATGATTCATTTGCAGCACGTTTAACAAATGGTAGTGAGAAATGATTTTTTTCAAAAGAAGAACTTGCTGATCTTCATAAAATAATTTTAGATCGTCTAGCCTATGGACCAGAAATTTACGACTTAAAAAGAATTTCTTTTAATAATGTCGATATTTTATCAACTGGAGTTAATGGGCAATATTTTCCAGCAACTAATGAGATTTTCATCAGTGTTAATAGTTACATTATGCAAGACATGAGCTTTGAGCAAAAAGTTGATGCTGTTTTACCAACTATTTACCATGAATATTTCCATCACTTTGCAAATTCATATTTACAAAGTGACAATTTAAATCAAATTACAAGAACTAATAATACAACTTTAGTTTCTAAAGCAGTCTCAACTTCAACATCAGGGCAAAATAATGTTACAGTTTCTGCTAGCCAGTGAAATAAAAGTTTCGTTGAAGAATTTCAACAACTTTTAAATTATGAAAACACAGCTGATAATAACGCTTTAAAATCAGAACATTTACGTTCTTGAGTTTCAGCAGCTGGTCCTAGACAATGTCTTTGTGCAGTTTATGCTGCATCAGTTTTATATGCCATGGCTAATGAAAATTCAACTGTTGCTAATGCACAATTGCAAGCAGTTACTAATAATTTATATGTCAGTGCACCTGAAGTTTCAACCAATAGTGGTTTTCGCAATAATTCAGCCATCACTTATGGTGCTGAGCAGATCGCTTACTTTTATTCTCAAGCAGAATTAGTGCCACGAGAATTTCAAAAAATTGGTTATGTACCTTTTTATTCAGTAGAAAATCCGGGAAGCAATTTTTCAAACCGTTTTATGTTTGCACAAAACGGCTTTGGCACTTCAGTTTCAGAAACAGTTAATACATCAGTTACTAATATTCGCACCTATTCAGATACCTATATTGAAGATTTAGGGCGTAGTAATAAACTTTTATCTCAAAGTGTTAATAATGTTGATGTTCCTTACATCGCTTCAGATAATCATGGAGCACAATATTTGCTTGCAAATAATACAAGTAAAGGTTCATTGCAAATTAATAACAGAAAAATTGTTACTTTTGAAGATCGCACTAAAGAGTTATATAACGCTTATTTAAAAGCAATGGGTTATGATAATGAAATTAATCAGATCTATTATGTTAATCCTAATATTGCAGTTAAATCATTAGGAATTGTGCAAGCAAAAAATCCTAATGATTCAAGTATGAGAGATAAGTTTAATAATATTCGTATGAGTGGGTTTTTAAGTAAAGAAAAAGCTGCTAAGTATGATGCTTTAATAATTGAAAACGGGACAAAGCAAATTAAGGTTGCAATTACTTATTTGAATAATAAAAATATTAATTCAAATAAAAATATTTTGACAGACAATAATGATTTTGCTTCCAAAGATATTGTTTTCAACCCAGTTGAAAACTTATTAAAAGATGGTGAATTTACTTTCAAAGCAAAGCAAAATGTTAGCGATTTAAGTAAAACTTTAGGTCCACTTGAAAGTAAAATAACAGACTCAACTTCTGAATATGTTTCATGAATGAGTGATGCTTATTTTATGGATGTTTCAACTCATGTTTCGACCTCAAGAATTTATTTTTGAGATGATTTAAATAATGATGATGAAATTCAAGAAAATGAAAAATTTGCGCCCGTACTTAATAATACTTCACGCACAATTACCTCTTTTAGAGCAAACCAACAAGGCGAATTAGGATCGAGAAATTTTTATACAATCGCAAAAGATAGTGACCAGCAAGTTCAGATGACAAGATCCTCATAAGGAGAAGTTTGATGAATAAAAAAACACATAAATACCAAAAAGTTAATATTCAGGGATTTAAACATGACGGTACTTTGTACCGGCAATGAAACAACGCCATTGTAATTGCAGATGATGATGAAAAACTTGTACTTTATCTTTACAGGGCTAAAGTACAAGACATAAAAGATCGCAAGTATTCAGTAACTGAGCCTTCGATTTGATTTTTTTATAAAAAGCATTTTTTTAATGCTTTATATTTACTTAGACCAACTGGAAATTTTTTATATATAAATATGTCAAGTCCATATTTTTTTGAAGATAATACAGTCAAATATATTGACTATGATTTAGATTTAAAAGACTATGCTGATAAAGAATTAGAAATCGTTGATATTACTGAATTTAAAGCAAATAAAGTTAAATATAACTACTCAAATGAGCTAGTTAATATTTTGTTTAAAGAGGTTAATACTTTATTAGACTGAAAAGAACAACATAAAGATATTTTTAATCAAGAAACACTAAATAATTATGTCTCAAATCTAGCTAATGATTGTTTATTACTTTTTAAAGAAAAAAAATTAAAATACTTTGCCAATCAATATTTAAGAACTAATAGGCTAAAAACCTTAGTGCAAAGTAAGCATGATAATATTATCAAGTTATATACTTGTGGACCAACTGTATATGATTCACCTCATATTGGTAATATGAGGCCTGTTTTAACATCTCATATTTTTGCAAAGGCAAATCTATTTCACCAAAAAGCAATTACTTTTGTCCACAATATCACTGATATTGATGACAAAATAATTCAGCGAGCCGATGAAGAAGGGGTGCACCCATTTGAGATTTCACAAAAGTATTCTAGAGAATATGTGCAGCTTTTAAAAAAATATGGAATTAGAACAATTACTCATCTAGTCTATGTTACAAAAAGTCTTGTCATGATCAAAGGTTACTTAAATAAATTATTAAAATCTAATAAAGTTATTTATGAAGATGATGGAGTTTTACTTGATATTAGTAAAGTTGAAAACTACGGTAAAAACGTGAATCGTGATAAAGATATAGATTATGAAGAGGCAAATTTTTATCTATGAAAACAGTCAGATATTCAACCACTTTATAGTTTTAATAAATACACTGGAAGACCTGGATGGCATACAGAATGTGCTGCTTTTATCAACAATTATTTCCATGGTGAAACAATTGATTATCATGGTGGTGGAATGGATTTAAAATTTCCTCATCATGAGAATGAAAACGCTCAACATCAAGCAATTTATGGCAAAGATATTACAAAAAATTGAATGCATACTGGGCAGATTTTTTATGAAAATAAAAAGATGTCAAAATCGCTTGGAAATATAATTAAGGCAGATGATTTTGAACCAGATATTTTTAAATTAATTATTTTAGGAACAAAAATAAGTGCTCCAATTAATTTAAATAATGTCTTAATAAAACAACAAGAAAACATTATTAAAAAATATAAGAAAATTATTTTTGAAGCAATGTTATATAACTGTGATCGCATCGTTGTTGATGATACAACTAAAGAAGCAGTTAATCATTTAGTTGAATTAAATTTTCAAAAATATTTATTTTCAATTGATAAATTAATTTCTAATTACAATAAAAGTTTAAACAAAGAAACGTTAAAACATATTTACACCTTAATTAATTTGATGGACTTTAATTGACATGATCATTTAAGGAAAAACAAAATTAAATTTTTAGAGTTATATCGTATTTGAAAAATTCATCATGATAATCAAGACTATATTCAAGCAGATGAATATCGTGAAATGTTACTAAGTGAAAGTTTAATTTAAGAATGAAAAATTTATGAAAAAGCATTTTTTAGAAAGTGCTTTTTTTAATTCATCATTTACTATTTATTTTTAAAAAGATGAATTGCAAAATAATGAATTTATTAGTCGCAAATGTATTATCATTTAGTTATGAAAAATCATATTAAAAACCACATGCAGCCAATTACAAAATATAATGAAAATGGTAAAGGAATTTACGTTCTTGAAATTGTAATTGACAAAAAAAATTCTTTCTATTATATAGGCAAAACCCTGAATTCTAGGGGTTTTCGTGCAAGAATTCAATCTCATAAAGCAAGTATAAAAAAATATTTTGAAGATGTTATGGAGGCTTCTACAGTAAATAACGTAAGCATAAAAGAAGGTTTTCAAATTGTTGTTAAGTCTACAATGTGAGAAGGTAAACACCTATATAGCAAAATAGTAAAACTATTATTAGATACAGACCAAACTGTAGATGATATAAAAGAACATGTTCTAGCAATATTAGATGATTCTTTATCAAGCCAAAGTAAAGAAGATAGTGAGTTAGCAAGCATGATAGAATTGAATTATATTAATAAATTTGAAACATATATTTATGGTCTAAATCAATGAGAACATATAATTTGTTTTCATAAAATAGCCAATAGTGACTCACCTATACCATCTGATTTAGGATATTGTATTGAAACAATATTTGATTTTCTAGATTACATTTTATCTGATAGATATGTTGAAGATATACATATTGCTTTTGGAAAATTTAATTTTTCTAATGGAATAGGATTTATGTTACATTTAATAAAAATTATTGGTGAAAGATATTCTCCTAATATTAAACAAGGAAGTAAATTATATAAGGAGATTGCAAAACTATTTCTTGTTGTGAATGAAAGTAGAGATAAAATTGAAGAAGCAATGAACTTTATAAGTACTGTCGACAAAGATCTTTTAGATGTCAAATATACAGTTTATGATTTCATTGATCAAGGCAAAAAAAGTGACAAACAATAAATTATTTTTAACTGGTAAAAATTCAATTTATGAAGCCATAAAATTTAATTTTAAAATCGAAAAAATTTATCTAGAAAAGGGTAAGAAATTAGAACTAGAAACTGACATTAAAATTACTTATTTAGATAAGTATGAAATGAATAAATTAACTAAAACAAATCATCAAGGATACATTGCGCAAATTAGTGATTTTAATTATTTAACAATTGAAGAATTAATTAAAACTCAAGAGCCAATTATTGTTCTTGATCATTTAGAAGATCCCCAAAATTTTGGAGCAATAATTCGTAGTGCAAATTCATTTGGAATTAAAAATATGGTTTTTGCAAAAGAGCGAAGTGTACAAATAACTGATGCAGTTTTAAAGGCTTCATCAGGAGGTTTTATTAATATGAAATTTCATAAAGCTTCATCATTAACAACTACAATTCAAAAACTAAAAAAAGCAGGCTATTGAGTTTATGCTTCACACTTATCAGAAAAAACTGTTGATCTAAAATCAGTCGATTTTGATAATAAAAGTGTCGTTATCATCGGTAACGAGCATAAAGGAGTGAATAATTCACTAATCAAAGAAAGTGATTTATTATTCAAAATACCTAGTTTTGGAACTGTGCAATCACTAAATGCTTCAGCAGCTTCTGCGATTATTTTTTACGATTTAAAACTAAAAATTGAAGCTAAAAGACTTATTCTAAAATAGGTATTTAGACTCTCCATTGTCTCATAAATGGTTGAAATAATCATCAATTACCATATTTTGCAGTTTAATCAAATCTTTAATGTCGATTTTAATCAAAAATTTTTAATGGTTAGTAAATTTTTTGCAAAATGATATGCAGTAGATTAGATAGACCGTATGCTGATGAGAGAGATTTTGACAGAACTGACAATGTCTGAAAATTTTTCAGGCACCAGCAGTATTAATCAAAAGCAAGAGAGTAAAAGTAGCAAACTAGTCAATCTTAAAAAAAGTAGACAATTAAGATTGTATTATCAAGATTATTCAGCTTTAATGCGCACCATAGCAAGGAAACTTCTTAGTATCCATTATTCAACCTGTCTAAACGAAGATGATCTAGTTTGAATAGCACTATTCAAAACTTATGAATTAATGAAAAACTATCAGCCAGAAGCTGATAAAACCTTACTGAGTTATCTATACACATTATGAAAAAATGTAATGCTTGGTGAAATTTCATCAATGAATTCACAATCAAACCGCTTTAATTATGCGAGTCTAGCAAAAGAAGGCTTTGAATTTGATTGAGTTGAAGGTGATGATACTATTAAGGAACGCATTTTAAGGCAAGATTTATACTTGATGATGAAAAATGAAAACCTTTCAGAACAGCTAGCATTCGTGGTCAGAAAAATTATTGTCAACGATTTTAACCCACGAGATGTCTATAAATCTAGACCTTTAAGCAAGTATGAGCAGAAAAAACTTGCAAGTGAATGAAAAAAACACCTTAAATGAGTACAAAATTAATTATTTTTCATTTTTTTGTTTATCATAATTAACAATGTCGACTAAAATTGCAATTGCATGCGAGATCTGTAGAAATCGCATAAAGAGCACCAACAGTAAAGAAGAACGTTTAGCTATCAAAAAATATTGCAAGGTATGTAAAAAACACACAATGCATAAAGAGGAGAAATAAATGTTTAAAAATAGAAGTGCTCGAGTTAGAAAAATTAGAAAAAGAAATTGATTGTGAAAACAATTAGTTCTCTTTTTTAAAGAACTTAAAAGAGTTCGCTGACCAAAAACTAGAACAAGTACGCACCAATTTCTAAAAATTATTATTTTTACAATTGTTTTTTCATTATTTGTTTTAGCAGTTGCTACAGCATCTTCATCGGTGCTAAATGCTTTAGGAGTAGGAGTTTAATTTATGAGTAACAATAGTGAAAGATATGCTTGATATACAGTTGTGGTTGTACCTAACAAGGAAGAGCAAGTCATTGAGTCTTTAAAAAATAAAATCAATGCCACAAAAATGGGAGAGTTTTTCCGGGATTTTAAAATTTTTAAAGAACCAAAAATTAGTAAAACTGAGTTAGAAAAAAAACAACGTGGTGAAAACTATGTTGTCAAATATATAAACCTTTATAAAGGATATGTCTTTATCAACATGCTAATGACTGATGACACCTGATACTTAACCCGTAATACGGAATACGTTACAGGGATAGTTGGATCTCATGGTGATGGGGTTAAACCAACACCAATTAGTAAGCGTGAATTTCGCCGTCTTTTAGATAGTGAAATCAAACACCAAAAAGCATTTGAAGAGCGTATTAATCAAGCGCCATTTTTAGAAGGTGATCTAGTTAAAATTATTGCTGGTCCTTTAGTTAATGAAGAACAAGAAATTTATTACAAAGTAAAGCAAGTTAATGAGAAAATGAAATACGTAACCATTGATTATGAATCATTAGGTCGTAAAATAGTTACTGAAATTTCATGAGATCATATCGAGAAAATGAAAAAATAAAACAAAAGACTTTTACAAAAGTAAAGGTCTTTTTATTAAAATAGAAAACATAAACAAGGAGTGTTGCTTATGGAAACAAAATTTAATCATGCACTAGTTGAAGCAAATAGAAATCAAAAATGAGTAGATAAACGTTTTTTCTCAAATCATGATTTGAGAAAAAAACCTTATTCAATTATTTTACCTCCACCTAATGTTACTGGTAATTTACATATTGGTCATGCTTTAAATAACTACATTCAAGATACTGTGATTCGTTATAAAAAATTAACTGATCATGATGTTTTCTGAGTAGCAGCAACTGATCATGCAGGAATTGCAACACAAGTAAGAGTTGAGCAAGAACTTGCTAAAAGTAATAAGACTCGCTATGATCTAGGTAGAGAAGCTTTTTTAGAAAAAACATGAGAATGAAAACACTTATATGCAAATAATATTCATAAGCAATGAGCCAAACTAGGGCTTGCTTTAGATTATGAAAATGAGCGTTTTACCCTTGATAATAAAGCAAATGAAGCAGTTAATAAGGTTTTTATTTCGCTTTATGAGCAAGGTTTAATTTATCGAGATTATCGAGCAATTAATTGAGACGTGCAACAAAAAACAACACTTTCAAATATGGAAATAGTTAGTAAAAATGCTGAGCAAACCATGTATTACATTAAATATTTCTTGCAAGATAGTGACCAATTTTTAACAGTTGCGACAGTAAGAACAGAGACACTTTTTAGCGATGTTGCTTTGGCAGTTAATTCGCAAGATAAACGTTATCAATATTATTTAGGTAAGTTTGTAGTTCATCCTATATCTAAAAAATTAATTCCAATCATCGCTGATGATTTTGTTGATATTAAATTTGGTTCAGGTGTGATGAAAGTTTCAGCACATGCAACTGATGATATTGATATTATTAAAAAACATAATTTAGAAATCCTTGAATGTATTAATGATGATGGATTAATGAATCAAAATGCAGGTGATTTTCAAGGTTTAGATCGTTTAGAGGCAAGAGTAAAAGTTGCAGATTATTTGAGAGAAAATAACTTATTAGTTAAAGAAGAAAAAACAGTTTCTGCTTTATCTTATAGTGACCGAAGTAATTCATTAATTGAAATTTTAGTTAAAAAGCAATGATTTGTAAAGATGAAACCACTTGCTGAAAATGTTTTGAAACACCTTGAAACTACTGATGCAGTTAAAAGTTTCCCAACTCGTTTTAAAAATGTTTTAAAGCAATGATTGAATAATGTAAACGATTGAGCAATTAGCCGTCAGATTTGATGAGGACATCAAATTCCTGCTTGATATAAAGAGGATGAAGTGAAAGTTCAAGTTGAATCTCCTGGTGAAAATTGAACTCGAGATGAAGATGTTTTAGATACTTGATTTTCATCAGCTTTATCTCCATTTTCATTTCTATCTTGACCTCAAGAAATTAAAATGCTTGAAAGATATTATCCAACTGATTTATTAGTAACTGGCTATGATATTTTATTTTTTTGAGTTACAAGAATGTATTTTATGGGAATACAATTTACAAATAAAAAACCCTTCAAAGATGTTTTTTACCACGGCATAGTTCGTGATGAACAAAATCGAAAAATGTCAAAATCACTTGGTAATGGTATTGACCCAATTGATGTAATTGATAAATATGGTTCTGATTCATTAAGATGATTTTTAATCACAAATACAACTGCAGGGCAAGACTTATCAGTTAATTTTGAAAAGATTTCTGCAGCATGAAATTTTCAAAATAAAATTTGAAATGTGGCACGTTTAATTAAATTAAATTATGAAAAAGATGACACTGTAAAAAAACAAAATAAGTTTGATTTATGAATTAGTAATAAATTTTCTAAGTTAGTAAAAGACATCGAGAAATATATTAAAAAATATGAATTCACATTAATAGGAAAAGTCGTTTATCAATTTATAATGGAAGACTTATCTTCTAATTATTTAGAGTTAACAAAATTAAATCCTAATGCTAATTTTCAGTTTAAATTATTAAAAGATTTATTAATTTTAATTCATCCATTTTTACCTTTTTTAACTGATTATCTTTTTGAAAATATTTATAATGATGAATTATTAAATCACTCTATTAATAAAACATATAAAGCATCCAAAACAAATGTTGATGACATTATTGAATTAGTTAAAATTTTAAGAAATAAAAGAGTTGATCTAAATTTAACTAAAGATGAAATTATTTATTATGACTTAATTTCTTCGAATTTTAGTTCAGAAGATTTTGAGGTAATTAATAAATTATGTAGTGCTAAAACATCGGAAAATAGGGATGAAAAGGTGTTTTTCAAAAACTATGATTTATACATTAAATTAGATGAAAGTATTAAAAAGAAATTGTCTGATGAAAAACAAAAACAAATTAATTTCTTAAATTCTGAAATTGAAAGAGCTAACAGAATTCTTTCAAATAAAGGTTTTTTAGATAAAGCAAAACCAGAAAAAATTCAAGAAGAAAAAGACAAATTAGAGTTATATAAAACACAATTGGAAAAATTAATTAATGGATAAATTATTTGGAAAAGATTTAGCTCTAAATATAAAAGAAAATTTAAAAATAGAGTTTTCAAAATTAAATAAAAAGGCTACTTTAAAAATAATTTTAATTGGAGATAATCCTGCATCAATTACATACATAAATTACAAAATGATGTTTGCAAAAGAAGTAGGTGTTGATGCTGAATTAATACGTTATTCTGAAAAACATGATGAAGAATTAATTATTAATGATATTCAGAATTTAAACAAGACTTCTGACAGTATAATTGTTCAATTACCATTACCTAATAAATTTAATACAGAAAAAATTTTAGATGCAGTTGATTATAAAAAGGATGTTGATGGCTTATCAACTTTAAGCCAAAAATATTTACTAAACAATCATCAAGAATTTTATTTAAAACCAGCAACTGCAATGGCAGTGATCAAATTTATGGATCATCATAAATTAGATTATGTTAATCAATCAGTTGGGATTATTGGACAAAGCAGGCTAATTGGTTATCCACTTAAAATAATCATTTCAAGATTAAATAACAACTTAAAAACATATGATATTGAAACTACCTTAGCAAATAGTGAAACGCATGATTTACTAATTGTTGCAACTGGTGTTCCAGGTTTAATCAAAGCTCATAATGTAAAAAAAGATGCTATTTTAATTGATGTTGGTTTTAGCAAAATTGATAACAAAATTTATGGAGACATTGATGAAGAAAGTGTTTCATCAAAAGCCAAATTTCTAGCTCCTGCCCTTGGTAGTATAGGCCCAGTTACTGTTGCAATGTTGTTTGAAAATATCTTAATTGCAGCCTTACATAATCTGAAAAAATAGCCCTAAAAAAGACAATATAAAAACTTACAATTTTAATTTATTGTGCTATTATTGAAAAGCATTAAATTGCAGAAAGTAGAATCACTTCTCACCTGATGAACTAGAGTTCATGGGTCTGCGCTACAATTTAAATTTTTTAAATTTTTATTATAGTTTGCAAGCAAAGTGGTGATATTAAGTATTGCCACTTTTATTTTTTATCGAAACGGAGAAAATACAAGACTTTTTCAAGTCTTAATCTATGAGTCAAAACAACAATAGCAACATCAAAAAAAATCGTGGTCCTCAAAAAGAGGCGTATTTAAATAAGGATATTCCCTTTAACAAGGTTTTTTTAATCTCATCAGATGGAGAAAAACTAGGGGTTTATGAGCGTGATAAAGCACTAGAACTTGCTCGTGAAGAACGCAAAGATTTAGTTCTAATCACTACCCAACCAAAACCTGTAGTCAGAATTTTAGATTATGGTAAATTTAAATATGATAAAAAGCGCCGTGAAAAAGAGCTTAAAGAAAAACAAACAGTTGTTAAAAATCATCAAATTCGATTAACACCATTAATCGATGAAAATGATTTAGCAATCAAAGCTAGAAAAGCAAGAGAATTCTTACTTGAAGGTGATAGAGTTAAATTATCTTTAAAGTTCAGAGGTCGTGAATTATCTCGCCAAGATATTGGTCATGATACTTTAAAACGCTTTTTTGCGCTTGTTGAAGATGTTGCTAAGATTGATAAAGAAGCGGCCCTTAATGCTGGTCGCTTCCTAGATATGGTGATTCATCCAGATAAAAAGAAAATTGCTAAATATTTAAAAAATAATGAAAACGCAGTTAAAACAAAAGATTCTAATGAAAACCTTCAAACAAATGATGAAGAAGATGAACAGGAGAACTAATGCCTAAGTTAAAAACAAAAAGTGGCTTAAAAAAGCGTATCAAAATTACTGCTTCAGGAAAAGTTAAACGTGGTGGTGCATATCGTTCACATTTAGCTCAAAATAAATCAACAAAGCAAAAACGTCAATCACGTAAAGGTGGAATGATGCATGCTAGCGATTACAAAAGATTGAAAGATATGTTATAAGAGGTGTATTAAATGAGAGTTAAAACAGGTCCAATAACAAGACAACGTCGTAAAAAATGATTAAAACTTGCAAAAGGATATTTCGGACATAAATCAATCGGATTTAAAGTTGCTAAACAGGCAGTTGTTAAATCATGAACATACGCTTTCCGTGATCGTAAACAAGTTAAAAGAAATTTTAGAAAACTATGAATTGCTCGTATTAATGCAGCAACTCGTGCACAAGGTATGACTTACTCACGTTTTATTGCAGGTCTTAAAAAAGCAAATGTCGAAATTAATCGTAAAATGCTTGCAGAATTAGCAATTCGTGAACCAAAAATCTTTGATAAATTAGTTGATTTAGCAAAGAAAGCTTAAAGCAAATTTTACCGCTGTAAGCGGTTTTTTCTATTTTTTATTAAAAATAGTTTTTTTAGTAAAAAAAGATAGAAATTCAACTCATGTTATAAAATTTAAAAAAGAGAAAATTTTTTAACAGTAAAGGAAATATATGGATAAAAGATTCAAAAGGACTTTAATTGGTTTAGGTGCTTCACTTGGTGCTGTTGCAGTAGTTGGTGCTTTTGCAATTGGAGCAGTTGTAATTGGTAATAATAATTCTCCAATTAGTGCTGTTGCTAGTTTAGAAGAAGTGAAGAATCAAATTGCATCTTCACCTGATTTAAAACCAACTTTAAATGATGGAACTAAAGAAAGAGCAAGAAACGGTGAAATTACTTTAACAACTGTCACAATTGATGATTTAGTTATTGATAATAAAAACACCAATTTAGCTTATAAAGTAATTGCGATCGCTGAAAATAATACTACTTCAATCAATGTTACAGTTTCAGTTTCAGGTGTTAATCAACCCACTTTAGAGCCACGTGTTTATCAAACTACTGTTGATTTAGAAGGAATTAGTTTTATTTCAATTGGCCAACGAACAGAGCGTGATAAAATAATTGCTTACATTCAAGCAATTCAAACCGCTGCCAATAATATTCACAACGTGAACTTTCTAGAGTTTGATAACTTCCAAGCATCTTCATCAACTGAAATATCACTTAGAACATTTTTTAGAAATGTTCCTTCAATTGTTTCAGTTCATACAATACCAAATTCATCAGTAACTAAAACTTTTGAACCAAAAATCGATACAACTAAGATTGCAAGTCTAAAAAGTAATCCAAACTTCAATGACATTGTTATGAAATTTGAATTTTTAGGCTTTTCTAACGCTGATGATTCAACAGGATTTATCCAATTAAATTTCCGTGGTTCAACAGAAGCAACATCAGTTGCTCCTGCATTTTCACGTGATTTTTCATTAAATTTAACAATTTCAACAGCAGATCAATTTATCGCTGATCAAATTGTTAACAAACATTTTGCTGCATTAGAAGCAAATTCACGTTTAGATTATCCAAATATTAGAATTAATAATGACAATATTCGTAGCCGTGATACGGCTTTAGCAAGTGCCATTACAAGAGCACAATTGATCACTCAAAGTTATCCTTTTGAAGGTACAGTTAAGCCTTCAAATGCTAACCGTTTAATCACAGTTGCAGACTTAGAAGGAGTACGCAATCCTAACGGAACAGTGCTTACTCAAGAGCAACGTAACGCTTGATTAGCAAAAGAATTAAACTTTACAATTGGTTATGTTGGAGAGCAATTACAAACTCGTTTAAAAGGTACAATTCCAAGTGTAGTTTCAGGTTCTAACCATGAAGAAAACATTATTTTTGACCGTGCTAACTGAGTAAATTTTGATCTTGATCCAGTTATTCAAGAACGTTTTATGAAAAAAATTGGTCGTAGTGAACAATATCAAAATTTAATCCAGGAAAACCAATTATTTGTAAATCAAGGGCAAGCAAACCCTGGAGAAGGTCAAATATTAGTGCAAATGTCTGTTTCACTTAACGCTGCAACAACTGCTGCTCCTAATAAAAAGTACCAAACTAGTTACTTTGATTACCTAACCAAACTAGCTAATAACCAAACTTTAATTAACGCTTTAAAAGCAGATACACCTTCACTAACAATTAAGCCAGTAATTGCTCAACCTTTGAATCAATTATTGACAACTGATTTTGTTGCTAACGGTGTTTCAAACCCTAGCGAATCAGGTTTTAATGGTGTTATCGATACAAGTAAATTACTAACATATTTTAATTTACCTAATCAGCAAATAACTTTAAGAATCACTAGTTTATGACCTTCATTAAGATATTCATTAACACCAAAAAGTGCTTCTCAAGCAACTAATGATTCAGGTTCATTAGGAGCAAATATTAAGGTATTTTTAAACCAAGCAGACTTAGATGCTTATAACAGTGATGCGACAAATGATAAAAGTATTTATAGTTATGACACAACCTTAACAGGATTTACAACTACAACTGCAAATGATATTAGAACTATTAATGAGTTAATCGGTACTATTCAGGGAAATCGCTTACGTTTTTATACAGATAGTAACAAAACTTCACAAATTACTAACCTTTCTCAGGTAATACCAACAGCAATTACAGATGTTAATCAAATTGCTCTTCCAGATGCTCTAAATACTAAGGGTGCAACCGTAACAATTGAGTCAATTACTACCCCAACTCAAAAGCAAATTAACGATGGACAATTACGTGTTGTTATTAAAGTAGTTAAAGGTAATGAAACTAGAACTGCTAATATTGATACTAACGGATTTAGAAATCAACAAACAATTAGAGCAGAAGCAATTGCTCAAACAGAGCAAATTTTTGCAAGTGATGCTAATGCTGTTGACTTTAAATTCAGTACAACAGCAACTGGTGATCAAAAGCAATCAGTTTTACCTTCAAATGCAACTTTAAGCCAATTTAGTTTAAATGCAAATGTGCAGGCTCAATTAGATAAATTGACTGCCACAACTGAAAATGAAACTCCAAAAGTTGTTACAGTTGAAATTGTTTCAATCACTGAAACCTTCAACGTAACTGGTGAACTTAACTTACAATTAAGAATTTTATACAACAAAATTGAAGCAAAATTAATCAACTTTAGAGTCTCAGGATTTAAAACTGATGCACAAAATAATTTAAATGAAGCAACAGCTTTATTTAAAACTGATAACACTACTTTAAAAGCTTCAGATGTAACCGTTTTAAACGTTTCTTCTTTATTAGAAAGAGTTACAATAGCAGGAACAGCCTTTACTGCAGCTCAAACAAATACTAATAATATTGATGCAATTACAGTAAATGCTACAAGCATTACTGCAAATGACACTAATGGAACTGTAAGTTTTACTTACACACTTTCATATAATGGTCTTACTCAGCAATCTACAAAAACAGTTACTGTTTCAGGATTTATCACAACTAATTTAGAAAAAATTAATGCCGCAACAGTTGTTTGAAAAGAAGGAAAAGGTCGTGAAGAAACTACCGAACCTAAAGATATTGCCTTCACTCCTTCAGTTGTTCAAAACTGAATTACATCAGTTACAATCGACGGACAAGCAATTACTTATGATCAAAACGGTGGCACAAACACAACAACTTATTCATTAGTTTTAGTACGAACAAGCGAAAACGCAAACCAAGGAACTAAAACAATTGTTTACAAAATTAAGTGAAATAATGTTGAATCAAAAGAATTCACACATGTAATTACTGGTTTAAAAACACTAGACCAAATTACAGCTAATAATGCAATCGTGCCAACAGTTACTTTAAATGATGCTTCAAGAACTAAAAACCCTACAGCAGTTAATGCAGCAGATTTCACCATTTCAAATGGACAAGCTAGTTTAGAATACACTTTAATGTTCAATAACGTTGAAGGTTATACTGCAGAAATGGCACCTACTTCACAACAAGGTGGTAAAGCAGTTCGTTTACAAATTAAAATTGCTATTCGTTCAAATCCAAGTGCTTTCGTTTACAAAACAATTGATGTCACTGGATTTACAACTGAGCAAGAAAGTTCACTAGCTTCATTAGAAAGTGCAAAAAGTCAAATTGCAGCCTTGCAAGGTCAAATTAATTCAAGTTCAACTACTTGATATAACACAACTAACGCACCACGTTACACAGAATTCAAAAGTTATACTAACCAGCAAATTTTAGCATTATTAAATATTAGTTCAATTACAGCAGCAACAGTTACTGTTACAGGACAAACTAATGCAGGTTCAGATGTTGCACCTAATGTTACAATTAGTTTAACGCTAACTTCAGGAACTGAAACAGCAACTGCACAATTAAATGTTACTTCATTCTTATAGAATTTAAACCTATAATTAAAACCACAGTTGTGGTTTTATTTTTATAAACAAGAAAGGAATCAAAATGGCAAAAGTAGTAGTCGGTTTATCAGGTGGAGTTGATAGTTCCGTAGCGGCTTATTTATTAAAACAGCAAGGTCATGAGGTAATTGCTGTTTTTATGCGTAATTGAGATTCATATATTAATAACGATTTTAAAGGTAATAGCACTATCAATGACAGTGTTTGTCCTCAAGAACTTGATTATCAAGATGCACAAAAAGTTGCTAAAGCATTAGATATTGAACTTCATCGAGTTGATTTTATTCAAGAATATTGAGACCATGTTTTCACTAATTTTATTGATGAATTTAAAAAAGGCAGAACACCTAATCCTGACATTTTATGTAACAAATACATTAAGTTTGACAAGTTTTTAAACTATGCTTTAAAAACTTTTAACGCAGATTATATAGCAATGGGACACTATGCAAAAACTAAAGGTGCTAACCTTTATAAAGCAAAAGATCAAAATAAAGATCAATCCTATTTTTTAGCTCAGCTTTCACCCTATCAAGTTTCAAAAACATTAATGCCACTTGCTAATCTAACTAAACCTGAAATTAGAGCAATTGCAAAAGACCTTAATTTAATCACTGCTAGCAAAAAAGATTCCACAGGAATTTGTTTTATTGGTGAAAGAAACTTTCAACAATTTTTACAAAATTATATTCCAGCGCAGCCAGGAAAAATTGTTTCAACAGTTACTAATGAAGTAGTGGGACAGCATCATGGTGCGATGTATTACACTTTAGGACAACGTAAAGGTTTGAATTTAGGTGGTATGAAAGAACCACATTTTGTCAGTGGTTTTGATCTAGAAAAAGCAATCATTTATGTTAGCCCTCAATCACATGAAGATGCTTTAATTTCATATGCTTTAGATGCTTCAAATTTTAATTTTATCGGTGAAGATTTTGATAATATTAAATGAGAAAATATCACAGCCAAATTTCGCTATCGCCAAGTTGATGAACCTGTAAAAGTGCAATTTATTGATAAGCAAAATATCAAAGTTTTTTACCCTCAAGGTTCTAAGGCAGTAACACCAGGGCAGCAGGTTGTTTTATATCAAGGTGAACGCTGTTTAGGTGGTGCTGTGATTGAAAAAACATATTCAAAAAAATTAGAATTAGGAAACATCAATGCTTAAATTAACTTCAAAAGAAATACGTCAAATGTGAATTGATTTTTTTAAAGAAAAAAATCACTATTATTTACCATCAGCATCATTAGTACCAATTAATGATCCTTCTTTATTATGAATTAATTCAGGTGTTGCAACCTTAAAAGACTATTTTTCAGGGATTAAAATTCCACCTTCATTAAGATTAGTTAATTCACAAAAATCAATTCGTACCAACGATATTGAAAATGTCGGAGTAACTGCAAGACACCATACATTTTTTGAAATGTTAGGTAATTTTTCAATCGGTGATTACTTTAAAAAGGAAGCACAAAAATGAGCTTTAGAATTTTTATTAGACACTTTAAAAATTGATTTAGATAAATTATATTTTACAGTTTTTGAAGAAGATGAAGATGCATACCAAATTTGATTAGATTTAGGAATTGAAAAAGATCGTATTATCAAAGGGTCAAGAAAAACTAATTTTTGAGATGTAGGACTTGGACCTTGTGGACCAAATAGCGAAATTTTTTATGACCGTGGTGAAAAATACGACCCTGAAAAAGTTGGTATAAAACTTCTAAAAGAAGACTTAGAAAATGACCGCTACATTGAAATTTGAAACTTAGTTTTTTCAACATTTAATAATGATGGGAAAAATAATTACACTCCCTTAAAATCAAAAAACATTGATACAGGTGCAGGTTTTGAAAGACTAGTTTCCATATCACAAGATGCTCCCACTAACTATGACACAGATTTATTTTTACCTATAATTGCTAAAATTGAAGAACTAAGTAATAAAAATTATGTAATTGAAAATTACTTTGATAATGAACCAATTCAAAAAGAAATTAATACTGCTTTTAGAGTTATTGCTGATCATATGCGCTCGTCAGTTAATGCAATTGCTGATGGAGTTGAACCTTCAAATGTTGGCCGTGGTTACATTATCAGACGTTTAATTAGAAGATCATATCGCATGGGCATTCGCTTAGGAATTAAGAGTCAAACATTCTTACATAAATTAGTTCAAGCAATTCATGATGCTTTAATTTTTGATTATGATATTGATAAAGTTTCAAAAATTATTGAAGAAGAAGAAATCTTATTTTCAAAAACAATTGATTCAGGATTAAAAATTTTAGAAAAAGAATTAGAGCGAACTAACAATCAGATTAATTTTGCATTTGCTTGAAAATTATTTGAAACATACGGTTATCCAATTGAATTAACACAAGAAATTTTAAGAGAAAAAAATATTCACTTAGACATTAGCGAATTTGAAAAATATCGTGAAATGCATGTTGAAAGATCTCGTTCTAAAAAAGGTCTAGCAATGAAAAACGTTGTCAATTCATTAGCAGATATAAAATCAAAAATTGGTGAATTTATTGGTTATGAAAATTTAAATTCAACAAGCAAAATTTTATTTTTAGCTAATCAAGAAAATGAAATTGATGAAGTAAATGGCGAAGCATTTTTAGTGCTAGATAAGACACCTTTTTATGCAACTAGTGGTGGTCAAAAACATGACCAAGGATATCTCCAACAAGGTGATGGAAAAATTAAAGTTTATGAAGTCTTCAAAGATAAATTTGGTAACCATGTTCACCATGTAAACGGGAAGATAAATAAAGCAAAAAGTATTGATGCTTTTGTTGATCCAAATAACCGTGTAAATCTTGAAAGAAACCACTCTTCAACGCACTTATTATTCAAAGCACTTAGAGAAGTTTTTGGAAGTGAAATCAAGCAACTTGGTTCTAATAATAATGAAAATCGCTTGACCTTCGATATGCCTGCAAATAAGAAGCCATCTGCAGAAAAAATCGCTGAAGTTGAAAGATTAGTTAGACATTATATTGACTTAGATGTAACTAGAACTTATTCTAATACAGATGTTGAAAATGCTCGAAAAATGGGGGTTATCATCACAATTGAAGAAACAGAATATATGGATCCTTCAAATGTTAGAGTTGTAAGTTTTAAAAATATTACAAGTGATTTATGTGGTGGAACCCATATTTCAAACACAGCAAGAATTGAAAATTTTAAAATCACTTCTGTAGAAAATAAGGGTACAGGAATCTTCCGTGTAACTGCTGTTACAACTCATAAATTAGTTGATAAATTTAATAAATCTAGATTAGAAAAAATCAAAGAAGAAATTGCTAGATTAAAGAAAAATATTTTGGAATATGAAAGTCATTTTAAATTCAAAAAAATTGAAGAAGATGATCTGGAATTATTAATTGATTGCTTAATCAAATATAGTGAAGAATTAAAAGAATCTTTAAAAACTGTAATTAAAAATAATTCTAAAAAAGTTGATGACAAAATCAACGTTAAAAACTATATTAAAAATGATCAACTTTTCATTATGAATTTAGATGTTGATGATTCAATAATTACTAATCAAGCTGCTGCTTTAAGAAAGCAAAACAAAACTGCAGTTGTCTTATTATCTTCGAATAAAAATGCTAATTCAAATAAATTTGTAATTACTTCTGAAGAAAAAGATGTTAAACAAATTTGAAATGAACTAGCTAAGAATTTAAAAATTCGTGGTGGTGGAAATGAGAGAATGATGCAAGGTGTTATTCTTGAAAAACCAAACTACGAAAAGATTGAAGAACTTTTATAAATGAGAATAATTGCTTTAGATTTAGGGATTAAAAGTTGTGGAATTGCAATTAGCGATCCTTTTAATATGTTTGCAATTGCCTTAGAAAATTATATGTTTTCAGAAAATGATTTTCATGCTTTGATAAATCACTTAAAGCAAATTTTTCAAGAATATGAAATTCAAAAAATAATTTTAGGTTATCCTTTAAGGATGACTGGTACTAAAAGTCAAACAACTTTAATGATTGAAGATTTTAAAATTTTATTAGAAGAAAATTTTAAGCAAGAAATTATTTTGTTTGATGAAAGGTTAACAACTAAAAAAGCAATGACTCATTTAAAAAATGCTAACCTAAGTACAAGCAAAGCAAAACAGCATAAAGATGTAATTGCTGCAACACTAATGCTAAATGAATATTTAAATAATTACTAAGGAGTGATTGTGCCAAATGATAATGAACTTGCAAAAAAATTTTTCAAAGATCAACTAGACAACTTTGAAAAATTTGTTGATGAAGCAACAGTTGAATTTACCACAGATAATGGAGTAGAAGAAGGTATTCACATATTTGCTGCTAGTGATGTAGATACTGATTCTAAATATATCTATATTTTTACAGCAGGAGAAATCTATCCTTTTGAAATTTCAGAAGAAAGCCAGTCAGCAAACCTTGTTGATGATGAAATACTTCGAAAAAGTTTAATGGAAATACTTTACCTTTGAATGTCTGAGGATGAAATTCATGAAAAATTAATACGTAAAGTTTTTGATTACTTCGAATACGATTTTATTTATGAAAAAGATTATATTGATTTTTTATTCCAAAAAAGTCGTAAATATCTTAATGATGCACCGAAGGTTAAGGCCTTAAAACTGAAAGTAAGCACTGATGAAGACAAAAAAAGCGAGGATAAATAACCTTGAGTGACGGATTAAAAATTGGTCTTGGTGTTAGTGCTGTAATCGTTTTAATTTTAGGTCTTCTTTTTTATTTTTATATGTTTAAAGCTGTAATTAGAAAAAAGAAAGAGCTTTTCAAAGTTGAGGATGCAAATATTTTTAATAGCAACATCAAAAGACCAAATAGCGGTGATGTAGATAGTTCTTTAAAAACTATTTTGAAATCATCTTTCAACATTTTTGACCTTGAAGAACTATTAAACTTAATCTACCAAAAGAGTTATAAAAGTGTTGCAGTTTATGGAAGTGATACTAATTTTTTAGCACTTAGCATTTGAAAACAAATTCAATCAGGTGTAACAGTTTTTGATAGTAATTATAAGGATGATTTAGATAAATCTAAACTAAGTGAAACCTATGATTATTCAAAATTTGAAAACACTAAATTGCCTAAATATGATCTAATAATAGTCAATCAGGCAGATATAAAATACGATAAACTTTTTGAAGAGTATTTTTATGATTTAAATGATAATGGAATGCTTACAATCATTGAAAATTCTAAGCAAGCAGATATTAAAGAATCATGAAAAAAACTTGAGAAAAAATTAGTCAACTTATTAATACCAACTGCAAGTATAAAATCAAAAGAAACATTAACTTTCATTTATAATTTAAAAGTAAAACCAGTAGAAAAAGCAGTTACTCAAGTGCAAGCACTTGAAAATAAAATTGAACCTACTGAAGAAAAAAATAATTAAAGGAATTAATATGTCAGAAATTATTCAAGATAATAATAAAATTTACTTAACTGAAGAAACATTGAAACTTTATAAAAAGGAATTAGACCATCTGATTAGAGTTGAACGTCCACGAGTTATCGAAGAAATTAAAGATGCTCGTTCACAAGGTGACCTTTCAGAAAATGCTGAATATGATGCAGCTCGTGAACAACAAGGAATCATTGAAGATCGTATTAGTGAACTTGAAAATATTATTTCACGTGCTGAAATAATTAAAAGTAATAACACTGATTCAATCGGAATCGGTTCAACTGTTAAGTTTAAAAACTTAACAACATCAGAAGTTTTTGAAATCAAAATTGTCGGACCTCTTGATGCAGATCCTTTTAATAATCTAGTATCTTTTGATAGCCCTCTTGCCATTAGTTTAAAAGGAGCAAATGTTGGCGACACTGTTGAAATCGATGCACCTACAAAATATAACGCACAGATTTTAGCAGTCTAGGTCTATTATGATTATCGGTATTTCAGGAATGATTAGTGCTGGAAAATCGACCCTAGTTGAAAGTTTAAAAAAACTTTATCCTAGGTCACTTTTTCTAGCAGAATTTGAAGAAGAAGATGAAATTTTCAACACCTTCTTAAAATGACTTTATGAGAAAAAACCACACTTGACAATGTCTTTTCAAACTTATGTAGTTGAATCTCATTCAGCTAAATTCCATAATATTTTGAAAAAATTTGTTGAAGAAGAACTTGATCCTATTTACGATTACATCTTTCTAGATCGTTTTGCAATTGAGCATTACATTTTTGCCTATTTAAATTTACTACCTAGTGGCGAAAAATATTTAAATGCTTATGATTCACTATTTAGTAAGATGATTTTTGAAGATGAAATCCCTGATTATGCAATTTATTTAGATGTAACTTACGAAAAATTTGTTGAAAGAATTAAAAACAGGGGTCGTGATGTCGAAATTGCAAATTTCAATTTAAATGAATCTTATTTTCAACAACTACATGCAATTTACAAACCTAAATTTGAGGAACTTGCAAGAAAATACAAAATTCCATACACTATAATTGACACAACATATTTGGATCATCAAGGTGTTCTAGACAAAACTGTTGCTATCTTAAAAATCATTAGCGACGCTAAGAAAATCCAGTTCAACAAAATATAATTTTTAAATTTGACTTTCATAGAGAGTCATTTTTTATTAAAAAACATCTATTGGTTAATTTTTTAATGCAATTTCCTATTTTTTGCTAAATTACCTTCAAACCAAGAATTTTTAAAAAAATTGTAAGAAATTTTGATAAATCTATAAAATTTATTTATGACTGAAGAAAATAAAACTAAAATTCATCCTCACTTTAAAAAAGTGATTTATGATGAACAAACTATTTCAAACAGAATTAAAGAGCTTGCTAAGTGAGTTGATGAAACTTATAAAGATAGCCAAAACTTAATTCTTGTTGGTATTTTAAAAGGTTCAATGCCTTTTATGGCTGAATTAATGCGTAACGTTACAAAAACACATGCCATTGATTTTATTGTCGCCTCATCTTATGGAGGAGCAAATGAATCAAGTGGTAGTGTTAAAATTGTGCTAGATTTAGCTGCAGATATTCGTGGTAAAGATGTTTTACTAGTCGAAGATATTATCGAAAGTGGTATCACTATTAATAAAATTGTCAGACTTTTAAAAGATCGCAAACCTAATTCAATTAAAACAATCACCTTGATTGATAAACCATTTAGAAAAGAAACTTTTGTACCTGAAAAAAGTGGCTTTTTACTAGAACAAAAAGTTTTCCTAGTTGGTTTTGGATTAGACTACCAAGAAAAATTAAGAAATATACCATATGTAGGAGAGTTTAACCAAGATTTTTTAAATCACCCTGATTACGATAACTAATCAGGTCAATAAAAAATACTAGCACCATTTAGCTAGTATTTTTTATTGATTTTTATGATTCAAAACCTTCGTAAGTAACAGTCAATTCTTCACTAGTTATGCCAGGTTTACCATTTTTAGGTGCTCCATGAATTGTGAATTTCATTTCAACTGTCTTACCTTTTGCAGTTGCTTTAAAAGTTTTGAAACCTACACTTGGTTGTACTAAAAGAGAAACTAAAGCATCATTATAATCTTTTAATTGTTCCTTAGTAATTGTTGAAGTGGTTTGATCTAAATCTGCAAAGAATATTAAACTGATTAACTGTAGTTGCCTTCTTTCAAAACCTTGATTTAAAAAGCTAGCAGCTTGTGCAGCAGTACTTTTTGGTCTATTTCCTTCTGCTTTTGCAAGTTTAGAAATTACATGTTGACCATTAATTTTATCTGTAACTTTCTTAAGTTCAACCTCACTAGTTGTATCAACATCTTTAGTTAAATTTGTAATATTTATCTTAGCTAACTTAGTAGTTTTTAAATCAGGATATGTAACAAGCAGACCAATTGTTCAGGTAGTTAGATCACGGTTATTGAAGTTGTTATCCAGAGTCACAACTTCTAAGTTTTCAAGCAATGTATCAAATTCTGCTACCAATAATTCTTTAAAAACATCAGCGATTGTTTTTTTACTTTCTCCACTTGTAATATCTGCTAATTTCGCTGAAAGATTGTAACGAACAAATGATAGCTGTCTTTGTCTATCATTTTTTTGGGTTTCAACACTGGCATCAACTTGTCAGTCTTTTGCTTCAAGTTTTTTAATAGTGTCATCTAGTTTTTTAACTTTTTCAACATCATCAAAGTTTACAAGTTTAAAACTTGCTGTTAGCATTTCAGAATCAGGGGCATCTTTGCTTGTTTTTAAAGTCAAAGTTATAGTTGTTGATTTTGATTGTTCATCACTAACTTGCTTTGCACTGACAAAAGTTTTTGGACTTAGTTCAAAAACATTCAAGAATTTTACTAACTCTTTATAAGCAACTGATGATGTTGATTTTGCTTCGGGTTCATCAATTAATTCTTTTAATAAAAGAAGATTATGGTTTTTTAAACTCTCAAAATATGTTTTAAAATCACTTAAAGTAGATACATTTTGAATATTAAATTTTCTAGGAAATTCTGGTGTTGGAGCAGCAAATTGTCGTGGTTTGGGTGCTTCAAAAGATTTGTTTTCTAGTAATTTTACTAGTTTTTTCAAATCATCTAAACTAGCAGTTTTTGCAAGGTTTGAAATTTTTATGGTTACAGGAACTGATGTTTGTCCTGTGTCTTTCAAGGTTGCTGAAATTGTTATAATTCCTTTATCATCATCTGCTTCAAAAGTTACATTTACAAGTTTTGCAGTTTTAATTTCAGATTTAAATTTTGTAGGTAAACCAAGGGCTAAGTAGTCACTAAAAGCTTCGCCACCACCTTGTTCAGTTGGGCTTTTTAAAACTTGTTTAAAAATTTCTATTTGTTCAGAAGCCAAATTAAGTTCAGGATTTGGGATATCAATTAAGTTACCATTTTGTCCTTGCACTAAATACCTCAGAGCAAAAACTTCTTTCTCAAGGTTTTCTTTAATTTTTTCTAGGCTCGTTTGTGGTGCTTTTAAGTTTATTAGTTTAGCTTCAACATTAGATAAAGTTGCATCAGATTTTTTTAGAATTAACTTCATGGTTGCAGTTGTTTTTCCACTACTTTCTAAAGTAACTTTTGTTAAGGTCACAGTTTTTAAAGCATTAGTAAATTCCTTACCGAAGTTGTCTGAAAGCAGTTTTTTAACCATGTCTTGGTCAGTTGCTTTTACCTCACTTTTGTACGAACTAAATTCAGTTTCCAATTGTTTAAAAGTTTTAGCAAAGGCAGTTTTACCAGTTAAACCTCAACTTTTAGCACCTAAAGCAGTTTTAACTTCTTCAAGTTCTTTTTCATCTGCAGTTTTTGGTGGATCTTCTGGTGTTTTAGTATCTCCACCTGGAGTTTGCGTACAAGCAATCGTGGTTGCTACTACTGATACTGCACCTAAAGATGCAAGAATTAATCAAATATTTTTTTTAAATTTTTTTCTCATATGTTTATAGATTTCCTATAAGCCTTTCTAATTGTTGTTTCGATAAGTATTTAAGTTAAAAAAATGTAATCATCTAGTTTGATGATTACATTTGCTGTAGTTATTTACTTGATTTTTATAAATAAATGTTGCTACTATTTTCTAACTTTTAGGTAAAACAAATGTAATCATGACTTTTTTGATCATGATAAAGTTATTGGTTCAATAAATTTGTTTACCGTTTAAATACATGACATTATTTTAAAGAAAAAATATTTTTTACTGCAGAAAAAAATATTTTTTGGTTTTTTATTTTGGTTGCTTTCACAAATGGAGAAAATATTTTTGATTTAGAGAATTTCTAGAAAAATTTATTTTTTTCATATAATAAACTTATGAAAAATTTTAATACAAACAAAATTATGTACTTCACTAGTAAATAGTGTGTCATTTTGTATTGTAATTTTCAAGACAAAACGGCACACAAGTGTCGTTTTTTATTAAATTTTAAGAGGTATTTATGAAATTAAAGTTTAAAAAAATATTTTTACCTGTTGCTGCAGTTTTATCAACTTCAGCACTTTTAGCAGCAATTGCTTGTTCTAATGAAGGAGACAAACCATCAGATCCTAAAAGCCCTGAACTGAAATTAGAAGTAACAAATTTAGAAGCAGATTTGCAAAAAAGTGAATCAACTTTTTTAGAAGACACAGAAAATTCTTATACTTATCAAGAAGGCTTAACAGGTTTAAAATTTTATGTAAACAAAAATAAATCAAGCAACAAATTCTTTTTTAGTAAGGCTGAAATTGTCGAATTTGTTAGAACTTTTATGAAGGAAATTGATTATGGTCCTGAAATCACTGCTTTAAATGGAGTAGTAATTGATTTTGCAAACGAAATAGTTCCTAACACAGCAGGCTTATATATTCCTGAATTAAAACAGGTTTTTGCTACAACTGATGTTGCGTCAAGAAACCCTAATTTAACTTATCAGCAACGAGTTGCTTATATTTTACCTACTTTAAAACATGAATATATTCATCATTTTGCAAGTATTTATATCGATAGAGACTTTGATTCAAAAGTATTAGATTCAACTAATACACAAGCAACAATCGATCGCACTGGTAGAGATGGATTTATTAAAAACTACGACAAGCATTTTTACGATAACTTTACTAAATTATTAAATTATGCTAATACACCAGTTAATAAAACATATTATGATGGTTCAATTAAACAAGGCCCTTGTTTATGTAACTACCTTTCAGCTTCATCATTATTTAATATGTCAAACGGCACATCACAAGAAAATTCTGAAGATGTAGCACTTTTTGAAAATGCCTCTAAAGATTGAAATGGTCAATTGACTTATGACACTTTTCAAAGTAATTTACCTCCTAATCAAACAGCAGAAGAATTAAAAGGTACTCAATGAGATCCTACTAGTGAAGAACGGGCAAAAAATCGTAACTATATTTCTAGGCCACTTAGCAAACAAGGAATTAACTACCACTATTCAATGGCTGAATTAATTGCTCGTGAATGAACAAAACTTTCACAAACTTCAAACTATGATGAAAGTGAAAATGGTGACACATTTCAAAACTGATTTTATACGCAAGGTTATACCCCCTCAGGAACTCCAGGGCCTTCATATCAGGCACTAGCAGATGATTGAAGTCGTACAATTGAATTGCGTTCAGGTGCTGTTAAAAATAGTGTTGGAAATTGAGAAACAGATCTAGTAATTAGACTTGAAGGTAAAAACGGTAAGCTAATAGCAGCTAATTCTGCTTATGGCGGTGTTTTAAAAATTATAGATAAAAACGTCACTTTAAATGACAATTCAAAAGCTCTTTACAACACTTATTTAGCAGCTGCAAAAGCTGAT
Source organism: Mycoplasmopsis agassizii (assembly GCF_002276225.1). Lineage (GTDB taxonomy): Bacteria > Bacillota_I > Bacilli_A > Mycoplasmatales > Metamycoplasmataceae > Mycoplasmopsis_B > Mycoplasmopsis_B agassizii_A. Next base: position 14,256 of record NZ_NQNY01000013.1, on the reverse strand, counting down.
AATGAAATTAGTAGCCTAACTGTTTTAAATTCCTTAGATGTTCACACAACAACATCTTTAGATACAAGTAAAATTGGTTTTGATAAAATCAATAAAGATAGCATTAGAGTTGGTGGTTTTTTAACTGAAGAAAAGGCTAAAAAATACAAATCACTAATTGTTAAGGGAGATTATGCTACACCATATGTAAAAACCGATTTAGTTTTTTTAAATTGAGACAATAACTCAAAGACTGCCGATGATTTTACTATGAGAGCAAAAAGTTCTTTATTAAGTATGACAAGGGATCTTGATCCTGTTTCAAGCAATTTTTCAGGTGAAAAATTAGTTGCTTTTTATGCAGGAGCAAGAATTGATTTTTCAAAAGCAAAAGAGTTATATTTTTGAGAAGATAAAAATAATGATTCGATTGTTCAAGAAAGTGAATTAGTAAAACCAGTTAATAAAAATCAAAATCTTGTAACTTCAAACACTTCATATATGTATTCTAACTATGAAAAATATGCATACAAATTAGTAACTGATAAAGATGGAATTGTTAAGGTTGAAAAACAAACAGATTTAACAGTTGATGCAGACAGTTAATTTTTGATAGTTTTCTGAAACAGGCTTTTTACCGATGTTTTAGAATAATTATTGATTAAAATGAATTAAAAAAAGTACGTTTTATTCGTACTTTTTTGCAATCAATTTTATTTAAAACCCTACTAATATTAGAGTAATTCAATCACTTGAAATTTCAGTGGAATCACTTTTCTTAGTAACACCAATTTTGAATTTTAAGGTTAATTTTGTAGCTTCAGGTATTGCTTGTGCTTCAGTTATTGTTGGTCCATCTAAAGTACCCCAAATCGCTAAAGTATTTTTAACTTTGTTAATTTTTTGTTTGCTAGACAAACCTGTTGATGTTTCAAATTTTAATAAAGCATATAAGTCTAATAAACTTAATTTATTATTTTGATATGCTTTTTTTAATCTCTCATTAGCTTGATCAGTTGTTGATTTTTCTCCGGTATCTAAATGAGTAAGTTCAGTATGAAGTATTGTGCCATTCATATCCTCGCCTGCTTTTTTAAGCAATTCGACATCTTCAAAGTCAATGTCTTTAGTTAAATTAGTAATATTAATTGTAAAAGATTTTGTAGTTTTAAGACCTTTATAACGAGCTAAAAAACCGATTGTTCATGTTGTTTGATCACGATCTTTAAATTTAAAATCAGGATATACAATTGATACATTACCTAGCGCTTCTTTAAATTTAGAACCTAAAAGTTTTGAAAAAATAACATCTCTTCCAAAAAGATCTGTTGGATTGGATAAGTTGATATCTTGTTTTGTATTATATTTAATAAGGGACAAATAACGGCGCTGTGCAACATTGTAATCTTCAACTGTATCATCTACTGGTCAATCAGTTGCCTTTAAAACTTCAACCACGTCATTAAATTTTTTCAGTTCTTTTGGATCATCAAAGTTAATTATTTTAAAACTTGCTTTAACCATTTCTGAATCAGGGGTATCTTCTGTTAGTTTCAAAGTTATATTAATTATTAAAGTTGTATCTGTAGATTCTCCTAAAGATGCATTAACTACAACTTTTTGATCTGAACCAAATTGGTTTAAGATTGTAGTTAGATCTTGATAATCTTCAAAACCAGGTTTTCTTATTCCTGGTTGTTTAATTAGGTCGGTTAACAGTTTCAAAGAATTAGATTTTAAGGTTGCAAAATATTTTTTGTAACCTTCAACATTGGAAACTTCAATTGGAATATAAGTACCCGAAACGGATGAGTCAGTGTTTATTCTTGTGAGTGCTCTAGATGCATCAAATTCTTTATTATTGATGATCTCAGCCAGTTTTAAAAGGTTACCTGTTTTAAGATCTTTTGAAAAATTAGTGATTTTAATTTTTACATCTAAACTAGCTTGACCTGTTTGATTTAATTTTGCTTTGATAGTTAATGTACTAGTTTTATTGTCTGCACTAAAACTGAAGTTAGATAAGGTTGCATTTTTTAATGTTTCTTTAAACTTGTCTGATGTTTGAATTAATAAAGTACTTAAAACCGCTTCATCTCCACCATTTTCAGTTGCTGGTTTATGTAAAATGTCTTCATAATCTTTAGCAGCTGTTGTAGCAAATTTTAAAGTTGGATTTTCAACTGCAATAAATTTGTTAGCAGCAAGATCGTAGGTTAAATATTTAAACTCAAATGTTTGATTTTCAAGTTCGTGTTTAATAGTTTCAAGTGCTGAATCAGGTTCTTTTAAGTTGATAACTTTAACTTTAATATCATTTAAAGTTGCTTCATCTTTTTTCAAGTTTAAACTTAAAGTTGCACTTGTATTATCTAATGATGTGACAGTAATTTTATTAACGCTAATGCCATCTAGTATTTTTGTAAAAGACTTGCTAAAGAGATTTTCTAATAAAGTAATTACTTCTCTTTGAGAACCAACCTTGACTGCTTCTTTATATTTCTCCAGTTGTTTTTCTAAATTTTTAAAAGTTAATGCAAAAGCATTTTTACCTATCAAACCTCAACCATCAGTTTTAGCAGCCAATGCTTTACTAGCCGTTTCAAGGTCTTTTTGATCATCCTTTTCAGGATCTGCAGGATTTGTGATGCTAGTGCAAGCAATTGCACTAGCGATAGTTACCAAAGGAAGGGCAACTAATAAAGTTGATAAGATTTTTTTCTTAATTTTATTCATATATAAGTAGATATTTCTACTACCTTTCTTAATATTTAAAACATGTATTTAAAAATGTAACTGACTGATCAGTTACATTTGTGTGCGAATTGATTTTTGAGTGAAAGCAAAACAAATGTAACCTAAAAAGGTGACATCATAAAATAGTTAAAAACTACGTTTATTTGCTTTTGGTTTAAATACATAAACACATTTTAAATTATTTGCATTTTTTCCAGAAAAAAAGCCAGATTTTTTTGGTGCAAAAAGATCTGTAAAAAAATGGTGCCATTTTTTTGAAATTCATTAATTTTCTTTATTACTAATTGAAAGGAGCAAAAACAATACTAAATAGACTTTAATTTAATAAGGAGAAAATGTGTTAGATTTAGAAAAACTAACCGAAGAAGAAGAGGCAAATACATATGGTGGTGCCTTTTTAGCAATTATCGCTGCTATCCCAGCAGTTGTTTTGGCAATTACTTCAATTAGTAATTTGTTCCGTAGCTTTACAAGCAACGGATCAAGTTCAGGAGCAATTAAAACAAAAGAATTTGATTATAAATGAGAAAACGAAGCGCCCAAAGCCTCAGCAGAATCAGGTTCAAGTAAAGCCGACAACGTACCAATTTATTTTGGTTATTAATTTTTATTTTCTTACTTTTTGTATATAATGAAAAACGTTACAATTGTAACCATTCTAAAATGGTCATTTTTTAAGTATCACTAAAAACTTATAGTGAACACCATCAGGATGAATATTTAAATATCGGAGTTAAATATGTATGCAATTATTAAAACTGGTGGTAAGCAACTACTAGTCAAAAAAGATGATGTGATATTTATCGAAAAAGTCGAAGGTGACGAAGGTAGTACAATATCATTTGATCAAGTATTAATGGTGGGAGACAAAATCGGTACTCCTTACCTAGAAAAAGCTGTTGTTAGCGGAATTATTGAAAAACAAGGAAAAGCAAAAAAAATCGTTGTTTATCGTCATAACGCTAAAAGTACCCATAAACGTAAATATGGGCACAGACAGCCATATACAAGAGTAAAAATTACTGAATTGAAAGGATAGGTCCAGAACATGGCAAAAACAAAAGCAGGTGGTTCGACTCGTAATGGTCGTGATTCAGCTGGTCGCCGCCTTGGTGCAAAACTAGGTGATGGTCAATTTGCAAGTGCTGGGTCAATCATTTACCGTCAAAGGGGAACTAAAATTTTTCCTGGTGAAAATGTAGGTATGGGTGGAGATCACACCTTATTTACAAAAATTGACGGATTTGTAAAATACGAATCACGTAGAAATCGTAAATACGCTTCAGTATACAGCGAAAGAAAATAAAACTCATTACACAATAAAAAGGGCGCTTATTTATAGGCGCCCTTTTTTCATTTTTAAGCAATTTACAAAGGAATTAGATGAAAGATATAATCGTATATTTTTGAATCAAAAATAAAGGCGACTTTACACTCGCTTACAATGATATAAATAAACGCAATGCCATTGATTATGGAGTTTATTTATTTTACTTAAACAAGATGAAGGAACTTGATATTAAGTTCATCACAATCTTAGATGATGAATATCCAAAGGAACTTTTAAATAGTAATAAACCTCCACTTGTAATATTTTATAAAGGTAATTATGAACTTTTACATTCAGCTAATAAGCACACTTTAAATGGTGATATTGAAGATGCTGAAGCAGTTCACTTAATGAATGATTTTTTTGAAAATCATCCTAAAATTACTTTAGTTACAAGTAATTTTCCAGGTTTTGAAAGTCAGATAATTAATAAGGCTCGTGAGCAAAATATTGGCATTATTCATGTGCTTGCAAATGGTCTAGAAAGCCCGTATTTAGGGAATAATCAGATCAATTTTGATAAAGAATTACTACTTACAAAATACCCTTGATATGTTCATGTAAAACATTCAAGATTTTATGAACGCAATGAAATGATCGCTCATTTTTCTAAGCAATTAAGCTTGTTAAAATTGAAACCATCAAGCAAAATTTTAAACCAGTTGCACTACTTTTTAGAACTAGGAAAAGAGATTTTTGTCTTTGAAACTAAAGACAAAAATGCAGCAAATCAAGGCTTACTAGATGAAGGTGCAAGCAACCTTACGAATACATTCAAATATAATTAAAACCAGCTAAAAAACATCGAAAAGCCCCTAAAATAGGGGCTAAAAATAAATAAAATTTTTCAGATTTTATTTAAAAAATTCTATAAAATAAAAAGGCTATTTGCATTACTTTGCAATGGCTTTTTATTAATATTTTAAAGATTTTAAAAAGTTAGCAAAGTAGAGAATGCAAAAGAAACATTTTCTAGCTTAAAGGAGCACAATGGCAACTAATAAAACTAATTATGTCTTAAGAAAATTTGGTCCAATCACCGAGCGTAGAGACTATTCAAAAACTAAGAATAACCTACCATTAACAGACATTTTAGAAATGCAAAGAGATTCTTTTGAAGAATTTTTAAACAAACAAATCGAGAAAACTTTAAGAGATAGTTATCCAATTGTTTCAACCAATGGAAAAGTGGAAATTTCATATGTTCATAATTCACTAAGAATTGAAAAACCACTAGTTTCAGAAGTTAAAGCAATTCGTGAAGCAAAACAAAGAGGTTCAACTTACGCTGCAAATATTCATGTTAAATTGCAAAAACAAGTAACTGAAACAGGGGAGATTGCAACTGATGAAGTTCTACTTTGTGAAATTCCTTTAATGACCCGTGGTGGTTCATTTATTATTAATGGTAGTGAAAAAATTATTGTTTCACAGCTGATTAGATCACCTGGAGTTTATTTTTCAACTAAAACCCGTGACAAGCAATCTGACGATCTTTTCAACAAGGTCGATTTATTACCTCGTATGGGTTCATGAGTGGAAATTAAACATAAAGTTAGTGGTAATTCAATTGATAATGTCAAAATTAGAATTGACAAAAATAAGCAATTTTCACTTTCACTATTTTTAGTTGCTCTAGGTCTAAAACATGAAGACATGATCAACCTTTTTGGTAAAAGTGAAACTTTATTAGAAACCTTGAAAAAAGATAAATACGATTTTTCTAAAGATGAACATCGAACCATTATTCGTGATGCTCAAGAGAAAATTTTTAGAACAATTCGTAAGGGTGACCGCGTTACTAAAGAAGCAACTAAAAATTTAATTGCTTCATTATTATTTAATGAAAAACGTTATAACCTGACTGCATCAGGACGTTTCATTATCAACCGCAAATTAACCCTATTAGACCGTATTACAGGTACTTATCTAGCTGAAGATTTAAAAACTTCTAAGGGTGCAATCATCTTTGAAAAAGGAATTAAAATCGATAAGCAAGTTGCTAAAGATATTCAAAAAGCCTTTAGTGACGGAATTTTACCTTTAAGCAAATTAACTAAAGAAACTTCTTTATCAGATGATGTTTATGCACGTTATGGAGAAGAAGATAGCGAATTAAGAAGACGTGTTAACGTGATTAAAGTTCGTATCTTCAAAAACCGTCGTGACCGTGATTTAGCAGAAACTAATCCTGGAGAAGATAATAGTTATTTAGTTATTGCTAACGATCCTTCTTCAAATGAAAGACACTTATTAGTTTCAGATATTATTGCTGCTTTAGGTTACTACTTTAACCTAGGTGATGGTATCGGTTTAGATGATGATCCTGATTCACTTGTTAATAAAAGAATTGTTTCAGTTGGTGAATTATTATTAAACCAATTCATAATTGGTTTAAACAAAATGGAAAAAAACACCTTAGAAAAAATCTCAGCTAGAGAAGCATCTAAGATTACTCCAAAAAATGTAACTAACAATAAAATGGTACAAAACCAAATTAAAACCTTTTTTAATTCATCAAAACTTTCACAGTTCATGGACCAAACAAACCCTTTGGCTGAAATTAGTTCAAAACGTAAAATTACCTCTTTAGGGATGGGGGGGTTGAACCGTGATACTGCTCAATTTGAAGTTCGTGACGTTCATACAACTCACTATGGAAGAATTTGTCCAATTGAAACTCCTGAAGGTCAAAATATTGGACTGATCTTAAACTTAGCAACTTTCGCAAGAATTAACGATTTAGGATTTTTAGAAACTCCTTACTACCGAGTAAATAATGGTGTAGTTGATGCTTCAAAACCTATTTATTTAACTTCTTATGAAGAATTAGATCTGCATTTTGCACAATCAACAATTAATTTAGATGACAATAACAGAATTATCGACCCTAAAGTTACTGTTAAATATAACGGTGAATATACAATTGTTGATGCTACCGAAGTTGATTATGTTTCAGTTAGTTCAAATCAAATGACTTCACTAGCTAGTTCATGTATTCCTTTCTTAGAAAATAACGATGCTAACCGTGCCTTAATGGGGGCGAACATGCAACGTCAATCAGTGCCTTTATTAGTTGCTGAAGCACCTAATGTGGCAACTGGAATTGAAGCTGATTTAGCTAAATATTCTTCAGCTAACGTTAAGGCAAACCGTGCTGGTAAAGTTATTTATGTTGATGGAAAAGAAATTAAAGTTCAACCTTTTTCAGATAGTGATAGTAAAACTAGAACTGATGTTTATCAACTGCTTTCTTATGAAAGATCTAACCAAGGAACTGTCATGAGTCAGACTCCAATTGTTAAAGTTGGTGATACAGTTGAAGCTGGTCAAATTATTACCGATGGAAGTAGTTTCAAAAATGGAGAAATGTCAATTGGTAAAAACTTATTAGTTGGTTTTTCAACTTTTGAAGGTTATAACTTTGAGGATGCGATTATTATTAACGAACGCTTATTTAAAGATGACACTTTAACTTCAATTCACATTGAAGAACAAAGCATTCAGTTCAGAAAATTAAAAGCAGGAGATGATGAATTAACTGCTGAAATCCCTAACGTTAGTTTACGTTCAAGAAGAAATCTAAATGATGAAGGTATTGTTAATATTGGTTCAGAAGTTTTACCAGGTGATATTTTAGTAGGTCGCGTTTCACCTCGTGGTGATGAAAACACTAGCCCTAGTGAAAAACTATTAAATGGCATCTTTAACCAAAAAATTACTACTAAAAAAGATACTTCATTAAAAGTTAAAAACGGACACCAAGGAACAGTTATTGATGTTCAGATTCTAAGCCGCAAATTCGGAGATAAATTAGAAGATGGAATCGATAAAATCGTTAAAGTTTATATCGCTCAAAAACGTAAAATCAAAGTCGGTGATAAAATGGCTGGGCGTTATGGAAACAAGGGAGTTATCTCAAGAATTGTACCTGAAGAAGATATGCCATACTTAGAAGATGGAACACCACTTGATGTTTTATTAAATCCTCAAGGGGTTCCTTCTCGTATGAATATTGGTCAAGTTTTTGAACTTCACCTTGGAATGGTTAGTCGTTTAACAGGTGCAAAATTTGTTTCACCTGTGTTTGATGGAATCAAATGAGAAGACATTCAAAGCGAATTAGAAAACGCAGGACTTGACAGAAGTGGTAAAACAAAACTTTATGATCCTCAAACAGGATTACCTTTTGACCACCCAGTTTCAGTCGGAATGATGTACATGTTAAAACTTTCACATATGGTTGATGATAAGATGCATGCACGTAGTGTTGGACCTTATTCATTAATTACTCAACAACCTCTTGGAGGTAAATCTCAAAACGGTGGACAACGTTTTGGAGAGATGGAAACTTGAGCTTTAGAATCATATGGAGCAACCAATATCTTGCAAGAAATCTTGACTTATAAATCAGATAATATTGAAGGTAGAAATTACTTATATGGTGCTTTAACTAGTGGTACAGCGCTTCCTAAACCTGGAGTTCCTGAATCATTTAGCGTGCTTGCTTATGAACTTCGTGGACTAGGAGTTAAGTTCGAAGTTCATGAAAAAGATACCGATGATAATTTAGAAAATGAAATCGGTGATGTTGATGATTTAGATGATATCGAATTTGAAGATATGGACTCTGATTTCAACATTGATGCTTACGAAAACTAAGGTCTAAATGATCAAAAACAGCATACATGTTGCTGTTTTTATTGTTTTAATAAACAAAAAAGCAATTTTTTGAAACTTAAAAATAAATAAATATTGGAGAAAAAAATGCCTAAAAATCAAACTATTGATTTAATTTTAAAACGTCGTTCACATCGTCAAATGAGTGGTGATTCAATTACACCTGAAGATTTAGATGAAATCGTTAAAGCAATGAACGCAGCACCTACATCAAGTAATAAATTTCACGTTAGCGCTTTAGTAATTAAAGATCCTGAAGTTAAAGAAGAAATTTTTGCAAAAGTAAATATTGAAAGACAAAAACACTACTTAACTTCAGCAATTACAATTGTTTTTATGATTGATTTTAACCGTATTGAAACAGCAAGTAAAGTGCAAAATCAAAGTGTTGTAATCAAAACTTTTGATAACTTCTTAAACGCTTGAGGTGATGCTTATATCATGTTACAAAACGCAGTTATTGCTGCTGAAAGTTTAGGATATAACAGCACAATTGTTGGTGGTGTACGTCATTTTGGCTTACCTGTATTCTTACAAGAAAAATATAACTTACCAGAAAATGTCTTTCCCGTGATTGCTGTAAATATCGGAAAAAGCGATGGTGCAGCATTAGAAAGACCACGTTTAAATCGTGTTTACATCGATAAATACGATAAAAATGAAGTTGCTCAAGAGGTTAAAGATTTTGACGCAGTTGAAACAAAATTCTGAAAAGAAGTTATGAATGTTGATACAAGTTGAACCAAAGCAATGGTTAATGCTTATGCAAAAGATGTTTCACACGTTTACACAGATTTTATGAAACCATTATTTGATCCACACAAAGACTATCCTGAATTTTCAAATGAGCCACGAGAAAATTTAACAGCTGTTACTTTTGGTCTTAAAAAGCCTACTGAAGACGAAGATAAATAGGTTTTTTGTATATCAAAAAAAGGCTTAAAAATTCAAAAAATAATTATTTTTTTTTGATGCTAATCTATATAATGATGAAACATTGAAATTAAATAAGAAACAAGAATTTTAAAGTCGGAAAAATAACTTAAGTTGTTTTTCTTATTTTTATTTAATTAAAAAATTAAGACTGGAGAACTATATGGAAAAAGAAATTATTAAAACACGAGCATACCACTCGATTGACGAAAATAAAATCCAAAAAATTTCGCTTTCATTAGTAACACAAAAAGACGTTGAAGAATGATCTCATGGGGAAGTTACTAAACCAGAAACAATTAACTATAAATCATATAAACCTGAAAGATACGGACTATTTGATGAGTTAATTTTTGGTCCTACAACTGACTATAAATGTCCTATTTGTGGGCGTAAATATAAAAAATCAAACGAAGGTCAAATTTGTAATGCAACTTCACTTTGTGAAATTGAAAAACCTGAAATTTTACCTAAATTAGCAAGACGTTCAAGAATGGGTCACATCACTTTACATGTGCCTGTTGTGCACTTTTGATTCTTTAAAATTGACCACTCAATTATTTCAAAACTACTTGGTTTAAGAGTTGAAAATAGTTCAGAAAACGTTTCTAAAACTGATTTAGAAAACGTTATCTATTATAAGTCACACATCATTTTAGAATCAGGTGGATTAAAAAACTTACCTAAAAACAAAATCATCAACATTAATAATGCAGCTGAAATTTACAAAAATGTTTTAATTGAACTTAAAGAACGCTTACCAGATGATGAAGAAGCACAAGAAATTATTGATGAATCATTAAATGAAATTATTGAAATTTCTGAATCAAAATCAGGACCAGATTATGGTGTTGATTTTTACGAATTGAACGAAGTTATCGAAGAATATTCAGACGCAAAAATTGCAACTGGGAGTCGTGCAATTGAGTACTTACTAAAAAACATTAATTTAGAAGAAGAACGTGAAAAAGTTCGTGAAAAAATTAATGAAATTAATAAAGGTGAACTATCAGGTTCACACTTACCTGTTTCTAAAAAACAAGAACGTTCAATTCTATATAAGAGACTAAAAATTATTAACTCATTTATTGACTCTAAACAAGAGCCAATTAACATGTTAATTTACAAATTACCTGTTATTCCAGTTGAACTTAGACCACTTGTACAACTAGACGGTGGACGTCACTCAACTAGTGATATTAATGAATTATATCGCCGTATTATAATTAGAAATAACCGTCTTAAAAAATGACTTGATTCAGATGCTCCAACTCTAATTTTACAAAATGAGCTTAGAATGATTCAAGAAGCAGTAGATGCTTTAATTGATAATGCTAAGAAAAAACCTAAACCAGTTGTTTCAAAAGATAACCGTGCTTTAAAATCACTAGCAGATGCTTTAACTGGTAAAAAAGGACGTTTCCGTCAAAATATTTTAGGAAAACGTGTCGATTATTCAGGTCGTTCAGTTATCGTTGTTGGTCCTAATTTAAAAATTCACCAAGCAGGAATTCCCCGTGAAATGGCTGCTAAGTTATTTGAACCATGGATTATTAAACGCTTAATTCAAAAAGAAATTTCGCACTCAGTTAAAAATGCTCGTAAACTAATTGAGAACTTAAACCCAATTATTTGACCTGAAGTTGCTGAAGTTATTAAAGGTAGACCAATTCTACTTAACCGTGCGCCAACCTTGCACCGTTTATCAATTCAAGCCTTTGAACCTGTATTAATTAGAGGGCGTGCAATTCGCCTACACCCACTTGTTACTGAAGCTTTCAATGCCGATTTTGATGGTGACCAGATGGCTGTGCACGTACCAATTTCTGATGAAGCAGTGCGTGAAGCAAAAGAATTATTATACGCTAATCGTAACATTCTAGGGCCTAAAGATGGTGAACCTATCATCAACCCTTCTCAGGATATGGTTTTAGGAATTTACTACTTAACAATGGAAATTGCAGGTGCTAAAGGTGAAGGTCATGTGTTTGCTAATTTAGATGAAATTAAATTAGCATACGATTCAGGAATTGTTAGTTTACATGCTCGTGTAGCAATGCCTTTCAAAAACTTAAGCAAACTTTCAACAGTTTCAACTAATAAAGGTTATGTAGTTTCAACAGTTGGTAAGTTCATTTTTAATGAAGCTTTCCCTGAAAGTTTTAATTTCATTTTTGATAATACTGAAGCCACTTATGCAAGAAATGATTATTTTAAAAATTATCAAGTCCCTTATGGTGGAGATATCAAAGAATTTATTAAGTCAAAACCTATTAATGATGCTTTAACTAAGAAAAATGTTGCTCGTATTATTCGTGCTATTTACGAAAAATACTTACCAAGTATTTCTAAAGCAGAATTAGCGGAAGTGATTGATAAATTAAATGCTGAAAACTACATAAACGTACGTGATTTACTAGCAAATATTAAAGATGTTGAAGGTTATGATTTAAATTACACTCACATTTCAATGCTAGAAAAAATTACTATTATTGGTTTTGAAAAAATCAATAAACGTTTAAAAATTGAACGAAAACTAGATACACCTTTATGAGAAATGGAACAATACATTGAACTACTTGAATACGTTTGATTTGAGTATGTCAACTCAATTGCTTCATTCTTAGACAAGATTAAAGACCTAGGATTTAAGTTCTCAACTATTTCAGGAACATCAATTTCAATTGCCGACATTATGACAGTTGAAAACAAAAACGACAAGATTCGTGAAGGTGAAGAATACACTAACCAGTTGAAATCGAAATACAACCAAGGTTGAATTACTGATGACCAACGTTATTCATTAACTATTAGAAAATGATCTGAAATTAAAGAAAATATTCAAGGTGATTTAAAACGAGTTATTGAAAATAACGACTTTACTTTCAACCCACTATTTATTATGATGAATAGTGGTGCTCGTGCAACTATTTCTAACTTCGTACAGCTTGCAGGACTACGTGGACTGATGGCAAATAACGCACAAAGATTGAAAGCCGATGCTGAAAATGAGCGTGTTATTCGTTCAACCGTTGAAATTCCTGTTAAGTCATCATTCTTAGAAGGACTAACAAGTTTTGAATTCTATTCATCAACTCACGGGGCTCGTAAAGGACTTACTGATACTGCTCTAAACACTGCTAAATCAGGGTATTTAACTAGAAGGTTAATCGATGTTGCTCAAAGTATTGTTGTGCGTGAACCTGATTGTGGTGTTGATAGTGGATTTGTAATTAAGTCAATTATTGATAACCGTACTAAGTCAATTATCGTACCTTTATTTGAAAGAATTCAAGGTCGTTTTAGCATCAGAGAAATCAAAGATCCTTACGGAAATACTATTACAAAAGAAAATGAATTAATTACTCCATCAATGGCTCGTGAAATTATTAAACATCATGAAGCAGTTGAAATTCGTTCAGTTTTAGCATGTGCTACACGTAATGGAGTTTGTCAAAAATGTTTTGGAAAAGACTTATCAACATCAAGAACAGTATCAATTGGTGAAGCAGTAGGAATTACAGCTAGTCAATCAATTGGTGAACCTGGTACACAGCTAACCATGCGTACTTTCCATACTGGAGGGGTTGCTGGTGTTGAAGATATTACTGGTGGTTTTGGTCGCTTGTCAGAGTTAATCGATGCTTACCAAAAACCTTGAGGGCGTCAAGCTGAAATTGCTAAAACATTTGGTGAAATCATGAATATCGAAGAAAGAAAACACCGAAACGGTGCTTTTAGAGACTATCAAATTACTGTTTTATACGGAACTTCAGATGGCGGCACAATTGAAGATAAAATTAGTGCAAACACAACCTCAAGCATTCGTGTAAAAGTTGGCGATAAAGTAGCTCCTGGGGAAAAAATTGTCGATGGACCAATTATTCTAAACCAATTATTAGAATACGCAGGACCTCGTGCCGTGCAGTCTTACTTATTAAAAGAAATCCAAAGAATTTATCGTATGCAAGGGATTGCAATTAACGATAAATATGTAGAAATCATTATTAGTCAGATGCTTTCAAAAATCCAAGTTAGCTTACCAGGTGATTCTCAATTAGTTGCTGGTTCATTAATTAGCCGTGACAAATTTAGACAAATTACAGGTAAATTATTATCAGAAGGGAAACGCCCACCATTTGGTAAAACAGTTATTTTAGGGGCAAAACAAATTCCTTTATTATCTGATTCATTCTTAGCTGCTGCTTCATATCAAGAAAGTGCAAAAATCATTGTTAATGCTGCAATTTCATCAAAAATTGATAGATTAAGCGGACTAAAAGAAAACATTATTTTAGGGCACAAAATCCCTGCAGGAACAAACGTTTCAACAGGCAAAAACTCTAAATTTAATATTCAAGATCCTAAAGACTTCTTTAGACATCGTCAAAAACATAATCATGCGATCGAAATTGATCAAAAAATCTTGAATATGTTCCAAGATGACATTGAAGGAATGGACTTTTAAAACTCAAAAATAGCCTCAAATGTAGGCTATTTCCCGCATCGGCCTAATAACTGCAACAGAAAGGTTGTAGTTATTTTTTATAATATAAGTAATATGAAATACAAACAAG
>NZ_NQNY01000012.1:41808-48074 GCF_002276225.1 Mycoplasmopsis agassizii | reverse complement strand
TATACAACATACTATATGATATTATAAAAAAATATCTTCCCAACCTTTCTGATTGAGCTAGATATTACAATTCAGCAACAAATTATTTATGAAAAAATCTTTTCCTTAAATTTGTAAAAGATTTTTTTGTCAGGTTTTGGATGATTTAAATTATCTTTCTCACACTTTAATTTCTTTTTCAAAAATAGTTTCAAAGACTTTTTTCGATCAAGCAGCCACATACATATCTCTAGATACACCTACAAATTTTTTTGTTCAGTCTCTAGTTGAATAAACTGATGAATAAGCATATTTTAGATATACATTATATTTTTCATAAAGAGATAGAGAAGGATATTTCTCTAATTTTCTTTTAAGAAATCACATGTTGGCTCTATAATGAGAAGTCAGTGGTTTTCATTTTAAGATGTCATATGATATTCCTTTGATATATAAATAAAATGTTTTGAAGTCATATTTTTTTAATTCTTCAAGTGCTCTAGTTTGAAATATTTGTAGATCTTTTAAAATATGTTTAAGTTTTCAAATATTTATTATGATTGGAATTACTGGAGAAACTCATGAAACAATTAAAACAATTAATTCTAAATTATTTAATTTTTCCGGTATTGGATCAGATATAAATATTTCCATCACAAGAAAAAATGTAAAAGTTAATGCAGGGGTAAACATTAGTAAAATTAAGCCCAATGACATACGCAAAAATTTTATTTTACTGTTTAATGTAGTTTCCTTTGTTTTTACAAATGTTGTTAATAATGGAATACGATTTTGTTTCATGAAATCTATAATCTTATATTTTTGGTTTTTTGAAATCAATGGCTGAATATGAAAAACAATTAAAAAAGAAACAATTCAAAATATATGCGTTGCAATATAATAAGTTCATTCTGAAGTTGATAGCATTAAAAATTGTTATCCTTAATTACACACGTCAAACTCATAACTATTATATTTTGAACTATTTACAAAAAAGATTGTTAATAAAATGAAAATAATAAAAAATAGTTTCTAAAACTAGAAACTATTTGGCAAACAAACTTTAGTAAATTAAAATTTACTTTTTATATTTATCTGGCAATAAATTTAAATTAATATGGCAATATCCTGAAGGATTTTTAACTAGATAATCTTGATGATATTCTTCTGCTAAAGTTTCATCTTTAACATCTTCAACTTCAAAAGTTGTTTTATCATGTTTAGATTCAAATTCACTAATTAAGTTTTTAATAACTTCTTTACTAGCTTGATCTTTTTCATAAAAATAAAAACCAATGCGGTATTGTACACCTACATCATTACCTTGTTTATTTAGTGAAAAAGGATTCACTATTTCAAGCATTAAAACAAATATATCTTTTAAACTAACCACACTTTCATCATATTCTAATTTAACAGCCTCAACATGACCGCTAGCACGGCACACTTGCTGATAAGTAACATCTTCAAAACCACCATTTAAATAATATGATTTAGAAGAATTAATTCCTTTAACTCTTCTAAATCATTCTTGAACACCTCAAAAGCATCCACCAGCAACAAAAATTGTTTTCATTTCATAACCTCTTATTTTTCAATTGATAATTATTATTATATAATCTAAAGACTAAATAAGTAATTTAATTAAGGAGGATTATGGCTTTAAAAGCAGGAATTGTGGGTTTACCTAATGTAGGTAAAAGTTCTTTATTTTCAGCACTAACTAAAAAAGAAGCTGAATCAGCTAATTATGCTTTCACAACAATTGAACCTAATGTAGCGAGTGTAGAGTTAATTGATCCAAGGATGATACAGTTAACAAAAATGGCACAACCTAATAAAACAATTTATGCAACTTTTGATTTTGTTGATATAGCAGGATTAGTGGAAGGCGCTTCCAAGGGTGAAGGTTTAGGTAATAAATTTTTAGCAAACATCCGTGAAACGGATGCGATTGTGCATGTGATTCGTTGTTTTGAAAATAACGATATCCTACATGTAAAGGGCTCAATTGATAGTGTGCGTGATGCTAAAATTATTAATTTAGAATTAATTTTAGCTGATTTAACAACTGTTGAAAATATTATTAATCGAGTTAAATCAAAAGCCTTAAATTCAAGTGATAAAAAAGCAAAAGCAGAATATGCTTTAGCTTTAAAAATGCAAAAAGCATTGATGGATGAAAAGCCACTACGCTTAATTGAATGAGATGAAAATGAACTTTTTTTAGTTAAAAGTTTTCAACTACTTACTATTAAGCCTCAGATTTATGTTGCTAATTTAAACTCTGAAGAAATTAATAATCCTGGTCAAAATATTCACTATAAAAACTTAGAAAAACTAGCTAAAGAAGAAAATTCGCAGCTACTTGCTTTAAGTGTTAACTTAGAAAAAGAACTTGTTTTAATGGAAAATGAAGATGAAAAACACGAAATGATGCAAATGTTTAACCTAGAATTTAGTGGTCTAGATTTATTAGTTGCAAGAACTTTCAAACTACTTAATTTAGCAACTTTTTTCACAGTTGGTAAAATTGAAGTTAGGGCATGAATTTTCAAAAATAGCATGTTAGCACCTCAATGTGCAGGAATTATTCATAGTGATTTTGAAAATAAATTTATTAAAGCAGAAGTTATTTCTTATGATGATTTTGTCGAAGCAGGCGGCGAGGCACAAGCTAAAGAAAAAGGTAAATTAAGACTTGAAGGTAAAAATTATTTAATGCAAGATGGCGATATTTGCCATTTTCGATTTGGTAAGTAGGTCTGGAAATCAAATTTTAAAAACACTTATTTAATAAAAAAAGCAATGAACTTTTTTGTAAGAAGTTCATTTTTTATTGCTTTAAAATGGCAATTTCGCTTATAAAATCAGAAATTAATGGTAGTTAAGCATTATTTTGGATTTTTTGTTAATAACCAAATTTACTAAAATTTACTCCAAAAACAGATTTGGAATTTCCATTAATAAGCACAAAATGGAACTTTTTAATAAATTTAAAGAAATTTCAAAAAAGTTGTTTTATATTCGGCTTTTTTTGACAAAGTGCTATATTTTTCCCGTAAAAGTAAACATTGTCTTTTTTATGAAAAAAATAAAAAAGCCAAATCACTTTTATCAATTTAAATTAAGGAGATTTAATGAAAAAATTAAACAAAAAATCTATTTTACTAATGACATCACTAGCTCTAGGAACTATCGTAGTTTCAACAGCAATAGCATGTTCACCACAAACGCCACAACCCAATTTGCAAACTTCTGACCAAAAAGTTGTAAATAGGATCGCAGACAGTCTTAAAAATGGGACTTATAATGCCAAAAGTACTTATGCAGATGTTGAAGCACTAAATAAAGCAACTGCAGGTGTTAAAAGCCTTGCTGATCTAGAAAAAATTTTAGATACTGCTTCAGCTAAAACATTTAAAGATGCATTAGGCAAAGCAACTTTTACTTCTAATAACGGTTCACTAGTTGATGCCAACAAAAAAAGGGTTAATTTAAAAATAAAAATTTCTTATGCACAGCCTGCTGTTTTTCAAGAAGTTGAATTAAAAATTAACTACATAACTAAAGGTAGTACACCATCAGTTAAAACTGATAATCAATTAGCTAAAGAATGATACGATTCAGTTGCTTTAACTAACACTGCTGCTAATGATATTAAAGATAAATTACCTAGTGAAGTAACTACTTTTAATGCTCAAAACCTACAAACTGCTTTAGAAAACGCACCAACAGGCTTTACTAGCATGTTAAATTAGTAGTAGCTTCTGCTGATGATTTAACAGGTAGTTTAAAAGTTAATGTTTCTTTATCAAAAGGCACATCTTGATTTAGTAGTGATGGTACAACTGCTGCTAATCAAGCAGCAGCAGTTGCTAAAATTGTAACAGTTAGTGGCTTTAAAAATACTGCCAAAACTAATGCTCAAAAAGCAGTTGTTTACTACTCATCACTACCTGAAACCAAAGCATTAACTGATCAAGAAGTTACACAAACATTACCTAGTGCAGTTACTCAAGAAATCTTAAATTCACTAGTAGGATTAGCACCAACTGCACCTGAAGGTTTAACTCTTTCTTTATCATTAGTTGATAAAGGAGCAAATGATAAAGATGGTAAATTATCAGTAAAAGTTACTTTATCAGAAGCTACTGATAAGTTCTTTAATACTGAAGGAGGGGTAGTTAATACACTAGCAAATGCTGGTAAAGTAATCGAATTTAGCGGCTTTAAAGTTCAAGATGAAAAAACACCTCCAGTTGTTGAACAACCTGCTAAAGCTGCTGACTTAGTTAAGGCATGATTTGAAACTATTAGCGAAACTAAAAATGTTGAAAATCAAAAAACAACCTTACCATCAAGCATCACTCAAGCTAATTTAGAAACAACTTTAGCAGCTGTTTATAAAGCACCAAAAGATGTCGAAAATGCTAAAGTAGTTTTAACTCTAGTGTCTGTAGATAATGATTTAGGAACTATAACTATTAAGGTTGCACTTAAATCAGCTGATAAATGATATTCACCATTAAACGGTGCTTTAGAAACAAGTGAAATCACTAAAGAAGTTAAACTAACAAACTTTCAAACTACTGCTGAAGCAGTTAAAGAAATCTATAAAAATCAAAGTTCAACAATCACAGTTGATTCAACTAAATCAGCTAGCGAGACTGCTAAAAATCTGGAAGAAAATGTGAAAAGTTTCTTCTCAGTTTTACAAACTAGCGTAGCTAAAATTAAATTACTTAATTTAACACTTAGAGTCGCAACATCATCTAATGCAGTTGATGATGAAACCGGTAAATTAGTAGTCAATTTTTATCTATCTAGAAATGAAAAAGGTAAAACTCAATACTTTAAAGTTGATGGATCAACTACTGAAGTATTAACTCAAGTAGATGGCAAAGATGTAACCTTAACAGGCTTTAAACAAGTTCATATACTTGATGAAGTATCAGATGAATTGATGCGTTGAAAAGTTAAAGACGACATTATTTACTCTGAAGTCAAAGAATTTGTTGAATTAACTACAGATACTGAACAAACTTCAGAAAAAGTCTTTAACTTACTAAAAAAATTCGCTTCTTTAGATTCATCTATTAAAACACCAACTGATCAAATCGAAATTGTTAATCCTAAAAAATTACTTACTTGATCAATTAATGATTATTCAGCAATGCTAGTTTTTAAATTAACACTTAGAAGAAAAGCTGATCCTGAAATCACTAAAACAGTTACTTTCCAAACTGACTTTAGAGGATTTTTACCTGCATTTTTAAATGTTAAAGGCGGTGTTAATGAAAACCGTTCTAATAAATTTGTGAATTTAGTCTTTAACGAGTTATCAGAAGGTAACACTTTTTCAAAATGATCTAGCTTTATCAGAATGTTTGCTTTATCAGCTCGTAATGATGAGCGCAAATTAATGAATTTTGCTAATTCCTTGGCAGAAAAAATTAAAGCAAATATTCGAAGACCAATTAATGAATACAACTTAATCTATCCTTTTAGTCCTGCAGATATGAAAACTGCACTACATTCTCATGGCGTTTTAAACACTGCATTATCAAATGGTGATTATTGATTATCATGAATGGGTGCAAATAGTCAAACCTATGTAATTGGTGGATTGCAAAGTGAAAAAGCAACTCCATCAAATGTTAAGTTAAAACTAGGAAATGGTCAACCTTGAAAAGTAAGTTTAACTAACGGAACAAATTCAAATACCTATATTGAATATAATAGTCCTATTTTTGGCCTAGGAACTATGCAACGTTTTAACATCACTTTAGTTGGTGATTGAAGAGACAATAAAAATGCAGCCTATACTAAAGGTTTTGCACCTGATAAAGCTGCAACCATGTATAACAAAAATGATTTAGTGCCTTCACCATTTACAAATGGAATTGCCTCGGCAACCATGTTTTTATTAAAAGCAGTTATTAATGGTCAATAATTACATAAAGCATTTACTAATTAACTTTTACTTACTAATATAAAATTAAAAGTAATTTTGCAATTAACTTAAAAGTTGCTTTATTATCTAAAACCTATTAAATTGGTTCGATTCTGCGAACCAATTTTTTAATAGCAAGATGAAAAGCTAAAAAATTATTAAGACTGGCTTTCTTTAGTTATAATTAGATTAATATGAAAAAAGAAAGAGCTAAAAAGTTTAAAAAAAGTAACTGTGGCAAGACTATAGAACAACTGGATAAAGGTTATGAGTTACAAGAAGTCAAAAACCAAGTAACTGAAGTTGATAAATACGGTAAAATACTTTTTGA
>NZ_NQNY01000012.1:27637-41713 GCF_002276225.1 Mycoplasmopsis agassizii | reverse complement strand
AACAACTGGATAAAGGTTATGAGTTACAAGAAGTCAAAAACCAAGTAACTGAAGTTGATAAATACGGTAAAATACTTTTTGAATATAGTGCCGAAGGCACACCAAAACAGTTTTTGCCTGTAATTGATCCTCCACCAGGTCCTGGTGGAGGTAATGGTCAAGGATTGCAATGATGACAACAATGAACAATTGAGCAAATTAAAGAAGCAGTAGGAATATTACGTGCTGAATTTAAAGCTGACAATGCTAAAATTCGTACTGAAATTCAACAAGTAAGAAATGAAAATAAAGAGGATAATGAAAAACTTCGATCTGAAATTAAACAAGTAAGGAATGAAAACAAAGATGATAATGAAAAACTTCGCACTGAAATGAATGAAAGACTTGACAAAGTTGAAAAACAGAATGCAGAAACTAATTCAAGACTTGACAAAGTTGAAAAACAAAACAAGGAAACTAATGAAAAACTTGATATGCTTTTAGAACTTATTAAGAAGAATAAAAAGTAAAAGTTATAAAGGCAAGAGCAAACTTTATTGTTTGCTCTTTTCTATGCAATAATAAAAAAGATATGGATAAATAAGAAAATAAATTCATAGACCAACTGGATAAAGGTTATGACTTACAAGAAGTTAAAAACAAAGTAACAGAAGTTGATCAAGACGGAAAAATACTTTTTGAATATAGTGCCGAAGGCACACCAAAGCAGTTTTTACCTATAATCGATCCACCGCAGGTCCTGGTGGAGGTAATGGTCAAGGATTGCAATGATGACAACAATGAACAATTGAGCAAATTAAAGAAGCAGTAAGAATATTAAGTGCTGAATTTAAAGCTGACAACGCTAAAATTAGTACTGAAATTCAACAAGTAAGAAATGAAAATAAAGAGGATAATGGAAAATTTCGCGCGGAAATGAATGAAAAACTTGACAAAGTTGAAAAACAAAACAAGGAAACTAATGAAAAACTTGATATGCTTTTAGAACTTATTGAAAAGGATAAAAATTAAAAGTTACAACTACAAGGTTAATAAAAATTTAATTGTTGAAATCTTAAACTAATCTATTTTGTATGAGTTTTTTTAAAAAAGTTCATTTTTTTATCTACTAAAAAATAGCTTTGACTATTAAAAAAGCAAGATAATCTAGGTTTATTAATAATTTAATAAATAATTGTTCTGCTACTTTGTTTAACCATCTGTTAAAACTAGCTCTGAAAAAGTAGTTTTAATTTCATCAATCAACATAATAATTAAAAATAATTCAGAAATTAAAAAAATTACAAAAAGTGTTTTTATTCCCGAATTTTTTGACAAAGTGCTATATTTTGCACGTAAAAATAATTGCTGACCTTATTAATTTATTAATAACGGTATTAAAAGTTATCTATTTTTACGTAATTTCAATTAAGGGGATTTAATGAAAAAATTAAATAAAAAGTCTATTTTATTTATGACAACTCTAGTGGCTGGAACTATTGCTGTTTCTTCGGCGATTGCGTGTTCACAAACACCAACTCCACCTAATAACAGTCTTTTAGACACTAGAAAAGTTGCCGTAGGTTCAATAGCAAAAGCTGTTCAAGATGCTAGTTTAAGTGCTAAAAACACTTATGCAACACTAACAGAAATGAATAATGCTGTAGCAGCAGTAAAAAGTTTTGATGATTTATACAAAATTTTAGACACTACTTCAGCAACAGCATTTAGAAGCGCAATTGGTCAAGCAACATTTGTAAACAATAATGGTGCAGTTCCTGATACAACCAAAAACCAAACAGTTTTAAAAATCAAAATTTCTTTTATGCAACCTGAAGCTAATGCTGATGCTAACATAACAGTTAAATTTGTTGCTCCTGGTGCTACAACTACACCTAAAACTGAAGCTGAATTAGCAAAAGAATGATACGATTCAGTGCCTGCTACTAATACAGCAGCAGATGCTGTTAAGGATCAACTTCCTAGTGCTGTAACTGAATTTAAAGCAGAAAACTTAAAAACATCATTGCCAGTTGTGCCTACTGGATTTACTAGTCATGTTAAACTAGTGGCAGATTCTTCTGAAGATGTCAACGGAAGTTTAAAAGTTAATGTATCTTTATCAAAAGGTACAACTTGATATAACTCTGATGGAGCAACTGCTGCTAATGAGCAAGCAGTTGTAGCTAAAGTTGTTACAGTTAGTGGCTTTAAAAATACTGCTCAAACTAATGCTGAAAAAGCAGTTGCTTACTATAAATCACTACCTGAATCATTAGCATTAACTGATACTACAGTTGCACAAACATTACCTAGCGCAGTGACTCAGGATGTGCTTAATGGCTTTGTAAGTAAAGCACCTGCTGCTCCTGAAGGGCTAACTGTTTCACTATTATTAGTTGCTGAAGGTGCTAAAGATAGTGATGGTACTTTAACAGTTAAAGTTGTTTTAGCTGAAACTGATACTAAATTATTTAACGTTGAAGGTGGCGAAGTTGATAAAAAAGAAAGTGCTGGTAAAGATATTGTCTTAAGTGGCTTTAAAGTTAAAGAGGCTGAAAAAAACCCAGGTCAAGGACAAGGGCAAGGCGGTCAACAACAAGTTGATCCAACAATTGCTTTAGTTAAAGCCTGATTTGAAACAGTTACTGAAACTAAAGCATTAGAAAATGCAACAACTATCTTACCTGCTAGCGTTACTCAAGAAAATTTAGAAACTACAGTTGGTAGTTTATGAGTTGCGCCTGCAGATGTTGAAGGTGCCACAGTAGTTTTAACTTTAGAATCTGTTGATAATGATACAGGTACTTTAAAAGTTAAAGTAGGTCTTAAAAAAGCTGAAAAATGATACTCATTAGAAGGTGTCTTACAAGATACAGAAGCTTATAAAGAAGTAACTGTAACTAACTTACAAACAACAGCTGAAGCTGTTAAAGAAATTTATAATTCTCAAGGTACTACTATTGAAGTAAGTTCAACTAGAAGTGCTAAAGAAGCATCATAAAATCTTGATGAAGCTGTAAGAACTTTCTTTAGTGTTTTACAAACTAGTGTCTCTAAAGTTAAGGCACTTGATTTACAACTAAGAGTTGCAAAAGTAGAAAATGCTGTTAATGATGAAACAGGTACTTTAGTAGTTAACTTCTACTTATCTCGTTTACATAATGAAAAAACAGAGTATTTTAAACTAGATGGAACTACAACTGAAGTACTTGATGAAGTTGATGGTAAAGATGTTACTTTAACTGGCTTTAGACAAGTACATAGTTTAGAAGATCTTGCTAAAGAAATTAATGCTTGAAAAGTTAAAGAAAATCTTACTTTAGATGAAGCTAAAGAATTTCAAAAACTAGCTAGTGGTCAATTATCTGATTCAACTTATATTTTTAATTTATTAAATAACAGTGCTTCAGATGATACTAAAATTAAAACAGCAACTACTGGCGTTGAATTTGTAGACACTAGCAAAATGCTGACCTGAGATATTAACACTACATCTGCTAGTTTAGTATTTAAAGCAACATTAAGAAGAACTGAAGATCATAATCAAACTAAAGATGTTACTTTTAGAACTGATTTTGAAGGGTTCTTACCACTATTTTTAACAGTTAAAGGTGCTTATACCAAAGATGTTAATAATCACTTTGTCTCACTAGTATTTAATGAATTATCAACAGGTAATACATTTACTAGTTGAGCAAACTTTATTAGACCTTTTGCTAGAATAAATGCTAATAATGAACGCAAGTTATTAAATTTTGCTAACGCTATGGGAGATAAAATTAAGTCAACTTCGCCAACACCTATTAACTTCTATAACTTAATTTATCCATTTAAATTAAGTGACGTTAAGGGTTCAACAGAAAACCCAGTTGAATTAATGACTATTTTGTCTAATGGAAAAGCACCAACTGCATGAATTGGTGCTAATAGTGAAACGCTAGTAATTGGTGGATTACAAAACCATACAGGAAATACTAATGTAGGTAATGGTAGACCATGACACTTTAACATGGTTGACGGAACTAAATCAGGTACTTTTATTTGATATAAAGATAGTCAATGATTTATTACTTTAGTAAATGATTGAAGAAATGGTTCAGAAGGTTATACCCGTGGTTTTGCACCCGATAGTGCAGCAACCGTGCGCTTTACAAGTGATAAAGGTAAATCACCATTTATTAATGGTGTAGCATCAGCAACAATGCTATTATTAAAAGCAATTATTAATAATTCTCATTAACAATTGTTTTATCAATTTAGAATTTACTTTGCAAGTAAAATCTAAATTGCTTCTTAAATTAATAACTAATTTAAGTAAATATTTAATTAACCTTCTTTTAGTGGGTTAATTTTTTTATGGACTAAATTTGCTTATGTATAGTTATAAAAAAGCGAGTTCTTAAAAATTTAAAAATCGTAAAATTTTTGAATGATTTAAAAATTTTTCTATATAATGATTGCAGAAATTTATAAAAAATCTAACTAAAAGGAAGTAGCAAAATGATTTCAAGATTTGAATCAAAGATTACTGAAACCAAATTTATTGTTGAATACAACAATAAATATTTTGCACTTAACCTAGAAACAAAATTTAAACGTAGTAGCAACTATGAAGCTGCCAAGATGTTTCAAAGTTAATTACTTTAATTAGTTATAATTTAAGAAGATTTATCCAGTTATTTTTTTAAGATAATTCTCTAATATCTAAACTATTTTCCAAATAGATTAGATTTATAATAAAACTATAATTAACTAAAGTATTAAACAAATACTTTAGTTTTATTTTATAAATTTTAAATAAATACAAAACAAAGGAAAAATATGAAAAAATTAAAAAGAAATTTACTTTTATTTTCAGGATTAACAGTAGCTACTGCTCTAGTTTCAACAGCAATTGCTTGTTCAAATGAAGATGATACAATCGATGCAAGAACAAGGTATGAAATTAATAGCCAGGCTAAATATGAAACAATACCATATACTGCTGAGCATACTGCTTCATACGGTGGTTCAAACCTAACTACACAAAACTTATTAAATGCTAATTTAATAAGTCAAGTAGGTGTAGGTGAGGCAACTTATAAAAATCTATCAGAAGGTAAATTTGAAATTACAAATGTAACACAAAATCATTTAGAACTTACAATTGCTAAGGATATCCGTGTTACTAAATCAGATGGATCTGTAGTAATTTATGATAACGACAAACATGAAATCGAGGGTGCTAAAAATGGCAACTTTTCATCTGTAATGGCTTCAAGTGCTGATACAAAATCAATTAATCATCCAAACTTTTTGAGAGATTTAAGCACTGCAAGAAAATTACAAATTTCAGTTAAATCAGGAATTAAATGAGTTGACTGACAAGGTAATGCAACAAAATACGAAGTTAAAATTGATGATTTTTGATATTCATTCGTTAGAACCAAATTACTAAGCTCTGATTTTAGAAGAACAAATGGTGGTTCTAAAGAAATCGATAAAAACCTAGTTGATAATTATGGTGTTACAACACGCTTTAAAGATCAAGATTCTTATCCTAATGAATATTTATTTTCTCTATTTGGTGTAGATTCTTCGAATTTAGTTAAAAGAGATACATTTATAGAAAAAGTTGAAAATATTGAATATTTAACTTTTAACCCCTTAAAAGAAACTGCAGATTTTGCTAATATGTTTCTAAAAACATTTGTTAATAATTCAGTTATGGCTGCAGCTCCTTCAGAATATATAAAAGAAAATTATAGTAAGTGAAATGCTGATTTAGGTATTAGCCCGACAGGTCTTGCATCTGAAATGGCTATTTATTCATATGGACTTATTCCTGGAAAGTCGCAATTAGATATTTATAAACAATATTTATACGCAGGACCATATTACATGAATAGTAGAAATAGCATTACACAAACCAATATTTTCAAGAAAAACAAACACTTTGTAATTAAATCATTTGCTGATGCAAAAAATGTTGTTAATGAATATGTAGAAAAATATGTGGAGAAAAAAGATTCATTTGCTTCTGATAATTTTCTATTGTTTAAAGCAGGTGACGTTGCTGCAACAGATTATACAGCATTAAAAGAATCTGAAAAAGCAGAAGCTAAAGTCGAGTGACGTCAATACAATGTTCCTCAACAAAGAACTTCATTATTGATGCGAACCTTGCCTGTTGTTCAACCTTCAAAATTGGATACAGATGAAGCAAAAGCTAAAGCAGCTTTTGATAAACTAGTTTCAAATGGTGAATATAAATATTATAATGATAACTTTGCAAAATTAATGTGAGGAGCAACTGCTGAAGAACTACTTGTAAAAGGTACAAAGTCAACTACTGAAACTTTTTACCATGGCACAGGATTAAGATTTAGAACTCTATTTCAAGCAGCATGAAACTATGCGAAAAATGTAGGTGAATTGTTAGGTGATGAATATACATCATGAACTTCAAGATTTGCACCTGATGGGTTAATCAATGCAAAATCAACAGATACTATTAGACAACACTCTGATCAAGTAAATATTGCTAAAGTATTTGACAAGGATTTAAATTCTGTCAAATTTAATACATCTACTTCAGGTGGTGAACAATCTGATACAATTACACCAACATTAAACACAGCAAAAGCGAGTCAAGGTTCTCTATTGAATGAGCAATATAAAACATATGCATATGATGTTGTTAAAGCACAAATGAAAATATTGTTGGATGATTTTTATCAAGCAAATAACTTACAAAGTACAGATAAAATTAAATGAGCAATTATATATCCTTGAACAAATCCAGGTGCTAAAGATACTGCATCAAACAAAGCATATATTGAATTGGTAAAATCACTAGATTCAAGACTTGAACCTTGAAATTTAGAACCAAAAGATACAGAAGAATTCTATCCTGCAGTTACTCAAGGTAAATCACAAAGTGAAGCAACAGGATGAGGTTATGATTATGATGGTATAGGAAGTGGTATAAGTGGTCTTATGCATTCTGATAAAAGTGAACTTGTTCCTGCACTTGCATATTATGCATTGCTTGATTCTACAAAACCAAACCCGTTTCCTGAAATTACAAAATTTGGTAAAGCATTACAAAAAGCTATTACTGATAAGAAATTCATTTTGCCTTCTTTCGTTTCATCAGATGAAGGACAAACATTTACTGCTGCAAAATACACAACTTTTGAGCAATTAGCATCAATGCCAAGTGATGATGGAGGTAGATTACAAGATGTTTTATCAGGGTATAAAACTCAAGATATTTCAACTAAATTAGATTTTCATGCACAGTTAGCTGAATTTGTTGCAGGATACGCAAACGATGCAACAACTGATGAATTGATAAAACTGGCAGGTGAGTTAACTATCCTTCAAGCTCAAATTGGTCCTGTTGTTGCAAGACATTTATATGCATCAAAAGGAACAACACCAACAATCGGATTAAGACAAGCATATTTAAGAAGACCAACTCAAATTGATGGACATCAGGCTTTCAGAGATATGGCTGTCAACCTAGATAATTAATTAAGTGTTTTTTTAAAAAAATTAAACAAAATAATTATAATTTTTAATAACCATGATTAATTACTTTTTAAAAAGAGCAGGGTTAGCTCTGCTTTCTTTATTTCTTTTGACATTTATATCTTATTTATTGCTTGCTACCTATGGTAGAGACCCTTTTATTTCTTTGTTAGACCGTGGATCAACTGCAGGTGTTGAAGAGCAAATCAAAAATCTTCGCGAAGCAGCAGGTTTTAATAAACCTGTAATTCAAAGGTACTTCATTTGACTTGGAGATATTTTTAGTGGAGATTTAGGGTCAATGTATACCCCTTCATCAACAACAACTGTAAGGGAATTATTCTTTGAACCACTTCCTTATTCAATCAGGTTTGTTTTACCTTCATTTATTTTCTCAGCATTTTTTGGGACTTCTCTAGGTATTATTGCTGCATACCATAGAGGAAAATTTATTGACTTTTTAATAAATTTGTTTGTCAAAATTTTTATATCATTGCCTAGTTTTGTACTAGCGCCGTTTTTCCTATTGCTAGCATTTAAACTAGGTCTTCAAATAAGGTTAGATCCAAGGTGAGCAACCTTCGATTCAAGGGCAGTTTCTGCACTTTTAATGCCAATTCTTTTAATTTCTATTATTTCAATGGCAGGTTATGCAGGTGCTTCCAGAAATATTACAGTAGATGTTTTAGGGTCAAATTACATCTTAATCGCTAAAGCAAAAGGTATGAAGAAAAGTGCAATTTTCTTCAAATATGTTTTTAGAAATATTTCAATTCCAATCTTTGCAATTGTTGTTCCATCATTTACGGGATTATTAGGTGGTTCTTTCATCATCGAAAGATTCTTCAATATTCCAGGAACATCTACAACATTTATACAGGCATTTCCATCAGGAGAATTAGATCTAATTATGTGGACAATTTCCTTCTATGGAGCAATCACTTTAGGGATGTCAATTTTAATCGACATTTCCTTAACATTCTTAGATCCACGAATCAAAATTGCAAATAAAGCAAACATCGATATTTTCAAAGTTATTTACTGATGATTTAAACGAAGAAAACTTGAATCAGATAATGCAAAAAAAGAGAAAGGAATTGTTAATGGACAATAAAGAATTTAATAGAAGATATAAGTTAGGAAATCTAACAGCTGTTGATTTTCAGAAGATAGATATTGAACAAAATAAAATTTCTGAATTAATAGGTAAGCCTAAAAAAAATTCAATTGAAATTTTAAAACGTTTTTTTAAAAACCCATTTTATTCTGCAATGTTTTTTCTTTTATTAATAATTTTAGCGTTTGTTATTATTGCACCTTTAGTTTCGACATTTTCAGCAACAGAAAAAATTATTGCAAATAGTTCTGAGTTTTTCACAAACGGTTTACCCCCTGCATCAAATCCTATGATTGTTGACAGACAAATATCTACAACAAATTTAACAAGTATAAATAGGCTTTATGAATTATATAATCAATACTATAATTTCCCTTTGCCTGAATCTCGATCAGGAGATGTTATAGGTGAAACACTTGCAACATATAATGCATACGATGTTTTAAGATTACAACTTTTATCTAATGCAGTTGAAACATTTACTTTAGCAAATTCAAATACTGCACCTAATGCAGAACAATTTAATAACATACTTCAAACAGTTAATGCTTATAATTTAAATTCAATTTTAGGCACAAATAAAGATGGTTTAGATGTATGAACTCGTACATGAATTGCGGCAGGTCAATCTTTAGGAGTTGCTTTTTTAGTTTCAACAGTTACAACAATGATAGGAGTATTTGTAGGTATTTATTTAGGGTTCCACGTAGGTAAATGAATTGACACAATCTTTTTAAGAACTGTTGAGATTTTTCAACTTTTACCTCAAATTGTATTTTTCATTATTTTAGTTTCATTGTTGGGTACTAATATTTGGTCGTTAACTTTATCATTAATACTAATCAACTGGGCTGACCCTATTTCAGGTGCTCGTTTTTGAACAATTATCATGAAAGACAGAGAATTTGTTGTTGCTGCTCAAGCAGCAGGTGCATCAAAAATGAGATTAATTATTTTCCATATCTTACCTTCTATTTTAGGAAAATTATTTAACTCATATGTTCTTAGAATTCCATCAGCAATTTTCTTGATTTCTTCACTAGCATTTTTAGGATTTTTAAATGACCCTACAGATCCAAATTTAGGAAATGTTTTGAGTCGAGCAATTAACGATTATAGTAATAATATTTGAGTGTTAGTTTTTCCTGGGTTAATCTTATTATCAGTAACTATTTCACTTCAGTTTGTTGCTATAGGTCTACATGATGCTTTAGATCCACGTCTTGAAAGAAGTAAATAATGGTTAATCAAGAACAAAATAAAGATCAAGTTTCTCAAACAAAAGTAAAAAAAGAAACAACTAAATTAGCAGGATTAAAACAAAAGTTAAATAAAATTACACAAGTAAACCTAAAATCAGAAGCACCGCAAGTAGTTTCTAGTGAACCACAAGATAACTTAAATTGAAAAGATGCAACAACTAAATCTAATCTTTTACTAGATGTACAAGATTTATGAATTAGTTTTAAAAAAGGAAGAAACCGTTTAATCAATATCATTCGTGGTGTTGATATTTCAGTTGATAAAGCACAAATTGTTGGACTAGTAGGTGAATCAGGATCGGGTAAATCAGTTAGTTCTAAATCTTTATTAAATATTAATGAAGGTGCGATTGTTTCAGCTAAAAAAATGTCTTTAGCAAAACTAGATATGCTACCTTTATTAAAAACTAAAAAAGATAGCCAATGAAGTAAAATCAGAGGACATCAAATTGGTTACATACCTCAAGATCCTTTAACTAGTTTAAATCCTACTCGTAAAATAGGTAAACAATTATTAGATGCGATTAAGCATGATAAAAGTTTTAAAACTAAAAAAGAAAAAATAGATTATTTAATTAATCTTTTAAAATCTTTTGGTATTAGAGATGCTGAAAAAAGATTTTATTCTTATCCACATGCTTTAAGTGGTGGACAAAAACAAAGAATTGTAATTGCAATGGTTGTGGCAATGAAACCAAAATTAATTATTGCAGATGAGCCTACAACTGCACTTGATCCAACTGTGCAAGCTTCAGTTTTAGCTTTATTTGAACAAATTAGAAAAGATTATAATATCTCAATTATTTTTATTAGTCATAATATTTCAGTTGTTGCTAAGTTCTGTGACTATATTTATGTGATGTATGCAGGGCGTATTGTGGAAAAAGCACCTAAAAATGTGCTTTTTACAAATCCAAGACATCCTTATACATGAGCTCTATTACAATCTATTCCTGAAGATAAAGAAAAATCTTTATATAACATTAAAGGTACCCCACCTGACATGGCTAATTTACATGTTGGTGATCCTTTTGCTCCACGTAATGATTATGCGATGGCAATTGATTTTAAAAAAGAAGCACCATTATTTAAAGTTGCTTCAAAACATTATGCAGCAACTTGATTATTACATCCAGATGCACCTCAAGTTGATATTCCTGAAAAATTAAAAGAAAGGTTAGAAGTTCTAAAAAAGGTATTTCAATAATGAATTTGAAGAACAATCCAAACGAAGTTTTAAAAGTTACTAATCTTAAAAAATATTTCACATCAGGAGCAGGCGTTGTTAGAGCAGTTGATGAAGTTTCTTTCTCTTTAAAAGAAGGAGAAATTTTAGGACTAATAGGTGAATCGGGGTCAGGAAAAACTACAGTAGGCCGCAGTTTAATCAGACTTTATGATGATTATAGTGGACTAGTAACGTTAAATGGTAAAGTTATTTCAGGTAAAAAAATTAACCGTAATACTAATAAGTTTATGCGTAAGAATATGCAGATGATTTTCCAAGATCCTCATACTTCATTAAATCCTCAACACAATGTTTTTTCTATTTTAAAAGAACCATTAGTAGTTAATGGTATCTTAAAAGAAAAATATGCCGACTTTTTTAAAGATTGAGATCTTGTTAAGTCAACTTTTAAATATACATTTTTAAAAGAAATTACTTTAGCAGAAAATTCAATTTTGAAAATGCGTTTAAAAACTACCAACATGTTACTTGAAAAGTATCGTAATTTTGAGAAGTTAAATTTTAATAACTTTCAAACTTATGAAGATGCTTTTAATGCTTTATTAGTTTTTTATGAAGATGATCAAGCTTTTGGTAATCAAGTTATTAATCGTTATTATGATGTTAGTGAAAAACTAGATTCTTTATATAGAAGACACCAACATGAATATCGCACAAGTGATTTAGAAGATGATGAAAAGCAACTTAAAGATGCAAAAAGATCTTTAAAAGTTGCTAAGATTCTACAAAAAATTACTCTTGAAAAATATAATGCAACTCGTGAATTAAAAGACTTAAAAATTGAGCATAAAAAGTTATTGCATACTAAAAGATCAAATGAACAAAGAGCAAAAAACGTTTTCAAAAACTATATTATTGAATATCAAAAAGATTATAAATATTATAAATTTGGGCGTTTAAAAGCAATCGATCCTGCTATTTATAATTACAATTATAAAAAGCAGTTGATCAATCAACTTGCTATTAAAAAGTTAAAATCAGTTTATGGTAAAATTAGTTTTTTACCTGCTCAAGAAATTGAAAATTTAATTGAATTAGTTAATTCATATAACGCAGGTTTATTAAAAACTATTACTTCAAATGATAAGATTTTTGATCGCAAAGACATTGAAAATCAAATTAAAACTAAGTTCCAAATTGATCTAAGTAAATACACTAAATTAAGCGACAAGCGTTTAGAAAATGCAAACAAAAAAATTGCTGAACATAAGTCAAAAATGGATCAACTAAGTGAAAAAATTAAACAAATGAGTGGTAATTCTGCAGAACGTTATCCTTTAAGTGAAGCAGAAAATAATTTAGCTAAAGCACAAGAAATTTATGACAAAATTACTGCTAATTTTAAAGAAAAATTTGATAAAGAACTAGCGATTGTTTTAAACAATCAAGCAGTTATTTTAGTAGATCTTAAAAAGGCTAACTTAGAAGATAAAATTCTAAGAGATAAAGCTAAAGCAAAATTAAAAGAATTTTTTATTTGATTAAAAACTAATCCATTAAAAACAAAAGATTTTGACTATAAAACTTTAGTTAAATCATATCGTTCAAAAGTTGAAAGTCGCCAAGACAATGTTAAATCATTTGTGATTGAACAAAAATTATTAGCTAAAGATTTTCAAAACCTAAAACATACTTTTGGCGTGATCAAAAGACCTTGATCAAAATGATTAGTTAAAAAGATTGAACTAAGATTAATAATTTTTAACGCATTAGAAAAAGTAGGGTTATTGCGCCAATTTGCTTACCGCTATCCTCATGAATTCTCAGGAGGACAGCGTCAAAGAATTGTAATAGCTAGAGCTTTAATTTCAAATCCAAAAGTTATTATCGCTGATGAGCCGATTGCTTCTTTAGATATTTCAATCCAAGCACAAGTAGTTAACCTATTAAAAGACTTATGTCGCAATAATAATATAGCTTTAATTTTTATTGCTCATGATTTATCAATGGTTGAATATATCGCTGATAAGATTCATATAATGCATTTAGGTAAAATCGTTGAAGAAGGTGAAACTAGAGAAATCTATAATAACCCACTACATCCTTACACAATTAATTTATTTGATTCAATTCCTAAATTATCAAATGCAAATATACCGTTTCAAGCAAGCAATTTCTCCTTGCAATATTTAATGGAACAAGCTTATCCTAATAAGCCGAAAATGCATTTTATTAATCAGGATCATAACCTTTATGCTAATGATGAGCAGTTTAAAAAATGAACAAGCAAAAGCAAAAGCAGTTAAATAAATTTTCTCTACTTTGAAGAAAATTTATTGCCAGTTGAACTTGAAGAAAAATAATTTCCATCATAGTTTGAAACCTAATAGTTATTTTAATTATTTTAATTACCTCTTTAGTTCAAGGGCAAAACAATAATCCAGCAAATATAACTATGGCACTTTTTGGTGTTTCCTTAGCAGTTAATTTATTAATGATTATTTCGCTAAAAACAGGTTTATACCAAAATTTAATGAGACCATTTAACTTAAAAAATAAATACACAAAAGAACAACTTGAGCAAAAAAAGCAAAAGCAAGTTAACAATTGATGACTTAGACAAATTCATCAAAGTGAGCAAAATGTAATTGCTTCAGATGCTTCAATCACAACTTTTGTTATTAATATTTTATTAGCAATTTTAGGAATTATTATCGGCGTAATTATTTATTATGTTGCCTAGAATTAATTAGTTAAATTATTAAAATAGTTATTTTAAAATTACAAATATGTACCACTTTTTCTGATTGAAGAAAAAGATTGTACATATTTTTTATTATTTATTAAATTCTAGAAATAAATTCAAATCATTTTAGTTATAATTTAAATATATGACTAAAAAGAATAGTTCCAAAATTAAACAGAAAAAAGATGATTTTGCAATCAGCAAAATCCATAATATTTTAAAAGCTCGCAAGATTGATTATGTTTTAAAAGAAGTGCATTTAGTT
>NZ_NQNY01000012.1:0-27538 GCF_002276225.1 Mycoplasmopsis agassizii | reverse complement strand
GATTTTGCAATCAGCAAAATCCATAATATTTTAAAAGCTCGCAAGATTGATTATGTTTTAAAAGAAGTGCATTTAGTTGAAAAGTTCAGTGATGATAGAACAAAATATAAACTCATTTATGAAGTAATCGGTGAATTAAAAGGGCGAGAAGAAACAGTTATTATTATCGATGGTGGCGAAAAAGAAAATACCAATACTCCAGGTGGAGAAGATGGAAATAATGCAGAAGGTGGAGAAATTAAGGCAAATCCATCGAATGATCCTGAATGAAAAATATATATGAATCAGGTTCGAGATGATCTAAGGCAAGAATTTGGTCAAAAACTAAAAAAAGGATTAAATGAATTAAGAAAAGAATTTGGTCAAGAATTATATAGTGCAAAAGCCGAACTTCTTAGTGTAATTAATAAAAACAATGAACAAACTAACAAGAGAATTGATGGTTTGGAAAGTACTTTAAAACAAATTTTAGAAATTCTCAAAGATAAAAAATAAGAGATTTTGTTTTGTGCAAAATCTCTTATTTAATTCAAATTATTTTAGTTATAATTTAAATATATGACTAAAAAGAATAGTTCCAAAATTAAGAATAAAAAAGATAATTTTGCAATCAGCAAAATCCATAATATTTTAAAAGCTCGCAAGATTGATTATGTTTTAAAAGAAGTGCATTTAGTTGAAAAGTTCAGTGATGATAGAACAAAATATAAACTCATTTATGAAGTAATCGGTGAATTAAAAGGGCGAGAAGAAACAGTTATTATTATCGATGGTGGTGAACAAGAAAATACCAATACTTTAGGTGGAGAAGATGGAAACAATGGAAATGGTGGAGAAATTAAACCAAATTTATCGAATGATCCTGAATGAAAAATATATATGAATCAGGTTCGAGATGAACTAAGACATAAATTCAGTCAAGAATTATCTAATGCAAAAATAGAACTCCTTCAAGTGAGCAACGAAAACAATAATCGAACAAATAAAAAAATCGATGAAACCAACAAAAGAATTGATGGTATAGAAGATACTTTAAAACAAATTTTAAGTATTCTTAAAGATAAAAAATAAGAGATTTTGTTTTGTGCAAAATCTCTTATTTAATTCAAAATATTTTGGTTATAATTTAAGTAAGATGGTCAAGAAAATAAAAGGTAAAATTAAAGATAAAATAGATAATTTTGTTGTAAGTAAAATTCACAAGATTTTACTAGCACGTAAAATTGATTATGTTTTAAAAGAAGTTCAACTTGTTGAAAAGTTTAGTGATGATAGAAAAAAATATAGACTTATTTATGAAGTAGTCGGTGAATTGAGAGAACGTGAAGAAATAGTTATTATCGATGGTGGCGAAGAAGATATTGATACTCCAGATGGAGGAGGCGATAATGGTCAAGGTGGTGGAACTGATCCAAAACCTTTGAATAAACCAGAATGAGAAATATATACAGATAAAGTAGCCAATGAATTAAGAAAAGATTTTAGTCAACAATTAGCCACAGGATTAAATAATCTAAAAAATGAACTTCTTCAAGTAATCAACGAAAACAATGAACAAACTAATAAAAAGATCGATGAAAACAATCAATTAATTCATAAAAAAATCGATGAAACCAACAAAAGAATTGATGGTATAGAAGATACTTTAAAACAAATTTTAAGTATTCTTAAAGACAAAAAATAGTTAAAATCATCAAATAATTAAACTGGTAAGGCCAGTTTTTTATTAGTCTTTAGTGCATTGCTAATAACTATAAACTAATTAACAACAAAATAAAAAAGCCAAAAAAATTATTAAAGTTTTCAAAATTAGGTATATTATTAATAAATATCTATATCTGAAAAGGAATGTTATTAATATGCCAATTTGAACAAATTATAAAAACAGTACTGCCCAAACTATCGAAGAACTTAAAAGAGAAAAAGATAGTTGAATTAAAAATATTGAGCAAATCAAAATTAAGTATGAACAAGATAAAATTAATTTAAGTAAAAAGCATGATGAAGAATTAGAACTTGCTCGAGCAGCTGGTGAGTTAGCGCCTATTAAAATTACCATTACTGAAGAAAGTTTTAAAATTGAAAACGGGATTTTAGATAATGATTATAACGAGCGCACTAAATCCATTCTTGAATTAATTCGTGATCTTGATGCACGAATTGAAAACTTATCAAAGAAATAGTATTACTAAAACAAATTAAAATGACATGAGTTAATCATGTCATTATTTTTTTAGCTTTACAAAAAAGGTAAAAAGAAAAGCACAATTGAAAAACAATGTGCTTGCAATTTGTGTAAGGAGATATAAGATTTCATATATTCTCAAAATCATTAGATCGAGGTCAAGTGCGAAATCTAAGCAACTTGACATCACTATTATACAATAAAATTGATTTTTTTAACAAATAATTAAAAATTTCAGTGTCACTAAAATCTTGATGGTTTATTTGAATGTTAGGACTTTAATTTAGCCTAAAAATTTTTATTAGTGGCTAGTTTATGTTAAAAATAGCCAAAAATAAGCATTTTCTGTATTTGATGGACTGAATTCACTTGATTTTAGTTTTAATAATGTTTTGCAAAATTACTTCAAAAAATTTAAAAAAATATTTATCTAAAAAAAATTCTATGTCGTTAGTTGTTGAAGTACTACTTTTTAGACTTTAAAAATAACAAACCAAAAATAATAAATCAGTTATTTTTAACAGTGCAAATTAGCTAAAAAATCATCTAAATTTTATGTAATAAACTTTGTTAATTTTTTATTTGCATTTTTTAAAAATCGTGCTAAAATTAGTCTAGAAATTTTAATAAAACTAAAGGAAGTAAAGATGTTAAGTTTTCAAACATGAAACATAAAACTAACATTAATTAATGAATTTGCCAAATTCATTGATACTTTTAATATTTCTGCAAACACTACTAAGATTGATAATATTAAACGCTATATGGTGTATGAAGAAAAGTTAAATACTTTAATTAGTTATAATTTTTTACTTAATCAATAAAATCACAATAAATTAAGTAAATGCTGTTTAAAACAAGTTATAAAAAGTTTTATAAATAATAATTAATTAAAGTGTTAAACAGATACTTTAATTTTTTTTATTAAGTTTCGAATCTAGATCATAAAAAGTGATCATAAATATTTTTAAGAAAAGAGGAAAAGTGAAATTTTCAAACGAAGCAATAATCTTCAGTCAAGCAAAAATTCAACAAGTTGAAGACCCCCTTTCTAGGATCTTTGATTTTAAAAATAAATACTGAAGTTTCTTTTTAACTGCTTTAAAGATTTTAATAGAATTTGTCATCATCTCTTGAATAGTTATTACGATAGTATTTTTCTTATTATCAGTAGTACCTGGTTCTACAACTTTAACTAGTGGTTTAAATGAAGCACAAGCTGCTGCTATTAGAGCCCAATTTGGACTAGATTTACCAGTTTTTCAACGTTATTTAAACTATTTAGGTGGTTTATTTAGAGGAGATTTTGGGATTTCTTTATCAT
The DNA here is from genome assembly GCF_002276225.1 of Mycoplasmopsis agassizii. Lineage (GTDB taxonomy): Bacteria > Bacillota_I > Bacilli_A > Mycoplasmatales > Metamycoplasmataceae > Mycoplasmopsis_B > Mycoplasmopsis_B agassizii_A. The sequence goes on along the minus strand of NZ_NQNY01000012.1, from coordinate 24,029 downwards.
TGTTTCCAACAGTGGAAATCAATGAATTTATTTGAGCCCGTTTTGGTACATCTTTTTCAGTTGGTATCATCTCAGTTATCATAACTTTAGTAATCGGAATTCCACTAGGAATTCTAGTAGGTAAAAATCCTGGAGGGATTTTAGATAATGCATCTACTTTGGTAATTTCAATTATGATTTCAATTCCTTCATTAGTATTTTCATTACTATTATTATTAATTGGACGTCAAATTGGAATTCCTTATATTTTTGATGCTAATAATGCAGCCACATATATCTTACCTTCATTAGCTTTATCACTTGGTTCAATTGTTGTTTATGTGCGCTATATTAGAACAGAATTAAACCGCGAGTTAAATTCTGTGCATGCTAAATTTGCTTACTTAAAAGGAGTAAGCAAAAGCAGATTTGTTTGAAGACATGCTTTAAAACCTGCTTTATTCCCAATTGCAACCTTTTTCCCTGCAGTTGTTTTAAGTAGTTTTATCGGTTCAATTTTTATCGAGCAAATTTTTAATATTCCTGGTTCAGGGGGATTATTATTAAATTCAATCACTGGACAGGATTATTCAATCTTATTATTTTTAGTGATAGTATTTGTTTTTGTGACAATATTATCATATACTTCAAGAGATATTCTATATCGCTTGATCGATCCTAGAATTAGAAGAGGAGGACATTAATCTATGGCAAACAATTCATCAGCAAAAGCTATTTCAAGTGAAATCTATGCACCAAATCGTATTGCTCAGCCTTTTAACTATTTATCTTTTAAGATAATGGAAAAAATTGCTGAAACAAGAGAAACGGCACATATTCATGCTAAAAGTAAACCATTAAATGAATTTATTAACCGTTTTGCAGGTAATTGAGGTGGTGTTTTTGGAGTAATTATCATTGCTATGCTAGTTTTAGCTGCATTAATAATTCCTTTAACAACAGTTGATCCATCAACTTTAAATCCTAATGAAAGTTTCTTACCATTTTTTAGTGAAAACCATATTTTAGGAACTGACCAACTAGGTCGTGATTTATGAGCACAGTTATGACACGGTCTTAGATTCTCGTTAGCAATTGCTATTTCAGCAGCAATTATTGATATTGTAATCGGTGTTACTTTAGGAATCTTAATGGGTTACTTTTTAGGAGTTGACCGTGTCTTACAATTTTTAATCAAGATTCTTTCAAACATTCCTACCATCATCATCATGATTTTGGCAACAATTGTTTTCAACCCAAGTTTTTTCACTATCGTAGGTTCTTTAGTCATCTCGGGCTGAATAGGAACTGCCAATCAGGTGCGTGCTCAAGTTAAACGTGCTAAATCTCTAGAATGAGTAAAAGCTTCAATTGTTTTAGGTACACCTAAATACAAAATCTTAAGATCATTTATCCCAGTTATTATTCCTATCTTAATAACTCAGTTAGTATTTTCTATCCCAGGTGCTGTTTTAGCAGAAACTGGTCTATCATTTATCGGACTAAGTTTACCTAATACTGCTACTTTAGGATCATTAATTACTTCAGGAGCACAAATCATAACCTTATATCCACGTTATGTTTTACTACCTTCATTTATCTTGATCTTATTCACAACTTCAATTCAATTATTCGGAAATGCAACTCAGGATGCATTAAGAAGACAAAGGTAAGCTAATGAAAAAAGAAAATCAAAACAAACAAGATAAAGAAAAATCTTGATTAAAAAAACAAGGTCAAACTAGTTATATCCTTGTTAAAAACACTAAACAAAAACTTTCACAACTACCTTTTTTAAACACCATTTTTAGACCTTCGAGCAAAGTTGAAGACTTTGATTGAGAAGGTTTTGAAAAAAATGTACAAACAGAAATGATTAAAGGTGAACCTAAAAGAGTTGTTGCTGAAGTTGATAATTTAGTTTTATATTTTAAAAACCCAGCACGACCTAAAGATCGTAACTTAGTTATTCGTGGCACAGGTTTAAAACTTTATGAAGGTGAAGTGCACGCCATCATTGGTGAATCAGGATCAGGTAAAAGTGTTATCTGTTCTACTTTATATGGTTTAACTGGAACTAATTCAGTAATTGAATCAGGATCAATTAGACTTTTTAATAACCAAGTGCAACAATTTTCTTTTAAAGATTGAGAAAATTCTACTTATAGGGGAAAAATTGTTTCTGCAGTTTTTCAAAATGCGATGTCAACTTTAAATCCAACTATTAAAATTGGTAAACAAATTATTGAAGGAATGTTAATCAACGGGATTGTTAAAACTCGTAAAGAAGCTTATAATCAGGCTCTTGAATATCTAAGATTAACTAAAATTAATAACCCTGAAAAAGTGATGCATCTTTATCCCCATGAACTTTCAGGGGGGATGATGCAGCGTGTTGTAATAGCTGCGATTGTCAGTTTAAAACCAAAAGTTTTAATCATGGATGAGCCTACTACTGCACTTGACCCGACTGTTCAGGCTCTAGTTTTAGATGTTATTCGTGACTTACAAAAACAGTTTAAAATTTCTGTTTTATTCATTACTCACGACTTAGGAGTGGTTGCTTCTATAGCTGATAGAATCAGCATTATGTATGCAGGTCAAGTTGTTGAAAGTGGTACTCGTGATGAGATTTTGAAAAAACCACTGCACCCTTATACTTGAGGTTTAATTTCTTCAATGCCTGATGTTAATAACGACACTGTCTTAAAAACAATTAGAGGAAACGTGCCTTCTTCGTTAAACGCAATTAAAGGTGATGCTTTCGCTATTCGTAATGATTATGCTCTAGATATTGATTTTGAGCATGAACCCCCTTATGTATATTTTAGTGATACTCATTTTGTACGCTCATGACTATACAATGAAAAAGCACAAACAATTACACCACCTGAATTAATCGAGCAAATTTGAAGTAAAAACCAAATGGAAAATCCTCAAGCAATTGCTCAAAAAGGGCTGATTCAATTAGAAGAAGCCTTAAATCCAACTTTTTTGGTTAAAGACTATTTTGAAAAAGACCAAGAAAGTTGAAAACAATTAAAAACTAAAGCTGAACTAGCAAAGTTACGCTATTTCAAAAATAAAGCACCGTTTGTAGAAACAAACGATAGCATTTTAAAAAGATTTTTGGCTCCTTTTAAAGCATTAAAAGGAATCAAAATAAGTCCTAAAAAAGAACCAGTTAAGGTTCAAGAAAGTGGGAATTAAATGGCAAGTCATGAACAAATGCAAACTGCTGAATTAAACAAACAACTTGCTAGTCAGCAGATTTTTGAAGATGTTAATAATTCAATTTTTGCTAAAAGTTTAAAACTTTTTGGCTACGATAATAAAAAATATCGCCATGCTACAAAAGGTTTAAAAGCTTATTTAGATGATGAATCTAAAGACAGAGAAATTGTTTTAAAAGTTCGTCATTTAGATGTAACTTATGGAACTTCACTACATAAATTTAAGGCTATTAAAGATGTATCTTTTAATATTTATAAAGGTGAAATCTTAGGTTTAGTAGGTGAATCAGGTTCAGGTAAATCAACAATTGGTAATACAATTGCAGGCTTAGTGAACCGTAGTTTTGGTGATATTGAATTAATTGGTCGCCATGTTCCTAAAAAACATTCAAGTGCAAAACGTAGCATGAGTGAATTTTTAATGAACAAAGTGCAAATGATTTTCCAAGATCCTAGTGGTAGTTTAAATCCCCATAAAAACATCTGAAACGTAGTTAAAGAAGGGCTTGATAACTTAAAACATCAGCGTTCTTTATATCTAAAATTACACATTGAAAGTGTCTTAAAAATTTTAGATTCTAAGTTAGTAAAAGCTAAATTAGTACTACCTAAATCATGAAATCGTAAGCAATTATTAAACCGCAATATCGATGGCGATGATAACTTGCTAGACTATTTAAAAACTAGTTTTATGGAAGAATTAAAACAAGCTAACCCTAGCAGAAATAAAACTTTAGCTCAATTTCAAAAATATTTAGATTCTGCTAATAGTAAAACCAATCACTTATTAACAGTTAAATCATTAGCTGAACCTAAAAGACAATGAGTAATTGATACTTTAAAATCAGTTGGTCTAGATACTTCAGTACTTGATCGTTATCCATTAGAATTTTCTGGTGGACAACAACAACGTATTGGAATTAGCCGCGCTTTAGTTATGCGCCCTACTTTATTAGTAGCAGATGAGCCTATTTCAGCTCTAGACGTATCGATTCAGGCTCAAGTTATTAATATCTTTAATGACTTAAAAGAAAAATACGATTTAACCATGATGTTAATTGCTCACGATTTACGTATGGTTGAATATGTTTCAGACCGTATTGCTGTTATGTATAAGGGAAGAATTGTTGAAATCGGTAAAGCCGAAGATATTGCAAGAAGATCTTATCATCCTTATACAAAATCACTACTAGATGCTGTACCTTCTTTAGAATCTAAACAAGGTTCACTAGTAGGTTATGTTTATGATCCTGACATGCACCCTTATAATCAACAAATTCAACCTGAATGATTGAAAGTGCGTGAAGGTCACTACATTTTAGCAACTGCTGAAGAATTAGCAGATTGAAAACAAGGAAAATATTAAATAAATTAAAGGAGGATTTATGAAAAAAATCCCAACATGAGGTAAATTCGCAATTGCTGCAGCATCTTTATCAGCTGCTGTTGGTGTAGTTTTTGCAGGTATTGCCATTGATAAAGCAGTTAATCAAGAATTTAGTGATAATAAAAATTTAGTTAATAACCCTTCATTAAATCAGATTAACTATTCACAAACAGCCCCAATTAGTTACTTTGTTGACCCTGTTCAAGAACATATTTTAATTGCAATTCTTAGTCCAGATGGTGAACACGTTAAAGTGGTTGATAAAGAATATAACATTTTTAATAAATATGAAGACAGCAAAGCTGAAGAAAAAACTATTGCTGAATTTAAAGAGTGACACCTTAAACAATATAAAGGTCAAACACCAGTGCAATTTATTAAAATTGGACCAAGTACTTTCAAAAATTACTATACAGATGCCATAACCGCTAAAGAATTCCATGAATACACCACTTGATTCAGTGAAAATGTTGCTTGAGGGCCTGATCTTGTGACCATGAAAGCGTTTAACATTAAGAAAAATGTGAAACAAAATGGTAATAATATTACCCTTGGTCAACATTCAAATGTCGCAAAAGAAAATGCTGAAATTGTTTTTTACCCCGATTCATTTTATGGATCATTACCTCTATATTCAACTACAGCTGGAAAATCCAACTCAGCAGATAAACTACTTTTTCAGTTGAACAATAAAAAGTTTTTAAACGTTGATGAAATTAATGATTATTTAAAAGATGTTAATTTAATGAACGCTCTAGCTAATTTAAAACTTTCGGATGAAAACGAAAGTATAATAACTTATCGCTCTATCCAATTTTTAAATTTATTAAAAGGTAAAGAGTTTTATATTTATCGTGAAAATGAAACAACAATTGATCTAACTATTAGAGATCACCTGTTTTTTGCTAAGAATTTAACTGATTTAGAGTCACAATTTAAGAGTTTATATCCTAATCTAACTTTTTCAAGTGAAAAAGCACATAAAGTTAGGTTAACATCAACTTCAATTTTAGCAGCCCAGTCATCTTCATTGGGTACATATTTACGAAATGAAGTTGATAGGTTAAATAATTACGCTTCAACTAATCGTTTAGAGTTGAATTTTTCAAATGAGCAAGAAACATTTTCATCGCAGTTGCATCTTGGCAATTTATCGGTTGATGATGAATCTATTAATATCTTAAGTGCTTTAGAAAAAGCACAAAAAGAAGTAACAGATAACTTTGTAATTTTTAGAGATTTTGCAAACATTAAACAATACGCTTCACAAGAAAAAGGAAAGGAAACATTTGTTTATTTAAATAGTGAAACTATTAATGGAGTAACTACTGAAAGGTTTTTTAAAAACTTACAATCTGCAACAAATATCCTAGGAACAAGTTTTAAAATTAGTAATATCCACAAATATCAGGTTTCAGCCTTAGATGTTTCTAATAATATTCTAACAATTTCATTAGTAAAAGATGGTGAACCAACAACGACAAGAACATTTATGATTGAGGCAGATTCTAATGACCAGAAAAAATTAAATTTATTTGATGATTTTGTTAGATCAGTCGGTTACAAAAGATTTGTTAATCCATATTTAATAAATCAAGAACTAGAAACTCGTAAAGACGGTTCGACATACCGTGAATTTTCTATTTACTCACAGATATATGACGGACTTTTAGATCGTGTTGCACGTGAATTTCCTTATTTATTGAAAGATTTATCTGGAGAACATTTAGTTAGAAAAATTAATGATAAAGGTGTAATGGAATATAGTATTGAAACAGGAAATTATAAAGGATTCACAACCAATGATCGTGTAAGTTTTTTATACTTGCTAAAAGCGACTGATCCTAATTTTAAAGGTGTAGGTACAGATTTTCTAAAATATGTCGGCGCTCACGAATATGGTCACCATACAACCTTACAAAATCTAAAAGATGTTGGTGAAAAAACTAATGCCGTTGTTGGTGGTGTTAGCCCTAGAGCTGGTTTAAACTACGACTCATTTGTTGATTCAGATGTTTATAATTTATATCTAAAAGCACGTACAAGCAAAATAAATTTTGATAGAAAAAATATAACTCAAAATGGAGCAGGGGATTTTCCGCAATATAGTTGAACAGATGAAAACGGAAATGAAGTTGTTGAAACTGATGACTTAATTTTTGGTAGCAAAGATAACACAAATGTTTCCGAAACTCTTTCTAATACAAAGAGAAGATTTTTACAAACCTTTGATGGGCTTAAGCAAGCAGCAAAAGAGCGAGGGGTTACTTTGTCTGATTTATTTTTACTAAATGCTTTTGATTTTTATTCAGGTACACTAAATCCTTCAATTGAAGGAACAGCTAAATATTACGTTTTTGATGAAAATGGAAAAGCTTCATTTAAAGAGGCTGCTATTCCTCAAAATGGAGAGACATTTATAAAAGATGGACAAGGCAAAGCAATTCTTTTTGTAGATGGAATGCCTCAAGTAGTAAAATTCGAAGAAAATTCGAAGAAAATTGCAGAAATTTTAATACACAATAAAGACGGTTCTCCAGTAATTTCAACTGAAGTTGGTAAAGAAATTTCTGAAACTGATGAAGCGATCGTTAAACAAATTCAAGGAACGATTTTAAAATTAATTGAAATACCTTACACTAATAATGGATGAGAATCAGGTTCAACATCACTTACAAATGGACCAACTTTTATTACCTATGAGGGTGCAGGTGGATATTACCTAGCTAATACAGAAGATTATTTCAAAAAGTTTTGAGAAAATAATTTCAATGAAAATGAAAAAAATTATATTCATTACAATGCTAATTGAAAAGATAATCAAAATCCATATACAAAGCCTGTAATTAGACAATACCTTAATTTGCCAATTGACACAAGTGATTTTTATGACAACGGTTCATTAGCATGAGACATAAATACTTTTATTAGAGCTGCAGGTAATGGTGATTTAATTGTTAATCGTTGGTCACATGCTTACACATCTCTAAATTTCATTGATGTAGTAGAAACATTTAAAACAGGTTCAGATGTCATGTATTCATTTGTTCCAAACCCAACAACAGTTAATGGAGCAAGATTTTATGATTCTAGAGATGTTGTTATAAGGAACTTAGGTGGGAGAGTTCCTTTAAATCAAAATGCATATGCAATAGGTACCAGACCTTCAGGTTTAGGTGCACTAATACAAACTCAAGCAACAGCTAATTCAGAAGCACTATATCATGTTGCCGACGCTACAAATAATCCAAATATCGCTACCTTAGTAATGAATGCTCAGGCAGGAAGAACAACAGTCAACTTTTACGAAGCATTTGCTGATAGTGCAAAAACTAAAAATCGCTTAGTTGATATTTTTGATTTTATTTCTCTAGATTATTCAAAAATTTCACTAAGTCCAGATGGTAAAAATAAAGTTTTTGATATAGATTATGCAAAAACCAAATTCGATTTAAATAAATTCAAAGCAGCATTACTTGCTAATGTTGAATCTGAAATAGAAGCAGGTAATTTTTCAAGTGAAGATCAATTAAATGAAGTTGTTAACGATGAACAAAAATTGGCAAATCATGTAATGAGTTTATTTGAAAAATCAGCATATAATGTTTATTTAACTAATGTAAAACTAGGAAATGATTTTGAAATTTTAGCAAAATTAATGCACCCTGTAACAGGTATAAGTTCATTCATACAATCAAATTTTGTTATGGAAAACCCTGATAAAAGGCATTCAGAATATACTGCTTTAGAAACAAAAGAAGCTTTGATTAAAAAACTTGAAGGTTTAAACTTATCAACTGAAAATGTTAATGAATTAACAATTTCTGATGCGTTTTACTTATTTGGTGTTTGAGCTTTTACAAATTCCCCTAATCTTAATCTTGGACCTGGAACTGTTGTTAATGTAGGTTTTCAATCAAAACCTACAAATGATGTTTTAACTTATAATGAACAGCGCCTAGATACAGATATTAGTCAAAAATTTACTGATTATGTATATTCAATAGCTGAAGTTTTAACAAGAGATTACATCCAATTAACATACACACCAGATAGAACAGATCTACATAATTTACCAGATTACTTAACAGGAGCTTCAGAGTCTAACACAGGTTTTGAATACTTTTTGGATCCATCATCAACATTAATTTGAAATGATTCAAAAGTTCCGTTTTATGATGAAGATGAAGAAAATAAACTATATTTTCAAGAATTGTCAATCGCCTTTTCACAGTTAAGTGCTGCTGAAAACAGAGAGCAGTTTAAAAAGATAATGAAAGAATCAAATGAATTAAATTCTTCTCCAAGAATTAATGTAAGAGAAGCAGCTGAAAAAGCAAAAATTGTTTATGATAAATTAGATAAGGAATTTGAAAAACTAAAAACTAGTACTACTATCACAACAAATTCACTGAATCAACAAGTTGCATTATTAAATACTTATTACAATTTAAACAATGCAGAAATTGAAAGATTATTTTCTGAAATTAGATCAAAAAACAAAAATGCAAATGATCAAGCAATTAAGAGACTAGAAGAAGGAAAAACTAAGGTAAAGGCAATAGAGAATAAATATCAAGCAATTGTTGACTCTACAACTGCATCCGATGAAGAAAAAGAGAAAGCTAAAATATTAGTTGAAATCTTAAAAAAACTTCAATATAATCAAAATTTTAGCAACTTTACAACACAGGAGCAAATTGATATTTTAACATACATCAACCAATCTGAATTGGCTAAAACGTATCTTGGTGATTTTAGATATATTTTTCAAAAACTAAATTTTTCAGGAATTGATTTAGAAACAGCGGATATTTCTGAAATTTTAAATCATCTTGATTTTTCTTCAACAATTTCTTCTAAAGAGTTTAACGAAAACATATTTCAAAGTTTAACTTATAGAGATATTCTTTTACTAAGAATAGCACTAATGAGCAATCAGTCGTCATCAGAACAAGAAAAAGCTGCAGCACGAAAGCAATTAATAAAAATCATTAACTTAGAACAAGATTCATCTTTTACAATTAAAGAAAATCAGATACTAAAAGAATTAAATAGAATTTCAAAAATTAAATCAATTAATTTAACACAACTTGCATCAGACAATTCAGTTTATACATCGGAGTTATCTTCTGAAGATAAAACTTCTTTAAATAAATTATTAAAAGAAGCAGCCTATGAATCTGCAAAAGTTTTATTTTATGTGCAAAAAGAAAATCAAGAAGATCTTGACTCATATTTAGAATTATGGAATAAATATATTGATAAATATACAAAATTCCGTGAAAGTAATTCGATAATAATGAATGCTGAATATTCAAATGAAGACTTGAAAAAAGCAGCACAAGAACAAGTAACCAAATATGATGAATTAATAGCAGTGTTAAATAAAATTAAATCTGCAGAAACTTTAGATGTAAGCGATTACACTGCATTAAGCATTATTAATGAAGAAGAGAAGATCACACAAGAAGCAATAACTAGAGTCAGAACACAACGTGAACTTTTAGGTAATGAATTAAGAAGATTAAGCCTGCTTTTTGCAGATGATTATATTAATACATTGAATGAAGCAATTCAATTTGAAGATAATACAGATGAAGCTGATGTTTTCTATAGAGAACTACAGTCAGTTTATGAACGTGTAAATGATGAAGTTAAAAAATTACATAATAATAGTGCAATTAATACTAGCTATGGTAATTATAATGCAGAATCAAATTACTTTGGTCTAGTTAATAATTCAAATAACGGTTTCTTCAAAGATCGTTGACAAAAAGAAATTGTTGATTGAGCACTTTATGATGATTCAGGAAAATCTATCGAAGATACAACAATCAGAATCACTGACTTAGAAAATAAAGCAGTAACTGATCGTGCACGTGCTTTTTGAATGTATTTATTAAAATCAAAAGGTGTTAGCGAAAGAACCTTAACTGGTATTTATCGTGATAAAGAAAAAGATAGCAATGTCTTTTGAGGTTTCATGAAACTTGAAGATGCACAAAAAGTTAAAAACTTAGCATTTGAAGATACAGTAACTGGTGAAGTTAAATACTTAAAAGTTAACTTCGAAAACACTAATAACTTATTCTATTTCCAAACACAAGGTGATAGTACATCAAAACGTACTTTAGCAGATGAAGGTTACACAAGTTGAATTTCAGACTTTGCAATCTTTGCTAAATACTCAAATGCTTTCATTATTCCAGATAGTAAGCAAAGAATTTTCTTTGTTGATGAAAACAACAAAGAAATTGAAGGTTTATTAAATATTGGAACAAGAACAGCAATTACTGAAAATGGTAAAACACAAATTCAAAGTCCAACAAAGGCATTCGTTGATAAAAATGGTAAACTATACTTTAATTCAATCGATCAATTTAACTTATAGAAAGGAAGAGATGTTATGAAAATGAAAAATAAATTAATTCTAGGTGCTAGTTCTTTATCAGTAATAGCTGCTGCAACAACATTAATTGCTTGTTCAACATCAGAAGGTGGTAATCACCCTGGTAATAAAACTAACACTGGTTTATCTTATGATTTAGGTCTTTCAACAAATCCATTAAATAATTTAAATTACATTAAAAATAAATCTACTTTTATAATTACTCCTACTTTCATAGAAGGATTTATTAAAAACGGGCCAACTGAAGATGTAAAAAATGCGATTGGTGGTATGCCTAAATTAAATATTGGAACCGAAACTGTTAATGTTAAAAATTTAGATAAATATGAACATCCCGAAGGTGCTAACGTTACATTTGGAAATTCGTTCTATCCCTATGATAATTTTGGATTAACAACAGGGGTTGCAGAACCTACTGGAGAAAGCCAAAGTGCAATTGCAATTCAAATTACAGGTAATAACATTTTATCTATGAAAATACGTGCAAACAATGGTCAATCAACCTGATCCACTGCCAACCCAGATGCACCAGGTAATAATGAAAGTGTAACACCACAAGATTTTATTGATTCTGCTCAATATATTTTAGATATTAATTCAGGGAGCCAATACTTAACAGACTTTTTGAACTTAAATATTAAAAATGCACAAAAGATTGTTGATGCTCAAAATAATTATGTAAAAAAACATAAAGTTCCTTATATCGATCCGTTTAACCGTAAAAAAGTAGTTGATGGAAAACAAGTTGAGCGCGAAAATATTTACGAAACACCTGAATGAGAATCACAAGTCAAAGGTGATGAAGAAGAAGTCGAGGCAATCAAGCAAGCTGTTTTAGGTTTAGGGATTTATACAGGTGATTTTGGAATAATTGATGTAGAAACAATTAAACCTAATCAAGAACTAAAACCAACAAACCGATATGCCGATCCAAGGCAAAAATGAGTTTTAGACAGAAATAACGAAGTAACAGGAACACTCGCATTATATGCACAAACAAAGTGACAAATTCGCTATGAATTTGAACCAACTGACCCTCCTAGTTTTTTCACATTTAATAATTCATTAACAAACAATTACTTGAAGCCAGTTAATCGTAAATTTATAGAAAGCGTTGGCGGTATTCACTTTTTTGGTGTTTCTAGAGAGTCATTTATTTGAAACGGTGCTTTTGATCCAAGTGAAATGCTTCTTGGAGAAGGGGGCTATATAATGTTAACGAAACGTGATTCTTATTATTCATCATCAAAAACAATGCTAAATCGTATTAAGATTTTCTTCCAGACTCAACAAACTGTTAAAGCTGCTTTATTTGAAGACGGTTTAATTGCCCAAACTAATATTCCAACTACTTACATTTATCGTTTCTGAGCAGACTCTGCAAAAAGAAGTTTAATGCATAAGAAAAACGGTTTTGGAACAATCGGATTACAACTCAACCTAGACCATAACACTAACCGTGTTAAAGCTTTATTAGATAGCGACTTTAGAAACGCCCTTTATTTTGCTATTAACCGTAATGATGTTCTTAAATTAGTTGGACTTGATACTTCATTCCCTGTTGTTACTTGAACAGCCTTTGGTCAAGCAAAAACCTCAGATGGTATTGCAGTTGAACAGTGATTTGAAAATACTGATGTAAAAATGAAAGACGATAAATCTTATCCACTTCAATCGTTTACTTTTCAAGATCATTTGGCAAAGGGCTATACATTTGAAAATGTTGATAGAACAGATAATAACTTTTCGTTGGAAACAGCTAAATACTACATGGATCTATATAAAAAGAAAAATCCAAATGTATCAAAAGTTACTATGCAATATGTTCACGATTCAAGTGAACAGCATATTAAAGCAGGGGTTGCTTTTCAAGATTTAATTAATAAAGCTTTCGGTGGTTTTGTTGAAATTGAAATTAAGGGTTACCCTGCTAACGTTTACGAACAATTTAGAGCTGAAGGAAAATTCGATCTAGCTTATACTAACTTTGACTATTTTGGTACTGAATATGATTCATATATTAAAACCTTTATTTTTCCTGATGGTATTAATTTAGAAGATCAAAAAACAATTGGATTTAGACAAAATGCAGCCGGTTCATGAACCTATCAAAATTACTTCTTCGATCTAGAAAATTATCCAGGTGGTTCAATTGAAGAAGAAACTAGAAAAAGATTAGATATTAGTGAAAAACATTGAAACAAAATCAAAGAACTTTCATTCCATAAATTAATTAAAGATGCCAACGGAAATAATATTTTTGAAACTGATGATCAATTTAAAGAAAGAGTAAATTCATTCTTTGCTTATCAATTCACTGATGCAGAAAAAGCAGAAGGTTGAACTGAAAAAGAAAACTTTGCTCTTGCTGCATCTTATGAAAAAATTATAAAAGATGCTGCTCCAGTAATCCCTTTAATGGAAATCGATACTGAATGAGAAGTATCACGAATTGGTGGTGTTTCAAATACTTATACTTATTCACTACAATTCGCTTATGATTTTAACTTTCCACCTTTACCTGGTTTACCAACTAAAAAAGGGGAGTAAAAATTATTAAATATAAATTCCCTTTTTGATGGAAGAAATTTCATCATAAAAGGGAATTTTTCTTTGTCTTAAACTTAAAAAATAATTTAATTAATAATTGAATTAAATGAGTGGCTTAATTTATAATTTTAATTAAGAAATATAAAATAATTCATATACATTAATTTGAATAATTTAGAAGGCGTTTTTTTATAATTATGAAAGCAAAAAAATCATTAGGACAAAACTTTTTAATCTCGCAAAAAAGTATTAATAAAATAATTAAAAGTGTTGATTTTGAGTCTAATAATATTTTAGAAATAGGACCTGGTAAAGGTGCTTTAACTAAAGAGTTAATTAAATATGCAAAGCATTTAAAAGTTTATGAAATTGATAATGATTTAATACCTTATTTAAATAATCTTTTTGAAAAAGATGTCTTAGAAAATCACCTTGAAATTATTCATCAAGATTTCTTAGAAGCGAATTTTGAGTCTAATCAAAAATATAATATTGTGGCTAACATTCCTTATTATATAACTAGTCAAATATTGTTCAAAATCATCGAGAATTACGGCGTTTTCGAACAAATTACAATCATGGTTCAAAAGGAAGTTGGTGAAAGAATTTTAGCAACTGAAAGCACTTCTGAATATTCCAAATTATCTGTTAGTTTGCAAATGTTATACGATATTGAATTAGTATCAATTGTACCTGCAAATCATTTTAATCCTGTTCCTAAAGTTGATTCAATGGTAATCAAATTAATTAAAAATGAACTGCCAAAAATTTTTGACATCAATGAATTCTTAAGTGTTGTAAAAATAGCATTTCAATTTAAAAGAAAAACATTATGAAATAATTTAAAAGAAGTTTTAGATTATAATGAATATGATTTATTTTGTCAACAAAATGATCTCAGTTTAACTAGCAGAGCACAGTCATTATCAGTTGATAAATTCCTGAACTTATACTATTTTATTAAGGAGAAAAATGCAAGTAAATAATCACAGAATAATCGGTAATAGTAAATTAATTTTAGAGGCAATTAGTGAAGCAAAAAATATTGCTATTTTTCATCATGTTAGACCTGATGGAGATTGCCTAGGAAGTCAAGCGGGATTAGCTGAAATTATTAAGGAAAACTATCCATCAAAAAATGTTTTTATCATCGGAGATAATGAAAATAATTTCAATTTTTTAAATTGAAAGTTTGATAATCAGACTAAATTTGATTTTGAAAATTCATTAGCAATAGTTGTTGATGTTAGTGATCCTAAAAGAATTTTTAATGCAGAATTTTTTTTAGATAAACGTTTTACTAAAAGAGCAAGAATTGATCATCATGAAGTAGGAGAAAATGAATTATATGATTATTCATGAAATGATCCTGATGCAGCTGCAGCTGCTGAATTAGTTGCTCAATTAGCAATTGACAATAATTTAAAAATTAACTCTGAAGCAGCAATTAAAACATATTTAGGAATCATGACTGATTCAGGTAGATACATGTATTCAAAAAATCGTGTTGCTACACAATATTATGGTTCAACTTTATTAAAAACTAATTTTGATGTGCAATACTTATATGAAAATCTTTATAAGAAAACTTTTAATGATTTACAATTCAGTGGCTATGTTTATTCTAATTTTAAAAAAGATGGAAGAGTCTTACATTTTAGTGTAACTGATGAAGTCTTAAAAGAATTTTCTTTTAAACCTAATGAAGCAGCTAATTTCAATAACTTACTAGCAAATATTGATGATAATCATGTTTGAGTCTTTTTTGTTGATAATCAAGATGGTACTTACAGAGTAAGAATTAGAAGCAATGGACCTGAAATTCATGATGTTGCTGCACAATTTAAAGGTGGAGGTCATGCTTGAGCTGCTGGTGCTACTTTAGAAAATTATGAAGTAGAAAAGCCACTTTTATTAAAAGCCTTAAACCAAAAAGTAGAGGATTATTTAAATTCTAAAAAATAACCTAATAAAAGTTATTTTTTTAGGTTTTAAATTAAAATAACAATATGAAAAAATCAACTAAGAAATTATTACTTTTATCATCCTTAACAGTTGCAGGTTTGGCTGTAACTGCAACTGCTGTTTCTTGTACTTTTGAAAGGGAAAGTAACCCTATTTTAAGAAGACAATTAGTTGCCGATAATAATCCAGTTTATAGTGATATCATGTGAACTATTTATGAAAAAAATGCATCAAAAGAAGATGGTTATGCAAAGATTCAATTAAATCCTAATGAATTAAGAGCAATTTTAATTCCTGCAACTACTGATATCGAGAAAAATGAAAGATATCATGCAGTAAATAAGTTAATTAGAATCTATGAAGAAAACACATTTCAAGATAAAAAAGGAACATTAGCTTTAAGTCAAGAGATTGTTAATGCATTAGAATTTTCTCATGTAACTTTTTTAGATAGTAGTAATAACAATAAGAAAAATCATTTACTAGCTGTAAAAAAGATAGTAGGTGAACCTTATTCATCTTATAACTTTAATTCATATATGTTGGCTTTTGATTTAGTGGATGAAGATAAAGCAATTACTTATAAACCAACCGTTGACTTACCAAAAGAAGAAACATTTTATAATTTTAGACAAAGCAATTATAAAATCTTTTATGGAGTTGAAATATCAAAGAACGCATTTGATAATCTAATTTCTAGTGATCAAAGTGAAACTGAAGTTGATAAACGCTTAGAAACCTTCAATTCAATTTTTGAGGGTCAATATTTGTATGAAGAAAATGCAAGTATAAATGTTTTAGCAAATGAATCATCATCAGGTCAAGCAACGCCTTTTAAAAAGGAAGATTTAAGTAAATACACCTTTAAAGTTTCTTTAGCGAGAAAAGGTTATCGTCTTTTTTCGGGTCTATCAGATACTGATTATTATTTAACACTTCACTTAAAAGAAGGTGAACCAGGTGTTGCTAATACTTTGCGTAATTTTAAAATAAGGGTGGTTTACTAATGAAATTAAGAACTAAAAAAATCATGATTTTTTCAGCATTGGCTGCTACTTTAGTAATCCCTTCTGCTGTTGCAGTTAGTTGTTTTAATCTAAATGCACTTGATGGCACTGGTTATAATTTATCCACTTGAAATTGAGATGCTAAAAGCGATCGTTATCGCGTGATGATTCCTAACCCTGACCAAAATTCAAAAAATAAATTAATTTGACCAATTTCATCAATGCCCCTTTATGATGGTTCACTAGTATTACCTCAAGATAATTCATCATTAATTCCTGATCAAGGTTGATATGCACCTAATGCTAATTATTTAAGAAACTTTCAAACTAGCTTCGCTTTACGTTTTGAAAATCAAGCATATAACAAAGATTCAAATCGTTATGATAAACAAGTAATTTTAGGTACAGGCTGAATTTTAGATTATCAAAAAACAACTGATAATTCTTATCCTTTAACTTGATACATTGCAACCAATGTCCATGTTGCTGCTGCTTTATATAATAAAAATACTTATCAAGAAGCAGATCCTGTTTTTGAATATTATCAAAAACCAAATGCTACTTGAACTAGACAAGTTTCCTTAACAAAATGAAATTTAGTTGATGAAGCAAATAAAACTACTCCTTATAAATCAGAAATTAATGAAGATGATTATTCACTAGCAAAAGCCTATGCTAGTGGTGTAGTCGATAAAGAAGGAGTTTACCAAAATGGTGAAGCATTGCTTGATGGTTTACCTAAAATAGTTTATTTAGGAATTGATTATTTAGATGATTCGCCTAAAAATTGAAATCAAAATTTAACTGAAGAATTAATTGATTTTGCTGTTTTAGAAGTTAAATTTAAAAATGAAGAAATTGCTAAAGAAGCAACCAGCAATTATGCAACATGATCAGACAAGGATCAAGCTAATTTCTTAGATAAAGATTACTTAACTAAAACTAATGAGAATAAAAATTTAGATCTAAAAGACAATTTTTACATGGCAGGTTTTCCCAATGGAAAACCACGTATTAATCAAGAAAAAATTGGAGAAAAGGATTCTAATTTAAGCGCTTACAATCCGAATTGAACTCAAGCCGAATTAGATGAAGCAATTAAAAAATATAATTTAGGTGATTCATTTTATGAAAATAAGGCTTATTCAGCTTTTGAACTTAATTCACAAAAAGGTATCGGTGATATTTTATTAAACTTACCTTACTTACAAATTGAATATCGTGATATTCCTCATACAACTTGAGCCTTAACTTATTCATTTTCTCGTTCAGGTTTATCAGGTGGTTCATCTGGATCTAAAATAACTAATAAGGATAATCAAATTGTCGGAATTCACTCTTTAGGTTCTTCTTCATCAGAAAATAATACTGCTTTTGCACTAAAAAGTGATGGACATGCTCATGCAGATTATAATGGTTATGTAACTCCTGCTTATGACATTATTTATGGCGGTGTAGAAGGCCAAAAAACTTCTTATAAATCAACCATGGAGAAAATTTTTAAAGGTAAAAATATTGAGACAGATTTACTAGGTAAAATTGCTTAATAAGTTTTAAAAAAATCTTTTATACAAAATACCCTTTTTCCAAATTAGTGAAAAAGGTATTTTTTTTATTTTCGATTTTATATTTATAAATTATTTAATTTATTGTGTGAATTATCCATTTTATTTTCAGTTAATCCTAGTTTTTTTCATGCCTGAAAAATACTTCTTGCAATGTGTCAAGCCAATAAAGGTGGAACTGCATTACCAATTGCTTTATAAGCTGCTGAAGCACTTATATTGAAATTAAATGAATCAGGAAAAGACTGTAACCGTGCACATTCTCTAACACTTAAACGCCTTCAGCCATTCATGTCATTAGGATCTTTTAAATAAGTTTTATAATGTGCTTCGATATTACCGTGATGTTCTGCTCTAATCGTAGGAGCAGGCTTATTTTCATAAATGCGATTATTACCTTGCATCTTTTTGTTAGGATAAAACTTAGCTCTTGAAATATCTTTACTTGTATGATTAAAAATTGATGGATCATCAATTTTATTTCATAAATCATCAATTGCATCTTTAGATGTTCTTCATTTATTACCTGTTAATTCACTAGTTTCATCGTGAGTAATTTTAGGAAAAAATGAATCATCAATTTTTCCTAAATCACTTCTTAATCCGATTATTATGACACGTTTACGATTTTGTGGAACGCCATAATCTGCTGCATTTAAAACCTTATATTTAACATCATAGCCATGATTTTTAAATTCATCAATAATAATATCTAACGCAGATTTATCAATTGTTTCACCATTGATATTTTTTTTAGAATTTCTGATTCCATCGACATTTTCAGCAACAAATATTTTAGGTTGATAATGATCAATTACGCGAATCATTTGTAAATATAGTTGCCCTCTTTTATCACTTATACCAGCTCTTTTTCCTGAATAAGAAAATGTTTGACAAGGAAAACCACCTAGTATAACATCAACTTCTAAATTAGGTAAATCATGATTTAAATCTAAATTAGCAATATCTTTTCTTTCAACTTTATGATTAAAATTTGCTTCATAAACATCTGCAGCTTGTTCAAAAATATCATTTGCAAAAATTAAATTATAGTTATTGCTTTCATAAAATTCATCGAGATATTCAAAGTCGCCGCGAAAACCTAAATCCATTCCACCTGCACCAGAGAATAGACTAACTACATTTAAAGTATTTCTGTGATTATCAAGCAATATTTTTTTACTTGGAATGGTGTTATAATTTATTTTAAAATAATTACCTGACATAAAGCAAACCCTTCTCATTAGGAGTATAAATGGACATTAATTATATTTTAACTAAATTTAAGAAAAAAATCGAATCTCTTGATCCAATTGATAAAAATTTTTTAATTAGCAAAGGCAATAAAAATGGTTTTGAAGAGCTAGTCGAATTGCAACGGAAATTAAAAATGAAATTAATAATGAACATGTTTTCGATTTTAAAATTAACTCATCACATTATTTTCCAGATTTTGATTTATATGTAAATGGCAAAATTTTTGGGCTTGAATTAAAAAGCAGAAATAATGGATCATGAACCAGTAATGGTAATTCTGTTTTTGAAGGTATATCAAATAATCAATATCAAGAAATATATTTACTATTTGCAAGCAAGGAACCTAATAAAGATCATTATTTAGTTAGATATGATTACTATTGAAAGGTTGCTTCTTCAATAATAGTCACACACAGCCCAAGATTTAAAATTGATATGAATAATAAGAATAATTTATTTTGACATACAAATGATTATTCAAATTTTAGAAACCTAGATGATAATGAAAAAATAAATTTTATACATAAATATTTTAAAAATAATACAACTGATTTTAAATGATTTATCTCACAAGATAATTCTAGAGAATCAGTAAAACCAACATTATTAAACAAACTTAGTAACGAAATTCAAAACCAAATTAAGTCACAATTATTATTAATTTTTCCAGAAGATTTAATAACTTCAAAAAGGGCAACATATGAACGTGCTCACGAGTTTGTAATTTCTAATTATTTCTATTATAGTAATTCATTCAGAGATTTTTTTACTGCAGGTGGAAAGTGAAAATTAAATGATGTTGAATTTCCAAGAATTATTTGAACAATCCACAATCTCAAAAATAATATTTTGGAAATATTAAATAACCCTAGTGATGATATTAAAAATATTGCTTATGAAAATTGAAAAAATAATAACTTAGTTCTTTCTAAAAAATCATTTTTAAATGATTACTTATCAATTATTGATTTCATAGGTAAAAGACACTTTTCAGATTTATTGAAAAAATCTGGAATTGAAAAATTGTCAGATATTTTTAAATAGCAAATGTCATTTCTAAATCAAGGCAAACACAATTGCAATTATTAAGGAAACTATAATCGGTAAAATTACAACTGCTGCATATCAATAATTTGCTCTAATTAAGGCTTGGCGATAATTATTAAAATTATGTTCTGCATTAATATAAAATCTATCAATTAAACGCTTATCAGTGTTTTTAATTTTAACTTCACGATTATGTTTTTGTCTAAAGTTTTTAGTGCTAACTGCTTTAAAACTAATGTAATAAAAAATACTTGGTAATAATAAAACAACAAAGATTCCAAAATAGATATGAGAAATAATATCTAGTTTTACACTTGCTGAAACAAAAGAAAAATATAAAATTATGAATAATAAAATTTCCAAACCAATTAGTCCGAAAAGAATAAAGAAAAAAGTTTTATTAAAAAACTTTTTTATGTAAGGTAGGTTTGTTAATTTTTTATTATTCATCTTCAATTAATTATAATTAAAACTTTGCAGTTTGAATTAATTTTAAACAGATGTTTTTAACTTGATTTTGATTGCAAAATTAAGTTAAATTAATTAATTTATATTTAATTATTTTATTCAGTTAATTTATCAAAAAGAGCTGTTTTACTAAAGCCTGTAATGGCTTTTTGCTTAATTAAATATTGTAAATTTTGCCGATATGATTTAGTTTGTTTTGGATAAAGTTCCTTATTAGTTCCATCAATTAAATTATGAGCATAAACAATTGCACCTGTACCTGAATAAGGTTCATAATGAATATCACCTGCTTGAACTAAATAAGTAAAGCCACCTCTTTTAGATACATCATTAATACCTACGCTTGCAGATACAACTGAATAAATTCCGTTAATTAAACCATATTCATTAATTGCTAAAGATCCTGATGAACCAAAATATAAACTAGAATTATCTAATCAAGCATTTGTATAAATACCTGCATATTTTTTACCTAAAAAGTTAACTTCTGCTCCGTTTGTAAAACTTCTAAAGTTAAGCATTCCATCATCAGAATCTTGAGGATTATTTTGCATATATCTTTGAATATTTTCATTACTTGGATAACCTGAAATATAAATTTTTCTAGTATTAGGATATGAATGAGCTAGAACTGAATTATATTTATCACTAATAGTATTTTTAGCATTTACACTTTTTAAATAAATGCTTGCTTGATCTACATCAACAAAAGGAAGGTTTTTGTTGTATAAATTAGGAACACCAGTTTCACCTTTATATTTAGCAATTTCTTTATCAAGTGTTTCCATTGCTTTTTTAATATGTGCAGCTAATAATTTTGGATTACCTTCTGTTTTTTCAAGTACTGATAAATCAACTGTTACAGAAATAACTGCAAAATCTTTGATGTAACCATTAGATTCATTAACTGCAGTTTCTAATTCACTATTAGATGTTTCATCTAGAAAATTAGCTGCTACAAAAATAGTATTTAAATTAGAAATTCCAGTGTCACCAATATCTTGGTACCTTGAAGTATCTGCGCCAGAATAAGTTACATTCGTTACAAATTTAACTTGATTACTGATATCTGAATTATCGTTTTTAAATTCCATTTTTGATTTATCAGCAACACCTAGAGCAATTCCTTTCCACTTCATATCTGTATTTTTTTCATAAAATAATTCACTATATTTTTGTTTTGCTTCAACTGAAGTATCAGGAAAAGCATTATATGCTCTTTCAGCAACATGAGCATTTGTTGCTAAAAATAAAGTATATTTATTGCTATCTCTAAGATCGTGTTTTGCGTAATCCAATAATCATGCAGTCCCAACTGGATAGTTATAAACTAATTCACTAGGATTTTCAGTGGCAGATGCTGAAAAAGTAATTGCAAAAGTTTTATCAAAAATATTTTGTCTGATTTGTGCTTCAGTTAATAAAGAAGATTGTGCAGTTTCAGTTGGGGGTAATTCTAATTTAGTTCCTGTAGTAGGTGGAAAATTAGGTGGAATTGGAATATCTCCAGGGTTTCCTGGATTAAGTGGATTTGCTTGATCCTTATCAAATTCAAAATCAAAATCATAACTTACACTATTATTTGCTTCAGTTAATTTTAATTTTGCCTTAACTAATCTTTCGCTCTTAACTGTAAAAGATTCAAGACTTAAAGTGGCATTAGTTAATTTATTTACTGCTTCATTAAATTTAGGGAATTTAGATTTTAAAAAATCTAATAACTTACTGTTTTTATTTTCATAGGTGTTATTAAATTTGTCGCTAGTTTTATAATCTAAACTAAATAAGGCATTCAGTTTTAAATATAATTTAACTTGCTCAGCAGTTAAATTATCACTAGTACTTGTATTATCATTAACCAAAAATCCTGCTAAAGTAATTACATATTGATCAGCATAACCATCTAAATTAAATTTAAAAATTAATTTATTAAAATCAATTGATGTAATTTCAACGTTTGTAATTTTAAATTTAGAATCTAAAATGGAATTAGCTTCATAAACATATTTTTTTAGTTCACCTAAATTATTAAATGTTAGATCATCAAAAGTAGCAGTTGCTTTTGCTTCATTCAATTTTACTAAAAAGGTATTTGAATTTTTAGAAAATAAGTCATTTAACTCCGTTCTTAAATTATTTTCTTTAGCTTCTTTTTTGAAACCAATTAAAGTTATTTCTTTACCGTGAGCTTCATCAAAAGTTGTTTTAATTGTTCCATCTTGATTATAAAAATCGGTCCCTTTTGATAAAACAACTTTTACTTTCAAAGTTCCTTCAGAATCACTTGCAGATTGATTTATAACTTTTAAATCTACTTTAAAACCCGTAGGTGCAGTTTCTAAACTTGTTGCAAAAGAAGCGGCATTAATTGTTGAAATTGATGAAGCTAAACTAGTAGCGATTACCTGTGAAGCATTATTAGTTTCGCTAACTTTTTTATACCAATCAACTGCAGTTTTTTGATCAGCATTTAAAGTTGATAAGTCAACTTTTTTAAAGCCACTTAAAGTTATTTCTTTACCAGTTGCTTCAGAAACTGAAGTTTTAGTTTCTCCATCTGTATTAAAAAAATTAGTTCCTTTTGCTAATACAACTCTAACTTTTAAGGTTCCATATGTATCATTTGCAGAATTAGCAACAATTGAAAAATTCACATTAAAACCTGCAGGGGCTGCTTTTAATGTTGTTGCAAATGAATTAGCATTAATAGTTGTAATTGAAGTCGCAGTATTTGTGCTGATTGTAGATGAAGCACTATTAGTTGAACTGATTTCCTTATATCAAGCAATTGCTTCATTTTTATCGCTATTTACAGGTTCTGGTTGGGGTTCATTAGCACAAGCAACCAGAACAACTGATGCTAAGGGGAAAAGAGTAGGAGCAGTAACTTTTAATAATAATTTTTTATTCATGATATTTAGTATAACATATTGGCTAAAAAAGATATTTAATTGGACTTTTTTAATTTTTTTATACCCACTATAAAAAAATTATGATAAAAGCAAATTACTAGTTTTTCATCAAATAAAACTGAAAAAGAATTTTCTAATTTTGTGAAATAAAAATGAAAATTTTTTCATTTCCTAGAGTGTTCTAATAACTGCAACTCTTACATTTTTATTTTAATGGACTTTCATTCGAAAGTTCATTTTTATTATT
>NZ_NQNY01000011.1 GCF_002276225.1 Mycoplasmopsis agassizii | reverse complement strand
GGTTGTTTTCACTCTATATCTTGCAGAACCTACACTATCAATTAAGTCACCAATTTTTTTGTATTCAATTTCGCTTGTATTTATTTCTTTCACTAATTTGCTAACTTCGTTCATACTTTTAATAATATCAATGAATACATCAAAAATAATTTATATTTTTCCGAATTATAATATTTGTCTGGATTTTTATAAAGCAATTCTTATTTTCTTATCTCAAAAACTTTTTAAAAAACTTAAAAAACATCTCTTCAATAAATATTTTCAAAATCGCTTTTATACCGTAAAATTTTAAAATATGAAGAACGACTTTTTAAACACGGGGCTAACTTCTCAAGAAGTTATTGAGTCTCGTAATAAATATGGTTCAAATAAATTGGCTGAGAAAAAACAAAAAAATGCTTTTCAAATTTTTCTGAAAAATTTATTTGACTTAATGACAATTTTATTGTTTGCTGCTGCAATCATTAGTTTAGGTTTAACAATTGATAATGGAGTAAAAAATGGTTTTGACCAAACATCTGTGCATGTAGGTTTTTTTGAAACCTTTATCATTATTTTTGTAATCATTGTTAATGCCTTAATTGGAACATTTCAAACGCTCAAAGCTAATAAGGCTGTTAAAAGTTTATCCAAACTTAGCCAGAGTCAAGTTAGAGTTATCCGTGATTCTAAATTGCAACTGATTGATAGTGAAGAATTAGTAATTGGCGACTTAATAGTTTTTGAAAGTGGCGAAAAAATTGCTGCTGATGCTCAAATTGTTGAAGCATCACAACTTAGAATTAATGAATCAATCTTAACAGGTGAATCTTTAGCGATCGAAAAAAATGCTGATCCAGTTAAAATCAAAAGTGAAATTTTAGGTGAACAATTAAACAGAGTTTTTAGTGCTACAAGTGTTATCAACGGAACTGGAAAAGCAATCGTTGATGCTATCGGCGATAACAGTGAAATTGGAAAAATTTCACAAATGGTTAATCAAGAGAAAAAATTAAAATCACCTCTTGAAATTAAATTAGATAAGTTAGGTAAAATCTTTTTTATAAGTGGTTTAACTTTATTTGTTGCTTATTTTATTATTGCAATTCTTTTACTAGGCGTTGAAAATGTTAGCAGTTCTTGATCAACTGCTTTGGTAGGTGGAATTTCATTAGCAGTTGCTGCTATACCTGAAGGTTTAATAACTTTTACAACTATTATTCAAACTTTAGGCATGAAAAACATGGCTCATAAAAACGCCATTATTAAAGAATTAAATATAGTTGAAACGCTAGGTAATTTAGCAATTATTTGTAGTGATAAAACTGGTACTTTAACTCAAAATAAAATGACCTTAGTTAATTTATTTACACTTGAAAATAAATCAACATCTACCTTAAAACGTGAAGCAGAAAATGACTTAATTAAAAAGTCTGTTTTATGTACAGATGCTAGTTATGAAATTTTAAAAGATGGATCAGAAAATTTAATTGGAGATCCAACCGAAACAAGCATTTTAGGTTTTGCGCATAAGTATAAAATTGAAAAAGATGATTTGCTAAATAAGAGTCCTAGATTAGCAAGTTTACCTTTTGATAGTGACCGTAAATTAATGACTGTTATAAATAAAATTGATGGTCAAATTTATGCAATTACAAAAGGTGCTCCTGATGTTTTATTAAATTGTTGTAGCAATTTAAATAGTGCTAAAGTTAATGAAATTAAAAGTACTATTAAGTCATACAATGACAAAGCATATCGCACACTTGCAATTGCTCAAAAAGTTATTTCAGAGAAAGATTTAGCAAATAATTTTAATCACGAATTTATAGAAAATGACTTGCAATTTTTAGGACTAGTTGCAATGATCGATCCACCACGAGAAGAAGCAAAAATTGCTATTCAAGAAACAATTAATGCAGGTATTAAAACAATCATGATCACAGGTGATCATGTTGATACTGCAGTTGCAATTGCTAAAGAATTAAAAATTTTTCAAGATGGTGATATTGCTTTAAGTGGTGAACAATTAGCAAAATTAAGTGATCAAGAATTAAAAGAAAAGTTAATTAAAATTAGTGTTTATGCGCGTGTTAATCCTAGTGATAAAATTAGAATTGTTAAAGCTTGACAAGAACTTGATCAAGTTGTTGCAATGACAGGTGATGGAGTTAATGATGCTCCTGCATTAAAAGCTGCTGATGTTGGAACTGCCATGGGAATTACAGGAACGGAAGTTTCAAAAGATGCAGCAGACATGATTATTGTTGACGATAATTTTGCAACAATTGTCAAAGCAGTTGATAATGGTCGCAAAATTTATTTAAAAATTAAACGAGTAATTCAGAACTTAATTACAACATCATTAGTTGAATTAATTGTTGCATTTTTAGGAATGATTATTTTTACTTTAGTTTATGGAGAATATCTTAAAGGTGCCGATTTTGCAGTGTTTAGTGCAGCACAATTACTTTGAATTAACTTGTTAACGCATGGCTTTCCTGCAGTTGCTCTAGGTCTTCAAGAATCCAAAAATTATGTTATGGATGTGCGACCTTATTCTAAATTTGAATCAATTTTTGCAAGAAGAATGGGAATAGATTTAATTTGACAATCATTAATAATTTCTTTTTTAGCACTTCTAGGATATGCACTAGGAATTGAATATATTAAATCATTAGCAGAAAATGATCCAGTGCAATATCTTTATTTAGTAACATTAAATAATGTTGATAATTCATTATCACCAAATGCAGTTATGGGCCACTTAATGAATTATTATGGTTCAGCAGTTGGATTCTTAGTTGTAGGTATTGCAGCAGTTTTCAACAGTTTAAATTTAATTAGTGAAGATAGTTTGTTTAAGGTGAAACTGAGAGATTCATATATAGTCTTATCATCTGTTTTATTTAGTTTTATAATGCTATTAATTGCTGTAGGTGTTTCTAATTTAGCACAACTATTTCACATGCCAAAAGACTTTTTTGAAAACACTAATTTAGTCCTTATTTCTTTCTTTTTTGGAATTAGTATTTTCCCAATTTTAGAAGTATATAAATTAATTAGAAAAAAATTATTTAAGAAAATTAAGTCAGAACAAATTACATCTTTTGAACTAATTAAAAAGCCATCAAGAAAAAATAATAAGATATCAATTTAAGCTAGGTTTTTAAAACCTAGTTTTTGTTTTTCAAAATAAATACGTGTCTTATTTTTTGAATTCAGATTCAAAAATCAAAAAATTTTTAAATCTATTTTTAGAAAAAAACAGATTTAAATTTATTAATTAAATTAATGTTTTAAGTAATTCAAATTTAAAAAAGATCTGTAAAATAAAATATTTTTTTCGTCAATTTTAGTTTCATTTATAGATAAGATGATTATGTTTTTAGTTAACTAAATGATTCAATTTTGATTGTATGAAATTAGAGCATAATCAATTTTTTAATGATTAAATTATTAATGCAAAAACTGGTACATGTATTATATTTTTGAATTAATTTTTTTAATTTTTATCTTCATCAAAATTAATTTATTGCTAATTAAAATCAATCATTAAATACAAACTAAAAATTTGATTTTTAAAAAAGTATTATTTGAAAATTAATTCATCAATAAACATTTCCAAACAAAAAACAAGAAGATTAAAAAAAGAGTTTATAATTAAATATATGAAACAATATTTAAAATCACTTAATGAAAAACAACTTGAAGCAGTCTTATATAACAATGGTCCTTTGCGTTTAATATCAGGTGCAGGTTCAGGAAAAACTAGAACCTTAACAACAAAAATAGTTTATCTTTTAGATGAATTAAATTTCAGAGAATCTGAAATTTTAGCAATGACTTTTACTAAAAAAGCTGCTAGAGAAATGAAAGAAAGAATTGAAGACATGTTGCAAAATAAAAGTGACATGTCAATTTCCACTTATCATAAATGATGCTTAATTTTTCTTAAACAAGAAATTGAAGTTTTAGGAATTAGCAAAAACTTTGATATCTTAAGTGAAAGTGATTTTAATTCATTACTAAAAAAAGTTATGAAGGAATTAAATGTTGGAGATGTAATTGAATTTGCTTCAGTCAAAGCACATATTAAAAAACGCCGTGAAGAAGAATTTTTAGACAAACAATTAATTCAATTAACTAGTGGTTATGTCAGAACCAGGGAAGAAATTTATCAAGCATTTAAGAAAAAATTGAAAGAGTTTGCCTTATTAGATTATGACTTAATGCTTTTTTATACTTATCAGATTTTGAGAGATTATGAAGCGATTAGAATTAAATGAGCAAAAAGATATAAGGCAATTTTAGTTGATGAATTTCAAGATACTGATGAAATTCAATATCGAATTGTCAAGTATCTTTCAAGATTTTCTTTACTAACAATTGTTGGCGATCCAGACCAAACTATTTACACCTGAAGGGGTGCAAAAATGGATATCATCTTAAATCTTGAAAAAGATTTTCCCAATATGAAAACGATAGTTATGAATCAAAACTATCGTTCAACCAAAGTTATTCTTGAACATTCAAACGCTTTAATTTCTAAAAACTTAAACCGTTTTGAAAAAAGCCTTTTTACAAATAATGAACAAGGTGAATCTTTAATCACAAAAGGATTTAACAATCCATTTTTAGAAAGTAATTTTGTTGCTGATGAAATTCAGGATTTATTAAAACAAGGTGTTGATCCTAGCGAAATAGTTGTTTTTTATCGCCAACATCGCAGTTCTAGACCTTTTGAAGATGCCCTACGAACTAAAAAAGTTGACTACCAAGTTCTTAGTGGAGTAGGTTTTTATGAGAGAAAAGAAATCAAGGAAATCATTCTATTAACAAAAATTTTAAACAACGAAAACACTAAGAATGATTTTCTTTGAACAGAAATTTTAAACACGCCACCACGTGGTATTGGTGCTGTTTCAATTGCTGAACTAGAAAAACTAGCAAGCGATAAAGAACAAAGTATTTTTGATACTTTGCTTAATGATCTAGATGAACTTAGTTGAAGAGCCAATGCAAAAAACAGCATTAAAAATTTGTTCGAAGCTATTCGCAAAGCATCTCATGCTTTTCAAGATAAAGCAGTACCTTGATCTTTTATTCTTAAAGAATATTTAAACGAAATAGGTTATCTAACTTCAGTTGCTGAACGAAAAAACTTTTACTCCGAAACAGTTGATGAAAATATTAGAGAATTTTTCGATAGCATCAACCTTTTTCAAGAACAAAATCCTGATAAGACATTACAAGAATACCTAGATGATTTAAGTGTTTCTTTTGAACCAGTTAGTGAAATCGAACAAAACAAGCAAAAAGTTAAAATGATGACAGTGCATGGTGCAAAAGGGCTTGAATTTGACTATGTTTTCATAGTTAACTTTGCTCAGCATTCATTTCCTATTCCAAACTATTCAAACGGTTTTAAAAATCCCACCTATGATATTAAACACCTAGAAGAAGAAAGGCGTCTTGCTTATGTTGCTTTAACTAGAGCAAGAAAAAAAGCTTACATAACTTACCCCCTTAATATGGTGACTGAATATTCATCACAAAGTCGTACTCGTTCGACTTTTATTGCTGAAATGCAATATAAGCAGCAATATCGTGATGGCATTAGCAAAGCACGTGATCGTGTCGAGAGAAAACGTAATCCTTTTGCAGAAATTAAGAACTAAAACTACTTAAAATAATTAGCCTATTTTAAATAGGTTATTTTTGATATAATTAAAAAATAAACAATAGTGAAAGTGAAACAGATGATTAAAAATATCTTAATGCTAGCGGCTGAAAATGATGGTCGAAAATTTTTATTAAAAGGTTGAATTGCTAATAACCGTGGAAATAACAAGGTTAGATTTATCGAGTTAAACGATGGGTCAACCGTGGAAAGTCTGCAGTTAGTAGTAAAAAACTCAGAATCAATTAACTTAGAAGAAGTTGAAAGTTGAAGCTTGGGGTCAGCTCTTGAAGTTATTGGAGATTTTAAATATACACCTAGTGCTAAACAAGTTGGTGAATTAGAAGTTGAGCAAATTAAACTAGTTGCCAAATCTGATGAAGATTATCCAATTCAAAAGAAGGAAACTTCTTTGGAATTTCTAAGAAGTATTCCTCATATTCGGCATAGAACTAACACTTTAAGGGCAGTAACATTAGTACGATCAACTATCTCATTTGCAATTCATGAATTTTTTCAAGGTGAAGGTTTTACCTTGGTTGCATCACCTATTATTACTGGTACAGATGGCGAAGGTGCTGGTGAAATGTGAAAACTAGATGATGGTAGAGAAGAAGAATTTTTTGGTTCAAATTCAACACCTTATTTATCAGTTTCTGGTCAACTACATGCTGAAGCATATGCTCTAGGAATGAAAAAGTCTTACACATTTGCTCCTACTTTTAGAGCTGAGAAATCAAACACGACAAAACATGCTGCTGAATTTTGAATGATAGAACCTGAGGTGAGTTTTAATAATTTAGATGACAATATTAAATTAGCAGACGACATGTTAAGGTTTATTGTTAAAAGAGTTTTAAGTAAAAATCAAGCTGAATTAGAATTTCTTCAGAAAGTAAATAATGTAAATTTAGTTGAAAGATTAAACCATTTAATTGCAAATAAATTGCAAGTTATTGAATATAAAAAAGCAATTAAAATTTTGCAAAAAGCAGACAAACAATTTGAAAATAATGACATCAAATTTGGAACAGATTTATCAACTGAACACGAAAGATATTTAGCAGAAGAATATTTTAAAGGACCAGTTGGAATAATCAATTATCCTAAATCATTTAAAGCATTTTATATGTATCAAAATGATGATAATGAAACAGTTGCAGCCTTTGATTTATTAGTGCCTGGAATAGGTGAAATTATTGGTGGATCACAACGTGAAGATCGTTATGAAAAACTTCTTCAAAGAATCAAGGAATTAAATATCAGTTTAGAATCTCTTCAATGATATGTTGACCTTAGAAAGTATGGTTATAAATCAAGTGCAGGATTTGGTTTAGGATTAGAACGTTTAGTTATGTATATAACAGGCATGGAAAATATTCGTGATGTTCTTCCTTTTCCAAGAACTCCAAACACTTTAAAAATGTAATTATGAAATTATCTATTATTGTTTCCTTTTATAAAAATTACCATTTAAATATTTTTGATAACTTAAAAAAATCAATAAATAAAGATGTTGAATTTATTTTTATGATTGATGATTTATACCCT
Organism: Mycoplasmopsis agassizii; assembly: GCF_002276225.1. Classification (GTDB taxonomy): domain Bacteria; phylum Bacillota_I; class Bacilli_A; order Mycoplasmatales; family Metamycoplasmataceae; genus Mycoplasmopsis_B; species Mycoplasmopsis_B agassizii_A. Next base: position 41,713 of record NZ_NQNY01000011.1, on the reverse strand, counting down.
GAAGATTATCAAAAAATTTATGAAATTAAGAAGGTCTATTCTGATCAGATACAACTCGTTTTTCATAAGAAAAGAAATGGCACAGGAAGAAATTATTTTGATGCCATTAGGTACGCAAAAGGCGAGTATGTTTCTTTTGTAAGTGTATCAACTGTTACTGGAGAAACTGACTTAAACAAACTGGTTGATGTGCTTAATAAAAATGATGCGGATGTAATTGAATTTCAGCCTTTTTGAGATCGTAAAATTGACTGATATCCAAGGCAAAGAATAGCACCAAATAAAGTTTATAAAACTGACGAAACCCCTGCATTTATCGCACTTTCCTATCCAATTATTTTTAATAAAGTTTTTAAAAAAGAACTATTTAAATCAATAGATTCTTCACAGGTTTTATTGTCTAATTCAAAGTATTCAATTTCACTTTTATACAACCTTTTAATTAATGCAAAAACATATTTATATTTAAATTTAAATTTTAGAAAATACCTTGTTCATTCTGAAAAAACATTTAGCTTAAATAACTTTATAAAAGAGTGAAAATTAATTGAAGAAAATGAAAAAGTAAAAAGTCAATTTACATCAGAAATTGAATATGCTAAACATTACTTTTTTGTTGTCTTTTTACCTGCATTAGTTTCTGAAATTTTGAAGTCATCATACTTGAAAAAAATTGCCGCAAGCAAACAAAGTATTTCAGAAAAAATTGAAATTGAAATTGACAAATTTTTTGCAAAACAAAAATTTTTAGAATTTCAAAATAATAAATATTTAAAAAATAATTTATTAGAAATTGCACTGATGAAAAAAAGAACAAGTAAAAAAGATTGAAAAGATATTTTTGAAAAGTTACAATAATAAATGTATAAAAAAGCAAACTATTTTTTAAGATTAGGTGTTTTTGTAATTGACGTTGGTTTTAATGCATTAGTAATTTGACTGCTAAGTTTTATAATTAAGATTGAAAATGATTTAATTGAATTTAATAGCTATTATATTTTTTTAGCAACTTCAATTATTGAATTATTTATTTACTTTTATATAGTTCCTTTAATCTTTAAAAATAGAACATTATCTTTGTGAATTTGGAACTTAAGTTTTAGAACTTTTGAAGGTGATTCAATCACTTATAAAAAATTAGTAAAACGACAAGCAATGCTAAGTGGAGCTATTATATTTACGTTCATCGTTTTGATGGCAGCAGTATCTCCAGACCTTGCTAACAAGGTCAAAAATAAAGTCGAACAAACTTATTGAGAACAAGTTTTATATGCATTACCATCAGGTTTTGCAGGTGTCATAATTATTTTTTCATTTATAAATATTATGACATCAATGTTTTCAATATCGAAAATTTCAATCGTTGATCGCATTCACAAAAGCACACTTTACACTAACAAAAAGGTCATTGAAGTTAGTTCGAAAGAATTAAAAATAATTTTTCATCAACACAAAAAAATTATTTGGGAAGGAAATGAAAATGTCTAATAACGAGGAAAAGAAAATTGATTCTTTAATTGATGATTTAAATCCACAACAAAAAATTGCTGTGCTGCATAACTCTAATTCGCTAAGAATTATTGCAGGTGCTGGAACAGGTAAAACAAAAGTTTTAACTCGTAAGATTTCATATCTAATTACAAGAATGGATGTTGCTCCAGAAAGTATTTTAGCAATTACTTTTACAAATAAAGCAGCAATCGCCATGCGACGTCGTTTGCAACGACACCTTGGTAAATTAGTTAAAAAAGTTTACGTGGAAACTTTTTATACTTTGTGTACAAAGATTCTAAGAAAAGACAGTCATTTAATTAAAATTAAAAATGATTTCACAATTCTAGATGATATCGAAACACTTGAAATCATGAAAAGAATCTACAAAAGGCTGAATATCGATGAAACCTTAATCAGTTATAAGTTTGCTATTAGAGCAATTTCTCATGACAAATTAAATGATTTTTTTGATTCACAACTACTTAGTGGAATTCGTTTAACTCCTGAAGAAGAAGTGGCAATTCAAAAAATAATTGCTGCTTATAATGCTTATTTAAAAAATCATAATATTTTAGATTTAGAAGATCTACTAATTTTAACTCACCGCTTATTAGTCTTTTACCCGCAAATTGCTGAAGAATGACAAGATAAATTTAAATATGTATTAGTTGATGAATTTCAAGATATCAATATTATTCAATACGGTATCTTAGAAATCATTAGTAAAAAATCTAATGTTACAGTAGTGGGTGATTCTGATCAAACCATTTATTCATGGCGAGGTGCTGATGTTAAGTTGTTTTTAAACTTTGATCAAGATTACCCTAATTTAACAACTATCATGCTAACTGAGAATTATCGTTCTAACGAGAAAATTTTGGAAGCAGCTAATAGCTTAATTTCAAAAAATAAGTTACGTTTTGACAAAAACTTATTTACAAGTAAAGCAGGTGGCCATGAAATTGAATTTAATCACGCTTTTAGTTCTGAAGCTGAAGCTCGCTGAATAGTTTCAAAAATAAATGAACTTAAAAAGCAAAAAATTCAATTAAAAAACATTGCTATTCTTTATCGCTCTAACTATTTAATTAGAGCACTTGAACAACAACTTGTTTTAGAAAACATCAACCATATTGTGTATGGTGGTGTTAAATTCTACGAGCAACCGATCGTAAAACAAGTTATGTGATTTTTAAGAGTTTTATATGATACAAGTAACATTGCTTTTGAAAATGTTATTAATTTACCTGTGCAAAGAGTAACTCCTGATTCACTGAAAAAGATTATCGATGCAAGTGATTTAGAAAAAACTAATGGAATTTATAAGTATCTTTTACAAAACTATAGCAAATTAAAAATTTCTGCGAAGGAAAGAAAATCCTTATTAGCCTTTTTAAAGGAAATTGCTAAGTTCAAAAAAATCTTTGCTAACGAAGGAAGCAAAGCAAAAATTTCTTATATTTTAGAAAACTTTTTAATCAATATTGACTTTTATAATCACCTTGAAAAACACACTCAAGATGAAGATGATGCAATTCAAATTATTAACGAACTTTATAGTGCTGCAGATAAATGACAAAACGAAAATCCTGATGCAACACTAAAAGATTGGTTTGAATATGTAACCTTATTTAGTGAAAATGAAGAAGTTAATAAAGGTAATAATTATGTTTCATTAATGACAGTTCATAATTCAAAAGGACTGGAATTTGAAAACGTATTTTTAATGTCTATGTCAGATACTACGTTCCCTTTTTATTCAAGAACACAAGATGAAAATGGTAATGAAGATGAAGACAAAATTGAAGAGGAAAGAAGACTTGCTTATGTTGCAATTACAAGAGCAAAAGAGCGCTTATATATCTCAAACGCAAGAGGTGTTGATTTAACAACTCACAAGCAAAAGATACCTTCAAGATTTATTAAAGAAATGAATATTGATCTTGAAAAACATATTATGAATTTAGATTCTTTAGGTCAAGAATTAGATCATAATTTAAAAGAAAAAATTTGAGTAATTGGTGATCATGTTACCCACAGAAGTTTTGGTGAAGGTGAAATTGTTGACATTAAAAATAAAGATGATATTGTTGTTGTCTTTCAAAAAGAAGGGCTAAAAGTTATTAAGAAAAATCACGAAGCAATTAGATTAATTCCGAGGCAAAAATAATGCTTCAATCCTTTATTATTTTGATCGTTGTTTTATGTTTTGTAGCACTTTTCATATTACTAACTTTTTTAAATGTAGAGTGAATTTATAACTCAAAAATTTATGGTGTAAGTAACCTAGTTTTTGATCTTCATAATAAACGTGTTTCAAAAATGACTTTTGATCCTTTTAATTTTGGTTCATTTGAAAACGGAAATGAAAAGGATAAATTTTCAAAAGGATACTGAATAGCTTATGAAGCTTTTTTTGCTAGAGCAAATTTTAATGATGAAATTAAAACTAAAATAAAAGACATTTTAAATAACTGAAATGAGAATCAAAAAACTACTCAGCAAATTTTTATTGACAATCGCCAAACATCTGAAAAGCCCCTAAAAGTGCTTAATTGGTTCTCTTTTAATAAAAAAAATAGTATCAGAATTATTTTCAGACAAGCAGAAGATAATAAGATTATTGCTAACTTTAAATGATCAAAAGATTTAGTTTCTCAACAGACAGATTATCGTGATGAGATTTTAGAATGAAATCAAATTTTAAATATTAGAGGTACTTTTAAAAGTTTTATTGGACTAGAAATTAAGGCTGGTAAAAGAGATAACTTAAAATATTTGATTAAAAAATTAAATTCACTCTACCATCGTAAAAAGACTTACATACTTTTAAAAAATGACCTTGTTTTTATCATGGTTAATGATCAAAATTTGAAGTTAGTTAAGAAACATATTCATGGAATTTTGCAAGCAATTAAATCAGAAAATAATGGCTGATTTTTAAAAAATTTTTACAGTCATCTTGCTGTTGTTGAAATGAAAAATGTTAAGTTTGTAGATGATTTAGAAAACCTTGAATTAAGAATGAGATATGCTTTAACTGAAAGTAAAGTTGACAAAGAAACATATTGATTTGAAATTGATACTATTGATTTTACAGAGTATGAAATTTTCAAAAGTAATGTCGTAAATATCATGCGCGAGTTATCTAGTTTTGATTATGATCTTAAAAGAATTCGTGAGTATGGAACTAATAAAGTTTTATCAAATACTTATGCAAAATATAAGATCAAAAATGTTGAAAAATCTGAAGTAGAAAACATTACAAAAAGTATTTATTATAAAAATTTAATCAATGATTTTTTTGTCAGTTTTGTTGAAGAAAATTACAAAGAAACACGCCGTATTTTTATAGATATTCGTGATGAAACTTTTTTATCAATTGGTCATAATTTAAAAAATACGCAAGTTGCTTATATTATTAATATAATTGATATTGATATGATTGATCCAGTCGAAAAGTTTTTAAAAAGTAATAACTTTAACGTTCGTTTAGGAGTTAAATTACATTCTATTAACGAAAGAATATTTGATTTTGTAATGAATGTAAAACCCAATTTTCTAGTAATTGCTAAAGAAATTGGTATGAATATTAGCAATGAAAAAAACTACTTATATTTAAGTTATTTAAACTATTTAAACAACTTAAATCACACCAATATGATAATCGAAAATGTTCCTGCAAACCTTGAAGAAAACATTGTTAAGAAGACAGGATTAACTTATTGGTTAGAAAATTAGAAAAAAGGAAAAAATAAAAAATAGTTTATAATTAAGATTATGAAAAAACTTGGAATTATTCTTGATTCATTCTCAACTCTTACGGATGAGGAAGCAAATCAATTTGACTATGGAATGTTAAAACTTAACTACGAACTAGATGGTATTCTTCACGAAGACATTATCAAAGTTCACAACAAAGAAACTAGAAACGCTTTTGAAGATGCAAAAATTATTAGAACTTCATTGCCTAACCTTACTAAGATTGAGGAAACAATCAAAGACAAAGCACAAAAATATGATGAAGTTTTAGTTCTACCTATTCCTTCAAATTTAAGTGGTACCTTTAACGCAGCTTCTCAGGTTGCAAAAAACTACAAAAACGTTACAGTTTTTGATCATAACTTCAGTTGTGGTGCAATTATTGCAATTGCCAAAGAAGCACAAAGACTTTATGAATCAGGAATGGCTCTTGCTGAAATTCTTAAAAAGGTTAAAAAATTGAGCGACCAAACCTTTACTTTAGTTGGTCTTGAAAGTCTTGATTACATTGCTAAAGGTGGAAGATTACAAAAAATCCCACCTGCCGTTTTAAAACTGATTAAGATCAAACCTATTTTAGAATTTAAAGAAAAAAATTCATTTAAAGGCTTTAAATTTACTTCAAGTAACATGGTTACAAAGATGTTTTCAATTATTGAAAAGCAAATTGGAGGCTGAAATAATGTTGACCTATATGACTTTCACATCATGCACTATTTTGATGGAGAAATCTATAGTGAAGCAATTAAACAAGCTGAAAATAATAAGATAACTTACGCTTCAAACTTATGAGGATCATTAACAGTTATGGCTCATACTGGACCTACAAGTGTTGGTATCTGTATCACTCCTAAAATAAATTAAGCAGAAAATATTTTCTGCTTTTTTTAATTGCTGAATAGGCAATTATTTTTTTAGATGATAAGCCTTAAAAAAACAAAAAGGTTAAAAAAGACAACTTTTTTTGCGTAAAAGTGACTTTTTACTCTAAAATCACATTATGCAAAAAATTAAACAAATTAGTTATATGTCAGCCCTAATAATCATTATTGGTTCAACTATTGGTGCTGGGATATTTTTTAAAAATAGAAATATTGCACGTTATGCACAGGGTGATTTAGGCTTTATTATTGCTTCTTGAATCATCGCTGCAGTAGGTGTTATTTTTCTAGCCTTGGCTTTAATTGAAGTTTCTTCAGTCAGCCGTGATGATAAAGGTTTTTTAGCGTGAATTAAGAAGTTTAACTACCGTTTTTTCAGTCGTTATACTTCTAGTTACATGCTTTTAATTTCACTTCCTTTACAGTTTTTAACTCTACCTTTATTTGTCGTGCAAACCTTGCAAGATGCAGGTGGGTTTCAACTAAATGGTTGATTTGTAGCCCTAATTGCTCTAGGAATTTTCTCATGACTTTCATTCATGAACTTTTATTCACTTAGAGCAGGAGAGACATTAGCATGATTTTTTACTTTCTTAAAGTACATACCTTTAGTAGTTGCTCCAATTATTGCTTATGTAGCAAGTGGTAATGCGGCTTTTTCTAATCAGATACCACTAGCAAATCGTGGCTCATTACCTAGTGGAAGTTTATCTTCTTATTCACGCTGACTTGGTTTACTAGCGGCAATGCCTTCAATTATTTTTGTTTATGATGGTTTTTACACAACAACTTCACTACGTTCAAATTTAAATAATAAAAATTCTTTAGGTTGATTAATGGTAATTGCAATTGTAATTGTAACTGCAACTTACTTATTCTTAACTATTGCTTTTGGTATTGGAACAAGCAGTGGAACTATCGGCGGAATTTATGAAGGTGCCGTGCCTAACTGAGTAGTTATTACTATGAATGTTTTAGTTTCAATGTCAATTTTAGGTCTGATTAATAACCAAGTTATGTCACTACCTAGAATTTATAGAGTCTCTTTAGAAGAAAAAGAATTTTACTTTTTAAAATGATTCCATGACTTATTTAAATTTAAATCAACACGAAATTCAGCATTTGCTTTCTTTATAACTATTGTATTATCATATTTTGCAGTTTGTGTACCAATTGGTTTATATGCTTTAACCAGTTCAAGTGGTGCAGACTATGGACAATTGGCAGCTAATTTATATGATATTGCTGACTTAATTACAGGCTTTAGTTCACTAGTTATTTTCTTTTGATTAGCATGAGCACTTGTTGGTGCTTTGAGAAATCGCTGAACAAATAAGGTTGAAGTTAAGAAAAATAAATTTTTTATTCCTACAGCAATTATTGGTTCAATCTTTGTTTTCTTATCAGTTGGTTACTTTACTTTAGAAGCGATTGTTAATATGTTTGCAACTGATGGTAGTGACCAAGTTAACGCTATTATTAAATTTGTTTTTTTTGTTTTCACTTTAGTTGCACCTTTAATAGTTGTCTTAATTGAGAATGAAAACAAGAAATTCTGAGCTTGAAATCAAGAAAAACCTACTTTTTCCTTAAAAACTATTTTTAATAAAAAGATAGTTGCTAAATAAATTAAATGAAAATGGTGCTTTGCGAGCACCATTTTTTATTAGTTTTTAGTCAAAGTTTTTCATGAATTCTTCATTGATATCATCTTTTGCAGATTCAAGAATGTCTTTAAGTTTTTTAGTAGTTTTCTTATCGTAAGAAGCAACTGTAAATTTCAAGACTATTTTTAAGTCACCGTTACCACGTTGGGTTCTTACACCTTTTCCCTTAATACTTACTACTAAATCATTGGTATAAGATGACTTCATCTTAATTTTTTCATTACCATGTGGAGTAGGTACACTGATTGTGTTTTCGAGAATAATATCTCTAATTGAAACAGGTAAGTTGATGTAGATATCGTTATTAACTCTTCTGTAATATTTATGCTCTTCAACATAAACTGTTAAATATAAGTCACCATTATCTCCACCATTAAAGCCTGGTCCACCATAACCTGTAACTACTAAATCCTGACCACTTGTAATTCCTGCGGGAATTTTGATCTTAATATTTTTCTTAGTTTTGATAGTTTGTTTACCATGACATTTTGAACATTTTTTCAAAATTTCATGACCTTCACCACCACAAGTATGACAAATGCTTTGCTGTTGGAAAGTACCAAACATAGTTTTTGTTTGGTGGTTTTCATAACCTTTTCCTTTACAGGTTGAACAGGTTCTTACATCTTCAGGTTTTTCGTAACCTTTTCCTGAACAGACATTACAGTTTTCATAATGGTCAATAGTTTGCTCAATTTCAGTTCCTAAAACTGCGTCTAAAAATGAAATTGATAATCTAATTCTGTATGATTCACCCTTGGATTTTCTAGGTCCATAACCTGCACGAGAATACCCTGATTCTCTACCACCAAAAGGTGAACGCCCTCCGAAAAAAGATTCAAAGATGTCGCTCATACTTCCGCCAAAATCTTCAAAGCCACCTGCTTGGAAACCACTTCCAAATGGATTATTTGCTCCATCATGTCCGTATTTATCATAGGCAGCACGCTTGCTTGAATCACTTAAAACTTCATATGCTTCATTGATGTCTTTCATTTTTTGTTCAGCATCAGCTGATTTATTTACATCGGGATGATACTCTTTTGCTAGCTTTCTATAAGCAGTTTTGATTGTCTTATCATCTGCATCTCTAGAAACGCCGAGAATTTCATAATAGTCGTTTTTTTTACTCATAAATTCATTTTAGCACAAAACACCCGAGAGTGCTAAATGATATTTATATTTTTTAAACTGAAAGTTTTTAGCTTTTTCTACAAAAAGCATAAAAATTTTATTTGTTATCTTTCAAAAAAGGTAAATAAAAAACACCTTGTCGGTGTTTTAATTAAACTGGTTTTTTGTCAATCTTAATTGCGACAATTCAAGTTATTAATGTTGAAACAAATAAGCCAATATAAAAGAAAAGCATAAATCAATATAGTCAAGCAGCTTCTACTTGTAAAATGCTAACTATTATATAAAGAGCAATTGCTGCAAATTGTAAAATTACAAAAATTCTTAAGAGAATTGGTATTGCTTTAAATGTCAAGGACATGAATAAAGTTCTGATAAAAATAGCGGCTAAAATTATTCAAGAAATAATATTAGTTATGATCGTAAATAACCAATTTATGATCTGAGGATTATTTGCAATAAATGTTCCAACTGTTTCGTTTGCGTTTGCAATTTTTGTAATAATTTCAGCTCGATAATGAAGAGCAACAATTGCTCCGATTACAAAAAATGCAAGAATAATTATTGCTATAAAATTTCTTCTAGCACGTTTTCTAAATCCACCAAACATGAATTAACTCCAGTCCTTATTTGCTATTATTTGCAACATTTTATTTTCAATAATTTCAGCACATCTTTTTATTTGATCAAAGAAAATTGCGTGACCTGCATTATGAATAATTTCTAATTTTATATTTAGTTCTTGACCTATTTTTTGTAGTTGAATAAGGGGAACATATAAATCATTTTCCGCAGCGACGATAGTAATTTTTTTACTATTATTTTTAAAATATAAATGAGAATAATTTTCTAAAAAATTTTTATCAAACATCTCTTCAAGCAAGTTTGAATATTTTTCATATTTTATTTTTGAAGCTGCTACACTTTGAATTGCTAAGCGATCAACACTACTTAAATATTGTGGTATCTTTGTGTAAGATAAATTTAATAAAGATGTTTTTGCTTGCTCTAAAGTTTGTGGTATTAATCAAGTTTTTACTTCATCAATATTTTGCTCTTCATCTGCAAAATAATTATGTGGAGCGAAAAATATGGCTTCATCTACGATACCATCATTTAATACTTTTAAAGTTGGAATTGCACCCATAGAATGACAAATTATTAAGTCAATTTTAATGCCTAATTCTTGAATAAAATTTTTTACAAATGGAATTAATTCATTAATGTCTGCTACCCTATTAATTTCAGGATTTGAGTTATGAGAATGACCGTGATAAGGAAGGTCTAAAGTGATTAAATCATAACTTCTTTTAAACTGCAAAACTTGGATGATTGTTGAGTAACTTGCACCAAAGCCATGAACGAACAAAACCTTCGGTTTACCGTTGTTTTCGATCGCATAACGCGTTGTTCATTCACCAAATTGTAGCTTTTTAATTTCGTACATTAAACCTCTTTTTTACCCATAATTAAATCAATTATTTCTTCCAAAGTTATTGTTCCAAAATAATCTGAATATTTAAATTTTGCTAGTGTTTCATAAATCTTATTTCGGTTATATTCAACACCAATTAAAGCACTAGAAATATCTTCAGTATCTGTCTGACTTAAGTAGTCTCCTTCGAATTTAAAATTCTCAAAACGAGAATTTTTTACGGTGTAATTTACTTTCATAATCCCACCTTCAAATTTATCTTCGTTACTTACTTCAAACAATGGACTCTTTCCATATATTCATTGATGAGAAGATTTTTCAGCTGCTAAAGATGCTCATTTTAAAGCATATCTTTCATAAGGAATTTCAAATTTTTGAGCATTATATTTTTCAATAAATCAATTAACTAATTGCTTTTTAAATTCAGAAACTTCCATTGGTTTTTTCAATAAAGAATTAATTGATGCAACTCTTTGACTAATTGATTTAATCCCTTTTGATTTTAATTTTAAGGGATTAACTCTTAAGACTTTTTGCATCACATCTAAATTAATATTTATTAAAATGGTACCATGATGAACCATTCTTGATGGTGTTGCATATTGAGCATTTCCACTAACCTTAAAACCATTAACTGATAAGTCATTTCTACCTTTATAAGCAACTTCTAAACCTAATGATTCAAGAAATCCTACAACAGGTTTTAAGAAGGTTTCATAGTTACCTTTTGAATGAGTAATATATGAAAAATTAATGTTTCCCATATCTTGATAAACTGCTCCACCACCTGAAATTCTTCTAAAAATTTTGACATCATTTTCATGTGCATAATCTAGATTAACTTCTTGGTAAGCGTTTTGATTTCTCCCAATAAAAACTGTATGATCATTTTGATAAAAAAAGACAACATCGTCTTTAATTTCTGGGTCTCTTAAAATCAATTCTTCTAAAGTTAAATTAACAAATGGATCAGTTGAATCAATTAATAATCACTTGACATTCTTCATTTATTTTTCCTCAATATAGGTCTCAAAATTGCTAACTGTTAATCAACTATTTTTAAATGATTCTAATTTTTCTTTATTCAGTTTTAAGCTATCAATTCCTGATAAATAAATTTTGCTAAACTCTCATTTTGGTAAGTGTTTGTTTTTGTGAAGATAATAATAAAGATCTTCATAGAAGAACTCAAAATATTTAGTTTCACTTAAATCACTTAAATCACGAAGAGGTCCTTTGACCTCAATTCATAAACTTTGTCAACCAAATTTATGAACATGAAAATCAAATGATAAATTTAGTTCTTTAGCACTTACATAATTGCTATTGCTAGAGTCTTGGTATTTTCTTTCGTACATGTATAAACCACCTTTTTTTAATTATATTGAACCAGCACAAATATCACAAAAATAAATAAAAAATAAATATTTAGAAATTTGTGAAAAATTTTGCAGGTGTGCAATTTATTTTTCCAAATTTTTAACTATTCTAATAATATTTAATGGTGACTTTAAAAAAGGAGAAAAATGAAAAAATCCCAATTTTTTGATGCCGCCGAGAAAACTTTAGAAGCTCTTGGTGGTAAGGAAAATATTGTTGATAGTTATCATTGTGCTACTCGGCTAAGAAGTTATGTTAAAGATAAATCTAAAGTTGATGTTAAAAAGATCAAATCTTTAGGCTTAGCCAAAGGTACAAATTGAGATGGCGATCAATTTCAGATCATTTTCGGAGCAGGGACAGTTAACAAAGTTTTTGATGAGTTTTCAAAAATGCTACCTAAAAATACCGCTTCAAACAATGATAAACCTGTAAAAAAACAAGGTTTTCACTGAGATAAAAGAAACAAGTGATACTCAAACATCTTTTTAATGATTCGTTTTGGTGTACGTTACTTTGCAGATATTTTTATCCCGCTGATTCCAGTTTTTATCGTTGGTGGTATTTCACTAGCGCTTGTAAACTTTATTTCTGCAATTGCTGATGTAAATACTAACTACCACGCAGCAAATGCTAGAACAGTTTTTGATATGGTCGGTGGAGCAGTCTTTGGCTTCTTACCTGCCTTTATTGGTTTTACGGCGATGAAAAAATTTGGAGGTAATCCATTTTACGGTCTAGCAATTGGACTGATTATGGTTGCGCCTAACTTAGTTAATTCTTGAAATGTAAACGGAACATTGTCAGCAATGTCAATCATCGGAGCACCAGCTAATGGATCAAGATTAGAAGACGGAACTATTGCAACTTATGCTCTATTCCCAGATTTTCCTGAATTCTTCCAATTCAGATTAGTAGGTTACCAAGCACAGGTTTTCCCAGTTATTGCTGTTGTCTTGATGGCTTACTTTATCGAAAAAGTTCTAAAAAAATACTTGCCAGAATTTATTGCAATTCTAGCAATTCCTCTAGGAACAGTTTTAATCACAATGTTCTTTGGATTCTGAATCGTAGGACCTGCGTTTAAATATGTAGCGATCGGCTTATCAGAAGCCTTCAAGTGATTGTTTAATTCAACTAACATCGCAGGATTAGGTTTTGGTGGACTAGTTTTTGCCTTCTTCTACCCATTCTTAGTTGTAACAGGACTTCATCAAGGTTTCTTACCAATAGAGACCCAATTAATTGCTGACCAAGGTTTTTCATGAATTACACCAGTTGCAACCGTTTCAAATATTTCGCAAGGAATGGCTGGGTTAGCAATGATTGTTTGATTCTTAGTTCATAAAAAACGCACCGAAGCGATTAAACATGTCCCTGGTGCTGTTTCTGCTAACCTAGGAATAACTGAGCCAGTTTTATATGGATTAAACGTACCTTTAAAATTTGCTTTCATTGGAGCAGCGATTGGTTCAGCAGCTGGGGGTTATTGAATTGGAGCAACTCACACCGTTTCTAATTCACTAGGTTCTGCTTCATGATTAGGTTTCATCCAATTTGATTTTACTAATAATGGACAAGCCTGATTAGCATACATGGCAGATAAAAATGCTATGTTGAAAAATTTAGCACCAGTTGCTAATATCGGAATTGCTTCAGCAATTGCCACAGTCTTTGCTTTCTTTTCAACCTATGGCTTAACCCTTACAAGATGAGGAAAACGAGCAATCAAAGAGTTTTTTGGTGAAGCAGTTGAAGAAAAATTAAACCGTAAACAAAAACGTGCTAAAAAACAAGAAGTTGTTTTAGCAGGCACAAATCAGGCAGTTAATTTAGCTGCAGATACACCAAAAAAAGAGTTTGAAGAGTTAAAAGTTTATTCACCTATTGCAGGTAAAATGAAAAGCATTGAAGACTTTCCAGACCCTACTTTTGCAGCTAGATTGCTAGGTGATGGAGTTATGTTCATTCCTGATCCAAGTGCAAGTACAGTCAATGTTTATGCACCAATTAGCGGTAAGGTTGAAACAGTTTTACCTACAGGTCATGCATATGGAATTACAAATGATGATAACATATCAGTCTTTATGCACCTTGGGGTTGACACAGTTAACTTAAACGGCGAAGGCTTTAAACCTTTAGTTTCGCAAGGTGATTTTGTTAAAGCAGGACAACTAATTGCTACTTATGAAGCAAATGCTATTCGCCATCGAGTTAAAAGTGTTGATGTGGCAATGGTTGTGCTTGATGAATCACAATATAAAAACATTGATAAACGTATGTATCGTGATGTACAAGCAAGACAATTTGCTTTTGTAGTGAAAAAATAGACAATAAAAATATTCGCCAGCAAGCGAATATTTTTTAATCCTTTAAACTATCTAATATTGTTTTTGTCTAAAACCTTGTGGATCTTTTTAACATCTTCATCGATGCGTTTAACATCTTTTTCAATGCGCTCGTTGAATTTGATCTGATTTTCCATAAAGTTTTCAACTTTATTGTTAAATTGTTTTTGTTCAGCATTAGTTTGTTTTTGTTCTTCCATGAAAGCTTCTACTTTTTTATTGAATTGTTTTTGTTCAGCATTAGTTTGTTTTTGCTCTTCCATGAAAGCTTCAACTTTTTTATTGAATTGCTTTTGTTCGGCATTAGTTTTTTGTTGCTCCACCATAAAAGCTTCTACTTTTTCGTTGAATTGCTTTTGTTCACCTATAAAGCCAACAACTTGTTTATTAAACTCTCTTTGCTCTGCTTGGAACGCAATTAAAATTTTTGCTAAATCTTCTACTTTCACTTTTCCTCCAGTTCTATCTATATCACCTTCTTTATATTCATTCGATGATATTGTACAAAATTTTAGATGTTCATCATTTGGAAAACAATTAATCTTTATATTTTGGTATTCAATGAACAATTCTTCAACTTTTTTGCTTGCTTGCTTAGATGTCCTAAAATCTTTGTCGTATTTCACTAATTCTCCTGCGTAAGTTTTTTTATTAATTTAATTATACACTAATTTTAGGTTCAAATATGTGTAGCATTTAAAAAACCAAAAAAACCTAAAACACTATTCAAAATCAGTTTTGGAATAAATTCTAAACTTCTTAAATATTAATTTAATAAAATCATTAACAGTTTAAAAAATTACATATAATAATTAACATAAATATGAAACCACATGATCAGAATTTATTTGCTTCTTGAATGAAAGAAAAAGCAAATTCTTATTTTAAAAGAAATTCTAATAACCTAGAGGAAATCAAGCAAAAGCATTTACTTGCCCGTAAAGATCCTTACTTTAATGTTGTGCATTTATCTGCGCATTCAGGCTTAATAAACGACCCAAATGGGTTAGTTTACAAAGATGGAAAATACTTTATTTTTTATCAATGAAGCCCCTATTTACCACTTCATCATGTCAAAAAATGAGGTCTATATACTAGCGAAAACTTATTAAGTTTTGAAGATAAAAAACTAGGTTTAGAAATTGAAAAACATGATGAAAGAAATGGCTTATATTCAGGGGGTGCCCTACTTGATGATGATCAAAAAACTTACATTTACTGAACAGGTAATTTTAAAAAAACAACTGAAGATGAAGATGATAATTCATCAATATGAGTTGGAGAATTAGTTGATGCAAAAATAGTAAATAGAAATAGGTTATTTGAAACTGACAAATCTAAATTTACACGTCATTTTAGAGATCCAAAAGTTTTCAAACATGGAAAAAAATATTATTTGTTTTTAGGTGTTCAGGATACTAATTTAAAGGGTCATATTGGTGTTTATGAATCATCATTTCCTGACAAAAATTTTTCGTTTAAATCAGTAATGAAAATTGGAAATTTTGACACTCAAGATGTTTACATGTTTGAGTGTCCAGACATGATTAGATGAAATGAAAATTATTTTTCACTTTTAGTTTCAACTCAAGGAAAAAAATATTTTAGAGAAAATCATGACATTAATTTATCTCCACATGTAAATGTCTTTTTAAATGGAAAATATGATTTTGAAAATAATATTTTTGAGGTAAATAACTATCAAATTATAGATTATGGTTTTGATTTTTATGCTTCACAAATTGTTGCTCCTAATGAAAAAACAAAAATGCTTTTTGCTTGATTAGGAATGCCTGATACTGAACAGTACGCAACCTTTGAACATATGTGAGCACATAATTTATCCTTACCAAGAGTACTTTCCTTAAAAGATAATTATGTTTATTCAAAAGTGGCAAAACCTTATTATGATAATTTGAAAAAATTAAATTTGATTTTAGACGAAAATATAAAAACTGAATTACCTTTCAGAAATATGTTCCTAGAATTTGAAATAAAAAATAATTTTGAAATTATTTTATGTAATGAAAAAGATGAAAAATTTGAAATTAAATATCAAAATAATGATTTTGAAATTGATAAATCAAAGATGTCTTATTTACACGGGGAAAACTTCTCAAACACTCGAAAAATACGTAATTTGCGTATAGATAAATTAGAAATTTTTTTAGATAATTCATTGATTGAAATATTTATAAATGATGGTGAATATTCATTTAGCAGTAAATATTTTATAAGTGGAGATTTATATATAAAAACTAAAAATATAAAAACAAATTTAGTTTTTGAAATACCAAAGATAGAGGTCAAATAATGATTAAAATTTTTTTACCAGGTGAAGCCTTAATTGATCAGATTAGAAAATCAGATCGTGAAATTAATAGCATTGGTGGTGCAACCTTTAATGTTGCTCATGCTTTAAGTAGATATGATTATCTAGAAACTTTTTTTATAGGCTCAGTCGGTAATGATAAATATGGAAAATTAATAAATGATTTTGCTGACAAAAATAATATTAAAAAAACATATTTAAAGACTATTGAAAAACCAACAACTATTGCAATTAAAACTCTTGCAGATAATGGTGAAAGATCATTTTTATTTGAAAGAGGAGCGGATGAAGATTTAGAATTTGTTAACGAAAATTTCGATGTCCTATTTTTATCTTCAGCAACTTCTGTTGCAACAGAAAAGAGTGCTAAAGTTTACAAACAATATTTAGATAAAGCAACAGAACAAAAAAAGATAATAATTTATGATCCTAATTATCGTGCCTTTTTATTTAATGATGATCCTGAAAAATTTAAAGAAATTGCATTACCATATTTAAATAAAGCACACATTATAAAACTATCAGAGGAAGAAGCAAATATCTTATCTAAAAAACATGAATTTAAAAATTTAGCATTTGAAAATAGCATCCTTATTTTTATTACTTTAGGTAAAGATGGATGCATGATAGTTGACAAAGATAACGGTGTTCATTTAATTGAATCAATTAAAATTAATCAAGTAGATACAACTGGTGCAGGAGATGCATTTATTGCAAATGTGACTGCTCAATTATTAAAAAAATATCCTAACTTAGATAAGCTAAAAAAGATCAAAGTTGAATCAATTAAAGAGATTGTTAAGAAGGCAAATATTGCTGCAGCAATTACCACTACTAGAGATGGTGCAGCAGAAGCAATGCCTGAATTAAACGAGATCGAAGACACTTATACAAAAACCCAAGGAAACTAACATGCCTAATAAAAATTTCTTATTATTTGCCCTACCAGGAACTGAACATTTAGCCAATAAAATATGTAGTTGTCTAAACACAAATTTAGCAGAAACTGAATACACCAGATTTGCAGATGGTGAAGTTTTGATAAAATCAAAAACCACCGTTAGAAATCTAGATGTTTATATTGTTGTTTCAACTTCACTAAGCGTTAATGATCGTTTGATGGAATTATTAATTTTTGTCGACTCATTAAAAAGAGCTTCTGCAAAATCAATTACGGTTATTTTTACTTACTTTGGATATGCAAGACAAGATCGTAAGTCAAAAGGGAGAGAACCTATTACTGCAAAGTTAGTGGCTAATCTTTTAGAAAGTGCTGGCGTGACAAAAGTAGTTGCGGTGGATTTACATAATCCTAGCATCCAAGGATTCTTTGATGTACCAGTTGATGACTTAAGAGCTCACTATGTTTTATCAACTGAGTTAGCAAGTAGAAATGAACGTTTTACTATTGTTTCACCTGATTATGGTGGTACAGTTAGAGCAAGATTAACTGCTGAATTAATTAGTAACGATATTCAAATCGCAATCGTTGATAAGCGCCGTACAGGTATTAATAAAACTGAAGTGCTAGGTTTAATTGGTGATGTACGTGGTAAAAATGTTGTCATCGTTGATGACATTATTGATACTGGCGGAACTATTATAAAAGCTGCTGAAACACTTAAAAAATATGGCGCTAAGAAAATAATTGTTGCTGCTAGTCACGGAATTTTTACAAAAGGTTTTGAAATTTTTGAAAATTCAGAAGTAGTTGATGAAGTAATTATTACTGACTCAATCAGACAAGAAAAAATGTTTAAGCAATTCAAAAAATTAACAATTATTAGTCTAGCAGACTTTATTTCACAAGTAATTGTGGCAATGACTGAAAACAGAAGTATTTCAGATATTTATAAAAAACTACGAGATGGAGTTATAAATGACATTTAAGGAACAGTGTCGGTATTTGGTAACAAATGAGCAGTTTTCAAAACTGAATGAATATGTAAAACTGATTGAGCAAGATAATGCTCACTATAATTTAACAGGCTTTAAAGGTGATGAACTTTGAGAGCATGGTATTTATCAATCTTTAATTGCTTATCGCAATAAAATCTCTGAAAACATCCTTGTAGCAGATATTGGTACTGGTGCAGGTTTTCCTATTATTCCTGTTTTAATTGCCAATAGCACTATTAAATTAACTGTTTTTGAACCTCAAAAAAAGCGTGCGATTTTTTTGAGTAAGGTTAAACGTTTAATAGATATTCCCTTTGAAATTGTGCAGGAAAGAATTGAATCTTATACAACTAAAACTAATTATTTTGACCTGATTACAGCAAGAGCCGTGATGTCATTGCAACAACTGATGGAAGCAACTATTCACATTGGAAAAAATAATGCTGAATATTTATTTTTAAAAGGTTTAAATGTTGAAAAAGAAATTCGTGAAGCAAAAAACACAGCTAATTTTTTTGGTTTAACACCTGAAGTTGAGCACATCGAAAATAAAAGCGATCATACAATTAACCTAGTTAAATATCGAAAAACTAGAACAGAACCAATTGGTTTTCCGAGAGCATGAATCAAAATTAAGACTCAACCATTATAAAAAACTGGGTAATTTTATTTCAAATAAGTTAGCATTGAGTGCTAACTTTTTTCAATTGATGTTTTAACTAGATATTTTAAAGCACTACTTTTTGAAAGATCATAAGTTTTTTATAAATTGAGAAAACTTTTACCAGAAAGTATAATCATAATAGGTGTTAAAAACCTTGCTTCATTTTTATCTCATGTAGTTTTTAGTTAATTAAAACTAACCAACTTGTTCAAAGAAACATGAGACTTGATTCAAAATTTTTTAAAGGTGTTATATGAAAATTACTAAGAAAAAAATAATCTTTACGCTGTCAACTGTATCTTTATTAGCAGTTTCTGGTACTGCGATTGCTTGTGGTGATAAAGTTGTTTATGGTGATGAACCTGGTGTAAATATTGAGCTTTTCGATAAATTTAATACATATACATTACCTGATTCAAAAACTGTGGAATATTTTGAATTCAAAAGTAGTGGTTATCCTGCTATCTATAATAAAAGTCTCGATAGAATTAAACCTGTTATTATTTATAACTCGAATCAGATGTTGGAATCTTACAAAACTGAAGAAAATCTATTGTTAAATACTACGAAGAAAGAACAAAAACAGGTTCTCCAGGCTATCCTTTAATAGATATAATTCAACAACTAGACAAATATATTTCTTTCATGAAAGATAAATTCACAGATGATTTTTTCGCTGAAAAAATCATAATTTTTGACTATGGAAATAATGCTAGTGCAAGAGTTATTGTCGATGAAGAAGACTTTAGAGAAAAAGCTGGTGAGATTGTTAATTTAAACAATCTTGAAGTTAAAGGTAAAGATATAACCCTTACATATTCTTATAAAAATTTTCGATATTATAAATCACTTCAAGAACATCAACATGTAGAAAATTACGGAATTGTTTATTCGTTAAACAAAAAAGATTTTAATATTAATGGTGATGGCTATCAAGTCAAAAAACAACTTTATAATTATTCAGAACCAACTCCTATAGAAAAAAGAAACTTAAAAATTAATTCAGCACTTTCACAAAACTTGCACCTGAATACAGAAACTTCGGCCTTAAAATGGTTTAAAACTGAAGATGGTCCTGAAACAAAAAGTTACTTTACAGCAACACATATTAAAGAAAAATCTGAATTTGAAACACTATTAAATAGTTTTATTGAAGGCTACAAAAAAGACTATCAAAAAGATTTTTCTGAAACAGTTAAGAAACAACTACTCGAAGAATATAGCGAGGAATTTTTCAAAGATAATGACTTGCTTTTATTAGTTGCTGATAAATATCAAAACCAATTTCAACTTTTTGATGAGTTTATTGAAAACTCTTTTTATACTAGTTTAGATTTTAATAATGCAAACTTTAAAGTTTATAAATCTGCTGTAAAAGTACCTGATATAGTTGTTCCACAAACTTATGATCTTGTCACTTATGAAAAAGATATAACTAAATTTAATAACCATAATAATTTTGCATATAGAGGAAGCACCTTATTTTTCAAACTTCCTAAAAAATCAATTAGCAAATTAAAATTTTCTACATCTGTAGAAATTCTTCTTTTTGGTTTTAAAAAATTTGATTAAGAAAACTGGTGAAAACCAGTTTTTTTGTATTAAAAACCTTGTTCATTTATTTGTGAACAAGGAAAATTTTTAATTTTTTATTGAATTAAAGTGTAATTTTTAGAGTGACTGGAGTGCTAAAAACCTCTGTTTTTGAGTTATCTTTGCCACCAATTTTGAAAGTAACTTCTAAATAATTCTCAGTTTCATTCACTTTTGATGTTAAATCTTGGACAGCATGAGATAGTTTTGAAACTAGAGCGAATGATCTACTATCAAGACCTGTAATTATTAAATTATCAAATAGTCTATCTAATGGTACGAGCCCATTTTTATCTTTTTTGTAAATTTTATCAAAATTCTTTTTAAGATCTGCAAGTGATTTTTCTTTTCTTGCTCACTTATAAGTTTTATCATTAATATCGCTTGCAAGAAAATCTAAATTTTCTTTGTTAGATTCAAGATTTGGTTTAAGATTAGCCACTTTTAAGTCAACCTGAATGAATGCAGTTTTTTTAGGTTCTGGTATAACTATCAACAATGCAAAACGCAATTCTGTTCCATCTTTAGATGGAGTTATATAAGTGTTAAGAACTTCAAAATCTTTTAATTTTTCAATTAATTTGGGCTCAAACATTAATTCTATAAGTGGTTTAAATTTACTATAAGTGCCTTGTGGAGTACTATTTCTGATTTTAGCAACATTATCCTTATATAACTTGTAAAAAGCTGACAAGGTTGTTTGATATTCATTCCATGCTGGATTAGGTGAATAAGATGGTTCAGCGTTTAACTCTTTTTCTAAATCTAGAATTTTTTTATAACTTTCCTTACCATCAAACTTAACAAAACGCAGAGTAGTTGTAGCTTTTATTGTGGGATCACTAGCATTACTTAAAGTGACATCCACAGTGAAATTTTCTTCAGTTTCATCAGGTTTTCAGTTACTGAAAGTCATCTTATTTTGATAATTATCAAGATATTGATTAGCAATATCTTGAACTTCTTTAGGAGTTTTTCTTTCTTTTTCTGCATCAAATAATTTATGTAGAAAAATTAAGTAATTATCTTTATTATTTTCTTCGACCCATTTTTTAAATACAGAGTAAACACCAAGGTTAAGATGTTTTTTTGCTTTTATATCTCTTATTGCGTATTGGGCATTAATTTCCAACTTACCAAGCACTTCTGCAAGTTGAGTAAGTTCTGCTTGAGTAGCCACTCTTGCTAAGTTGTGCATTGTTCAAGTAACATTTTCTTTAATTGCTTCATTAAGTTTTAATGTCGCAACAACATCAATTGAACTTTTGTTCTTATTTAGACTCAACTTGATTTTAGTGATTTTGGCTTGTCCTAAATCTTCAGTAAAATTTTTAGTTAAACGATCAGCAACTGAAAAACGGTGATTGGGTCTAGAATAAATTCTTGTAACACCTTCAATTGACTGTTCAGCATTACCTAATTTAGGATTATCGCCTTGACCTGGGTAAGTACTTTGATAATTTCCTACCCTTAATTTAGCAGCAATTTCTTCTAATTTCTTAGTGTCAATTGAGATAGTTCTTGATACAGGTTTATCTGGATTAGTTCTAGGCTTTTCAAATTTAGTTGTACCATCACCTTGTTTAGGTTTTTCAGATTTAGTTGTAGCATCACCCTGCTTAGACTTTTGAGTATCTTTGACTTCGCTAGGTTTATCTTTAGGTTGATCTACCTTTTTGGTATCAGATGGTTTATCAACTTCTTTACCATCGACCTGTTTAGGTTTATCACCTACATCTTTTGGTTTTTCTACAGGTTTAGAAGGTTTATCAACATCTGGAGTTTTTTCTTTTGGAGTAATTGCTGTACAAGCAATTGCAGCTGTTGAAATAGCAGTAACTGCTGTAGTTGTAACTAATAGCAGTTTTTTCTTAAAATATAATTTCATTTTGTTCTCTTTCTTGTTTTAGTTTTTGTACTCAATTTTGTTTAAACACCTCTTTAAACAAAATTAATACTTTTTAAATATTACTCCTAGAAGTCTTAAAAATTCCAAATTAATGGTTATTATCATGGCTCAATACTTATTAACTTTATTTAATTTTAATAACTAATTTAAAAGCAAAAAATACCTTTTTAAATTGATAAACATCAATTTAAAAACACTAAGAAAGAACGGTAAAAATCTTATATAATTTAATTTATGAACGAAGCGATTAAGAAAAAGATTGCAGTAAGTGGAATTACTGCTACTGGTAACTTGACTTTAGGAAATTATATTGGCGCTATTAAGAACTTTTTGAATTATCAGGATAATTCAAAAATGTATATCTTTGTCGCTGATCTACATGCCTTAACTGGAGAAGTTAAACCTGAAGAATTAAGAAACAATATCCGCAACATCACTGCCTTATATTTAGCTTGTGGACTTGATCCTGAAAAAGTTGTAATCTTTAAACAAAGCGATGTTTCTGAACATGCTTTAATGCAGTGATTACTTTTAAACCAAACAACAATCGGCGAACTATCTCGAATGACACAATTTAAAGATAAAAGTCAAGGGGTAAAAATTGCTAATGGCACAAGCAGTATTCCAACTGGTTTATTGATTTATCCAGTCTTAATGGCAGGTGACATTTTACTTTATAATCCTGATTTTGTGCCAGTAGGAATTGATCAAAAACAACACCTAGAACTTACGCAAAATTTAGCTAAAAAAATTAATAATAAATATAAAACTAAATTTACAATTCCTGAAATTTCTTTAGTTAAAGAAGGGCAAAAAATTATGTCTCTTCTTAGCCCTGATAAGAAAATGTCAAAGTCATCTTTAAATAAAAAAGAAACTATTTTTCTATTAGATAAACCTGAAGAAGCAAGAAAAAAAATCTTATCTGCTTTAACTGATAGTGAAAATAAAATTTACTTTTCAAAAGATAAACCAGGAGTAAGTAATTTACTAACAATTAATGCTGTTTTATCTAATCGTACAATTGAAGAATTAGAAAAACATTTTGAAAATAAAAACTATAAAAATTTAAAAGATGAGACTGCAGAAATTGTTGTAAACTTTTTAACAATTATCCAAACTAAATATCACGAATCTTTAAAAGATGTTGATCGTATTTTAGAGAATGGAGCAAAACAAGCAAAGGAAAGAGCAAGTTTTTATCTTAATCAATTAATGATAAAAATTGGCTTGAAAGATAAATAAAATGGCAAACTACTTAAATTGAAAATTTAAATTAAATAAAGAATTAAATCATACAGCATCGCACTTATTAGCAACTGCTGTTTTAAAACTATTTCCAAATACTAAGCTAGGATTTGGTCCAACAATTGATGAAGGTTTTTATTATGATTTTGATTTTGCACAACCTATTAATGATCGTGATCTTTTAAAAATTGAAAAGGAAATGAGAAACATTGCTAAACAAAATTTAGCAATGAAAAAAGTAGGAATTGAACACTATTCTTTTGATCATCAACCTTATAAAAAAGAGCTATATGATGAGTATGTAAAAGACGGTCGTAATATTACTTTTTATTCCCTTCAAAATAAAGATCAAAAAGACATTTTTGTCGACCTTTGTGCAGGAGGTCATATTGACCAAACTAAGGACGTAAAAAACTTTAAATTGCTTTCAATTGCAGGTGCATATTGAAGGGGAGATAGCAATAATAAACAGCTAACTAGAATTTATGGAACAGCCTGAGATACTGAAGAAGAATTAGCAAATTATTTAGAAATTTTAAAAGAGAGAAAAGAACGAGATCACCGTAAAATAGGGGCTGATATGGAGATTTTTATGTTCCATCCAATGTCAGGTCAAGGCTTTCCTATTTGACTTCCTAACGGAATGATTATTAAAAATAAATTACAATCTTTAGTTTTAAAATTAGATCGTAAATACGGTTATCATGAAGTTTATACACCTCCTTTTGGAGAAGAAAGTTTATATAAAACTTCAGGTCATTTAGACCATTATCGTGCAGACATGTTTACTCCTTTAATTGTTGAAAATGAACGCTTAATTCCACGACCTATGACATGTCCACATCATACCTTAATTTATTCTGCAACAAGACGTTCATATCGTGATTTACCTCTTCGTTTAAATGAGCAATCTAGACTTTATAGATATGAAAAATCTGGTGCCTTAACAGGACTTGAAAGAGTGCGTGCAATGGAGTTAACTGAAGGTCATATTTTTGTTGCTCGTGACAAAATTCATGAAGAAATGATGCATCAATTAAAATTAATTTTAGAGATTCAAAAAATTCTAAAATTAGATTTAGATTACATTTCTCTTTCTCTTCGTGATAAAGATAAATCTAAATTTATTGATGATGAACAGATGTGAGTCGAATCCGAAAAAGCATTAAAAGCAGTGCTTGATGAAGCAGGTTTAAAATATGAAATCAAATACGGAGAAGCAGCTTTTTATGGACCTAAAATTGACTTCCAAGTTAAAACAGTTTTAAATCATGAAATTACAGTTTCAACTTTACAACTTGATTTTTCTCTTCCACAAAAATTTAATTTAACTTATATTTCAAATGATGAAACTAAAATTCATCCTGTCTTAATTCATCGTGGTTTAATTGGAACTTATGAAAGATTTATTTCAATTTTATTAGAACAAAGTAAAGGTAATTTACCCTTTTGATTAGCTCCTATTCAAGCAGTTATAATTCCTCTTGGAGAAAAACATCAAGAATATGCAAAGGCTATTTATGAAAAATTATTTAATTTAAATTATGATGTAAAATTAGATAGTAGAAATGAAAGTGTTGCTAAAAAAATTAGACATTGACAAATGTCTAAAGCTAAATATCAAGTCGTAATTGGTGATTCAGAAATTGAAAATCAAACACTAACAATTAGAGCATATGGAGAGCAAACTTCAACTACTTATAAAGTTGATGAACTGATTGAAATATTTAAGAAGAAAGTAGAAAA
This sequence comes from Mycoplasmopsis agassizii, assembly GCF_002276225.1. Lineage (GTDB taxonomy): Bacteria > Bacillota_I > Bacilli_A > Mycoplasmatales > Metamycoplasmataceae > Mycoplasmopsis_B > Mycoplasmopsis_B agassizii_A. Next base: position 16,221 of record NZ_NQNY01000011.1, on the reverse strand, counting down.
TTATGAGTAAAAATAAAATTGCTTTTTACAAAAATCATTCATTTATAATGAATGCAATTATCGTAATTTCTACAGTTATTATAGGTATTTCAGGATTAGTTATTTTAGCTGCTTCAAGAGCAAATGATCCTTTTCCAGAAGATAGTTATTTAGGTATCAATTTTGGTTTATTAACTGCTGTCTCAGTTGTTGTAATGGTTGCTAACTTTGTCATGTTTTGATATCGCTTGATTAAGATTCAAGGAATTGTAATTTCTTTTTCTGCCTACTTATTACTATCAATTATTATTTTGACTTATCAATATGCACAAACAGAACAACAATGAATTTTAATTGTACCTTTCGTAGTTGTTTTACTTATTTCATTTGTCTTATTAGTTGTTGCTTATAAATTCGATGCAAAGATTTCTTCATGAACAAGAAAAAATAAAAAAGCAACAAAATTTTTAGACCCAATTGAAGAAATGGAAAATCCTGTTTTTCCAGAGGTATCTCAAACCACTCAACTTCAAGAAATTGCTGATTTACAAATTGAAGAAGTTCAAAAAAATCAAGCTGAAATTCTAGATACTTCAAAACGTAAAAAAGCTAAAAGTAAAAACAGAAGAAAATAACATTTAAGTCGCTAGTTTAGCGATTTTTTTGTTTTTGTATCTATTTTTTATCTTAAGAAGATTGGCTCCCTTATTACAAATTTTATATTTTCAATTTTTTCAAATCTTATTACAATTCATAATGCAAAATTTGAAATAATCTGTTTAAATAAGCACTAAAAATGAATTTAAAAAATTTTTATTTGAAAATTGATGAATGTTTTATTTTAAGAATAAAATTGATTATAATATCATTATAAACATTTAATTAAATATTACAATTAAAGATAAAAAATATTCCAGCAGGAAATAGCTATTCATGAGTTGAAAATATGCATGATCATGGTTTAAATGATTTTAAAAGCCAAATGTCTAATAACCTAGAAACTATGATCAAACTACAGGTAGAATGATCAGAAGACTATTATGAAGGAATGGAATGGAAAGTTGTGGATGGTTGGTTTGCTTTACCAAGGTTATTCATTAGAACACAAAAAGATGGAGATCGAGAAGTAGAATTATTCAATTTCAACTGAGGCAACAGAGTCCCTTTTAGAAAGAAATAAAAATGAAGCGATTATATTTAAAATTATCAATAACAGTTATTTCGACATTGTCAATAGGAGTAATTGCAGTTGCTTGTAATAATCAAACTGCTGACAAACAAATTGAACGTTGAACTCTAGAAACTAACTTTAAAAATGACATTAATACAGATGTAACGGGTTATCTAGGCTGAGCAGGAGTAAATTACAATGTAGATGTTTTAGCAATTCAAGTTGGGGAAAATAAAGATGGAATGACTCAATCAGTCAAGTCATCACTACTTAAATCATATAATTCAATTTTAAAAAACATCAATAATTTCTTTGAGGAATACGAAGGTAAAATTACTTATCCTGTATCTATTAAAAATAAGATTAAAGAAATAACAAAAGTAGTAAATGATATTCCCTTAACTAATGTAGTCAAGGAAGTTGAATCTTATTATAAAAATACTTATGCTATGTTTCAAGAAGTGCGTGAACTAGCTAATCAGATTAAATTAATTTAAATTAATGGAATCAATTTTGATTCCATTTTTAAATAAAACAATTTTTTATAAATATTTTTTAAATAAAATATTGAAATTAATGCTTTTATGATGTCTTTGAATTCGCTAAAATCTTAAGCATAATTGCTTATAGAAGTTAAAAGAATTTATGAAAAAGAAACTATATTTAAATTTATCTTTCGCCACTATTGAAACTTTGGCAATATCAGCAATTGCAGCGGCTTGCACTAATCCTAAAGCTGATGAACAAATTAAAAGATGAACTTTAGAAGTAAATTTTGATAAAGACATAAACACTTACATTTTAGGCTACATGGGATTTGCTGTTCAAGATTATGGTTTTGAAGTTGCTAAATTAAAAATAGAAAAACATCCTGATGGTATGAGCCAATCTTTAAAATCAGCCTTACTTGGTTCGTATGGTTATATTTTAGATAATCTAAACAAATTTTTTGAGACATATGAAGGTAAGATCACTTACCCTTCATCAATCAAAACTAAAATGGATCAAATAACTAAACTAGTAAATGAAATTCCAATCACAACATCTATCGAAGAAACTGATGCGCACTATCAAAAAACTATAGATATTTTTCACGAAGTCTGTGAACTAGCTAATCAAATTAAATTAATCTAAATTAATGGAATCAAAATTGATTCCATTTTTATTACTGATTTCATCTTCAAATGAAATCAGTAAAATTTGTAAATTTTGTTGTAACATTTTAAGCACTATGAGATTTAAAAGAAGAAAGAAACCAGTTAAACTAGCAAACAGATTAAAAAGACATGAAATTCAATTAAGAATTATCGCTCGAGAAGTTGAGAAAATTCAAGGTGATATATTCTTTGTTGCAGAAAATATTAATGTTTTTTTAGATAGAATTGATGAATATCGCCAATTTTTAGACACTCGTTCAAGAGAAAGAATGGACATAGTAAGAGAAGTTTTTGCTAATGTTAATGATTCACTTGATTATATTTCTGTGCTGATAACAAGAGTAAAAGATCTAGAATTATTTTTAGTGAAATAGTTGAATTCTCACACTTATGTAAATCTAAATAAGCCGATTTTATAGTTGTTCTTCTTGAAAATTATTGAAAAACTCGTTTTTTTACTGTATTATTTGCATAATATGGAAAGATCAAGAAAATTAGGAAAAACTACTTTAGGTATTAAACAATTGGAAAAGTTAGCAAATAAATTAATAGAAGACCTTAAAAGACAAGGTGGTTATAGTACAAGGCTAAAAGCAACTTTTCTTAAATTAACTAAGACTTATAACAATATGGTTGATACACAGGATGATATTCAAAAAACTTTTGAAGATACTATGAAAATGCTTGCTGATAGATATTGAGATCTAGAAAAGATGGTTTTTGAATTGGAAGATAGAATATCTGTTCTAGAACCTAAAAAGAAGAAAAATTAATTATCTAAAACTTATTCAAATAGACACCGATCATTATTAATTGGTGTTTATTTTTAATAAAAATAAGTAGTTAATTTGAGTTTTAATAAAAAAGAGCCAAAAAAGGCTCTTTTATCTGCCACTTGCATGACAGCCCAATCCAACACTTGAGGACACGCTAGTTAGACAGTTAATTAAATTTAACTCTTTCTCATATCTCATGCCTTTAGCAACTTCTATCACAGCAATGGGGCGTACTAGGTGATAGTTTTAAAACTAATGAGGGGGATCAATTTTTTTGCATATAGTTAAGAAATAAGTTTTGTTTAGAATAACCTATGCTGTGTAAATTATACAATGTTTTAAAATTTTTACTGCATTTCTGCAAAAATGTAGATTTTGATTTGGTTGAAAGTTAATACATTTAAATAAGATTCGTAGTTTTTTATTTATCCTTCTTTTTTAGAAAATCTAAAATTTCTTCAAGCTTTTCATTAGTTTCTTTATTTTGTTTTTCTGCTCTTGAAAAACCTTCTTTCATTTCAGAACGAATTTCGTTTGTTGCTTTTTTCAATTTAGCATCAAACTTTTTCTCTATTCTTTTTTCTATTTGTAGGTTTTCAGACTTTGCTTCATCAAATTTTTGATTCATTTCAGAACGAATCTGTTCATTACCATCTTTCATTTCAGATCTTAATTCACTTGCAGCTAATCTTATTTGCTTCAGCACTCATTCTTTGTTAAAATCTTCATCATCAGTAGGACCTAGCGGTGGAGGTAATATAGGGGGTAATGGGTCACCTTCTGCTTCATATTTGTATCTGGCTTTATTTGTGAATGGGTGAATTTCAACTGAATTAACTGTTTCTTTCATATCATGTGTCTTTGTTAACTTTTTCACTTCTGCACACGGTCTGTTAACTACTATTTTTGAATCTTTATTGCTCATATTAATTTAATTATAACTAAAGAAAATAACTATTAAGTTGATTTTTCAGTTTTTTCCTTGAATTATAATATCATTATAAACGTTGAGTTAAATATTACAATTCATAAAAAATTATTGGTGTTTTCAAAGTTGCTTATATTAATACACTTACTAAATCTGATAAATCGATGATACCTTTTACTTTCATGAAAAGTGTTAAAAAAAATTGATTGTTAGATCTAATTTATTAGTAGATAAAGCAAGTCAAGATTATGTTCTGTTAAATAAATAAAAAGAGTGTTATGCTTGGTGTAGTTTTAAAAGTTATAGTTGTTTATTTTACTTTTATATTTTTGGTATTTAAATATGCTTTGAAAATAGTTTGATTAATAATTAAATTATTATGGAATATTTTATACGCAATAAAATTCTTGCTTTCTGAAGCTAGATACGAAGAATGAAGATTCAACCATAATTTGGATTACCACAAATACGGATATTTATTCGATGAATATTTTGTAACCTATTTAAGATATACACCTATGGAACCTAGATCAACTTATGTAAAAAATGATAGAGTAACTCAGGAATATTATGATAACCTAGCTTATAACCATAACGGTGAAGAATTAGAATATGAATAATATTATTTTTAAATCCTTACCCGAAATTATTTTCGGGTATTTTATATCAATTTTATTTGTATAATTTTGAACATATATAACTGCTAATATTAACCTAAAAAATAAAATGTTAAAGCATTTATTTTAATTTTTTGAAATTGTGAAAAGATTTTCACAAATTTATTAAATAATGACAATTATCCCCTATTTTAGGTATTTTTAGGTTCATTATTTAAGTCTAATTTATGTAACATGTATAATTTTTTTATGGAAAATCAGTTCATTAAAAAATTCGAAAATATTGATCAAGATCGTATTAATAATCTTGAAAAAGAATTTGAATTAAACAAATTAAAATATGAAAATTTAGTTTTAGAAGAGCAAGACAAAGTTCATAAGTTAGCAATGAAAGTGAATAATAAAAAAGAAAACATTGTTAGTAAAGCTCAAAATAAAATTAATAAATTAAATAAGCAAATAAACAAATCGGATGTTGCTTATTTAAATCAAAAAATTTCTAATGAGGAATTCAAAAAACGTAAACAAGAATTTTTACATAAGATAAAAGAAACCAAAACTTATTATAAAAATTTATATATCTCTAAAAGCAAATTATTTGATGAACAACTTCTAGAATTTACTAAAAAACAAAGATTAAAAGTTGAAGTTCTTAAAAAGGAATTAGAAGATCATAATTTTAAAAAATCTAATGATCTAAAAAAACAAATTCATCAAATTAAAAAACAAAATCAAAATCAACTTAACAAATTAAAAACTAGTTTTAATAAGTTAGCCACTGAATTAACTTCTAAAGAAAATCAAATAAATAATGACTATCAAAAAGAAATTAATTATATTAATTCGATTAGTAAAAATGTTGTCTCTGATGAAAATAAAAAAATGAAAATTTTAGAATTACAAAATAAAAAAGAGAAACAAATTAAAAAATTAAATACTGTTTACAACATTAAAAATGAAGTCTTAATTTTTAAGAAAAGAATTAGTAGTTATTTTGCAAATTTATTTAGCATAAATAATTTAATTAATTTTGATAAGAAAATTAAAACCTGAATTTTAAATAACAAATTAATTTTTGTAATCATCATTTTTGCTATTATAGTTGGTGCAATTCATCCTTTATTTTTCAGCTCACAAAACTGATTAAATAATATTTTAAATCAAAATATTGCAGTGGGACTTTTAGCAATTGGAATGACATTTATCATTCTAACTGGTGGCATAGATTTATCAGTTGGTAGTGCAATCGGCTTTTCAGCAGGATTAATTCTATACTTAAATCAAGTAGTTGGTATTAATTTAGGTGGCTCTATAGTTATAGGTTTTTTACTAGCAATTAGCATTGGTTTATTTAATGGGTTTTTAAGTTCCTATGGAAAGTTACAATCCTTTATTGTAACTTTAGTTGGCTTACTAGTTTTCCGTGGTTTACTAAATGTTGTGTTAGGTGGTATCCTGTTTCAATTTCAAATAATGATACTATTAGTTTCTTGAATACAGGGACAATCGGAGTTTTACCTTCAGCCTTATTTATCTTCATCTTCATAACTATATTCTTAATATTTATTTTAAAGTTCACAAGATTTGGAAGATATATTTATGCAACAGGATCTAATAAAAACTCTGCTAAAGCAAGTGGTATTAAAACTAAATGAATTGTTACTTCAGCATTTGTAATTGGTGGAATTTTAGTAGGTTTAGCTAGTGTGGCTTATATTGGTAATGTACAATCAGTTGAACCACAAACAGGTAATGGTTTTGAATTATCAGCAATTGCTGCAGTTGTGCTTGGTGGTACAAGTTTAACAGGTGGTAAAGGAACTATTACTAAAACTATTATTGGTTGATTATTAATCAGTGTTTTAAATAATGCTTTAGTTTTCTTAAATGTAGATTCAAACTTGCAACTAGTTTTCAGAGGAATAATTATCTTAGTAGCAGTTTTACTAGACAAAAATTTTGACTTTAGAACTAAAGCCAAAAGAGTTGTTATGAAACTGTCAAGGGTTTAGAAAGGAATCAAAATGTTTAAATTACTTATAACTAAAAAATTTCTGAAAACTAGTGGGCTTACTTTGTTAGTAGCAGTTGGTGCTGCTACTGGTATCGGTGCAGGAATTGCAGCAGGCGTATCTAGTCACAGTGAAAAGTTAGAAACAATTGCTTTAATTTTATCAACTCGTAATAACCCTTATTTTGCAGCAGTAGCAAACGGTGTTAATAGCGTTGCTGTTAATAATAAAAAATATAAAGTGCAAATTCTTGATTCTCAAGATGATCAACAAAAAGAAATTGAAAATGTCAATAACGCTATTTCTCAAGGTGTAAAAGGTATTATCATTAATGTTGTTAATTCAGAAACTGCCTGAAATAGTTCTCTAGCTGCTGCTTATCGCAATAATATTCCTATTATTGCTGTCGACCGTGGTGTTAATAATGCAACTGCTGGTGCAGTTAAACAAACAATTGCTTCAGATAACGTGGCAGCTTCAAAATCACTAGCACAGTGATTTATATCTAATTATAATTTTAGCTACAATGAAGGTGTTTTTCACCTTCAAGGTGTTGCAGGTGCTCAAGCTGCAAATGATCGTTCTAAAGGCTTTTTAGAAGGTCTAGGTGGTCCATATGCAGTTGAACAACGTGGTGATTTTAATCGTGCGACTGCTCAGCAAGTAACGCAAAATACTTTACCTTCACAAGGTAATAACTTTAGTTTAATTTTTGCAGATAATGACCAAATGGCACTTGGAGCTATTAATGCAATTACTACTTCAAATAAAACTGTTTCAACTAAAAAACCATTTGAAAGAGTTATCGGAAATAATTATTATGTCTTAGGTTTTGATGGTGATGCGGATGCTTTAAACGCTATCAAGGAAGACAAGATGGTGGCAACCGTTGCTCAACAACCAAAACTGATGGGTGAAATCGCCTTCAATTCAATGGTTTCACTTTTAAATGGCGAAACCATTGATGAAATTAAAGCAGCAGATACAGTTATTGTAAGTAAGGAAAATGTTGATGAATACTTATAAAAAAAATCCTTTAAAAGTTCTCACAATTGGTTCTATAAATTGAGATCATTTCATAAATTTAGAAAGGTTTCCCAAAATAGGAGAAACCATTAATTCAAAATCATATAGCGAGAGTTTAGGTGGTAAAGGTTTAAACCAAGCTATTGCTTTAAATAAGCTAAAAGTTAATAGTAAATTCATTGCCAAAATAGGCGAAAAAGATCAAGATATTTTGCTACCGAATCTAATTAAAAACAATTTGAATTTAGATGAAATTGAAATTGTAAAAAACAGTTTCACAGGTAGAGCATTTATTCCTGTTAATGAAAAAGGAAATAACTATATTATTTTAAATTCGGGAGCAAACGCAAATTTTGCAAATGAAAAAGCAATTAAATATGAAAAGCAAATTTTAAATTCAGACATTATTTTATTGCAATTAGAAATTGATCTTAATTTTGTTTTTGATGTTTTAAAACTTGCAAAAAACCATAACAAAATTACCATCTTAAATCCTGCACCTGCAATTAAATTAAGTGATGAAATAATTAATTTATGTGACTACTTAATTCCTAATGAAACAGAATTTAATTTATTATTTTCTGTTCTAAACACAACGATCAAGACATTAAAAAATAAATTAATTGAATTAAAACATAAGTTTAAAAATACTATAATAGTTGTAACCTATGGAGAAAAAGGTGTCTTCTATTTAGAGAAAGATGAATTAAAAAATATAGGTGTAATTAAAGGTATAAAAGTAGTTGATACAACTGCTGCAGGAGACAGTTTTATTGCTGGTTTTATTAAAAAAATAAGTGAGTATAAAAGTCTCGAGGAAGCAATTATTTTTGCTAATAAAGTTGCAAGTATAAGTGTCACAAAAAATGGTTCAAGTGAATCGATTCCAACTCTAGAAGAAGTTGAAGAAAGGTTTAAAAATGTTTAAAGACAGAAATAGAATATTAAATCCAAAATTGGTAGCATCAATTGCTAAATTGGGTCACTTTGATTTAATTGCAGTTGTGGATGCAGGAATGCCACTTCCTTATAAAAAGAAAAATATAGAAATCATTGATTTATCTTTTTATCCAGGAGTTCCATCTTTTAGTGATGTATTTAAAAAAGTTTTAGAAGAGTTAGAATATCAAAGAATTTATGTAGCTCCTGAAACTGAAGAAATAAATCCAGTTATTTATAAAACTATTTTAGATAATGCAAATAGAGAAATTACATTTGTTTCTAATCATGATGAGTTAAAAGAATTATTAACTAAAACAATGTTAATAATTAGAACGTCTGAAACAAGTCCTTATGCAAATGCTATCATCGAATGTGGAGTTAACTTTTAGTGGATGAAATAATTTTAGAAGCTAAAAATATAGTCAAAACTTTTTCAGGTGTAAAAGCCTTAAACAACGGTGAAATCAGGGCTTTTCGTTCAAAAGTTAATATCTTAATGGGTGAAAATGGAGCTGGTAAATCAACTATTTTAAATATTATTTCTGGTATGTTTGCACCTGATAGTGGGAGCGTTTATTTTGAAGGAAATAGAATTGAAGATTTTTCAATTAATAAATTCAAAAAATTAGGAATTACAATTGTTCATCAAGAATTAAAATTAGTTGATGATCTTAGTATTGCTGAAAATATTTTATTAACTCGTGAACCCTTAACTATTTTCAAAACAATTGATTACAAAAAGATGTATGCAATTACAAAAGAAATTTTGAAATCAATTGATATGGATCTTAATCCAAAAACTCTGGTTAAAGATCTTTCAATTGCACAAAAGCAAATGATTGAAATTGCAAAAGGCATTTCTCAAAAATCAAAAGTCTTAATTCTAGATGAGCCCACTTCATCAATTGGTCCCGAAGAAAGTGAACAACTATTTAAAATAATTCATAAATTAAAAGAAAGTGGTGTAGCAATTTTATATATCACTCACAGGATGAATGAATTAGAAAAAATAGGTGACTATATTACTGTTTTTAGAGACGGGAATTTTGTTAGTGAATCAAAAATAGAAGACACTAGTGAAGACAAAATAATTGAACAAATGGTTGGTCGAAAATTAGAGCAACAATTTCCTCTTAAATTTAAAAATGATGAATTATTTACTTTGATGAAAGTAAATAATTTAGGAAATAAATTTGTCTCAAATATTTCATTTGAAATCAAAGCAAATGAAATATTAGTTATCAGCGGTTTAGTCGGATCAGGAAGAAGTGAACTAGCAAAAACAATTGCAGGTTATTATTCTTTTGACTATGGATCAATTGAATATAAAAACAAAAATATTTATTTTAATCATCCTAAAAATGCAATTGATAACGGTGTTTATTATTTGTCAGAAAATAGAAAAGAGGAAGGCTTACATTTAGAAAAAAGCATTGCCTTTAATTTAACTTTAGCTTCACTAAAAAGTTTTTCAAATAAATATACTTCACTAATTAATTTAGCAAAAGAGAAAATTGAAAATAAATCAATTACCGATAAATTAAAAGTTAGAATGTCAAGTACTTTAAATAATGTGGATAGTTTATCAGGTGGTAATCAGCAAAAAATTGCTATTGGAAAAGCCTTATTAACTAAGCCTGAAATTATCTTTTTTGATGAGCCAACTAGAGGTGTTGATGTAGGTGCTAGAAAAGAAATTTATAAATTAATGCATGAGCTTAAAAAATCAGGAAAAGCAGTTGTTGTAATCTCATCAGACTTACCTGAAGTTATTGGTTTATATGATCGCTTAATAGTTATGCGTGAAGGAAAAATTATGCATGATACTTACGATAAATTAGACCAAAATGAAATTATGAAATATGCTTTTGGCGTTTCAAATAAATTTATTTAAGAACTAAGTAAATTTAAAAAATAAAACTGAAAATCTACTTATTTTTTCAGTTTGTGGCTTATCAAAAGATTTTCCTAAAACACATGTGAAAATAAATCAACCAAACATGAAAAAATTAACTTTTTTTACGCAAAAGTTAATTTTTTTTATAGAATTTTTCAATTAAGTAAAACTTATCTTTACGGACAGTTTTTAGTGCGAGCATTGAAAGAAATATCTTAATAAAAAACAACATTTTATTTTATATATCAATATTAAAAAAGAGGGGTGAATGAGCCAGCAAGCATTTTTTTCAGAAGATCCGTCTCCTGATGAAGTTACAAACGAAACAACTTATAAAAACATTAAAGAAAAGCTCGAAAAAAAAGAGCAAATTCTTGCCGAAAAAGCTAAAAAGCTACCAATTATTGAACTAAAGAATTTAGAGAAAAACTTTGGTAGCAAAAAAGTTTTAAAATCTGTAAATGCCAAAATCTATGAAGGTGAATTTATTACAATTCTAGGTCCTTCTGGGTCAGGTAAAAGTACAATCCTATCCTTACTAGGGGGTTTTGAATATCCAACCCGTGGTGAAATTATTTTCCAAGGTCATGATGTTAAAGACCTATCTTCATATAAAAGACCTACATCAACTATTTTTCAAGATTATGCGTTATTTCCACACTTGGATGTGAAAGGTAATGTTAAATATGGTCTTAAACTAATTCGTAAGCCAGTTGCAGAATTAGTTGAAAAATATAAAGATGTGTTAAAGCAAAATCAAAAAGTTTGATCACAAAAAGCAGATCTAGAAATGGATAAACTAGATAAAACTCAAGCAGAGTATCGCGCCCAACTTAGTGGTCGTGCTTTAACTAGTGAAGAGAAAAAAACTCTGCAAGCAGAATATCAAAGCCAAATCAAGGCTGCAACATCTGAAGCAGAAAAAAAAGAAATCAAGCGAGTTTTTAAAGAAAAAGAAAAAGATTTAAGAACTTCAATGAGTCCTAGCAAACGTAAGAAAATGCAAAAATGACTAGATGATAGTGATTTTAAATATTCTTACTGAGAAAACTATGTAAACTTAAAAACTGAACAGTTTACAAAAAGTAAAACGAGCCGTGCCTTAACTAGAAAAGAAATCGATGAAAGAGTCCAACTAATGCTTTCATTAGTTGGTTTGCAAGATAGTGCTGATTCAAATATCTTGGCACTTTCAGGGGGAATGAAACAGCGTGTGGCGCTAGCTCGTTCTTTAGCAATTAGTCCTAAAATCTTGTTACTAGATGAGCCATTATCAGCTCTAGATGCAAAAATTAGATCACAAATGCAAAAATTATTAGTTTCTCTGCAAGAGGAACTAGGTTTAACTTTTATTTTTGTCACTCACGATCAACGTGAAGCGCTAGAACTATCTTCTAGAGTAATCGTTGTAAGAGATGGAAGAATTGAACAATTTGACCATCCTGAAAAAATCTACGATTTTCCTGTTAATAAGTGAGTTGCTAATTTTATTGGTGAATCAAACTTTTTTGATGGTGTCTATCAAGGTGATGGTTTTGTTAGTTTCTTAGACAAAACTTTTAAAACTATTCATACTGATAAAGAGTTCAATAAAGGCGACAAAGTCGATGTTTTAATCAGACCTGAAGATATTCATTTGAATAAGAAACAAGGTTTATTTAAAGGAAAAGTAGTTAACTGAACTTATAAAGGAAGTTACTATATTACTGATGTAGAGATCAATGACCGTGTTTTACAAACTGAATCAACAGACTTTTTTGATGTTGATCAAGATGTTTATTTAACTTGAGATATTGATGATATGCACTTAATGGCAATTGAAGAAGGAACTAGCAAAACCAGTGAATTTTCACCTGCTAGCGTTTAACTTATGTTATTAAAAACTAAGAAGTTTTTAATTGAAAAACTAGATTTAAATATTCGTCTATCACTAGTTATACCCTTTTTAATCTTTGCAATTATCTTTATTGTAATCCCTTTAATTTTTATTTTTGTAAAAGCTTTTACACCTATTTCTGAGGTCGTAGATGGCGAAGTTGTCGTTAATGATAACTACAACTTAATCAATGAAAATCTGTGAAATATTATAGGTCGCTCAGTTTGAACAGGTTTAGTTGCAGCAATTTTATCTTTAATGGTGGCACTACCTTATTCATACTTTATCGCACGCAGCAATAACTCAATTTTCAGGGTTGCAGGCTTATCATTAATCATTTCACCAATGTTTATTTTAACATTGGTGCGTGTGCTTGCACTACGTGGTGTTTCGACTGCAATCAGTGGTAATGAAGCATTATTGAACAATGAAATTTTTCTAATTATCGGAATGATTTATGTCTATTTACCATTCATGATTATTCCCCTTTATACAGTCTTTCGTGATATGCCTAAAAACATTATTAACTCAAGTGAGGACTTAGGTTACAACCTATTTATGACCTTCATAAAAGTGGTTTTACCTTACTCAATTAAGGCCATTTTATCAGGGTTTGTTCTAGTGTTTTTACTAAGCGCAACCAGCGTTGGAATTAGCCATAAATTATTACCTAATGCTAGCCAAACTCAGTTAGTTGGTAACTTGATAGATACTTTTGCAGTGCCTGCAAATATCTTTAAAGTTGCTTCAGTTTCAAACGTTGTTATCATTACTTTAGCATTGATGACGCTCGCTTATTTACTGATCTATTTTATTCCCCGTTTAATCATGAAACTGAAAGGATTTAAAAATGTTTAAGATCCAAAATATTTGAAAATTAATCTTTATTTCGTTAATAGTTTTATTAACTTATATTCCTATTTTCTTTGCAGTTGTCTTTTCTTTTTCATCACCTTCACAAAGAGGTTTTTTAAGCTTTACAAGTTTTAACTATGCAAGTGATGGTTCAGTTTACACAGGTGCATATTCAGAATTATTTTCTGATTCAGTGTTAAATGCAATCGCTAATTCAACAATTATTGCGTTTTTAACAGTTATTATTATTATTCCACTTTCTTTATTAATTGTCTTTGGTCTATGAAGACAAAGACAAAAAGCACATCGTGTCGTTGTTGAAGGGCTTGCCAATATCGCTTTAGTTAATCCCGACATTATTACAGCACTAGGTTTAGGGATTTTAATGACCAGCTTTTTTGGCGCGTTTTCTTTAACAGATGAAGGGTTAATTAGAGCAGTAATTTCACACGTAGTTGTGATCTTACCTTTTGTTATTTTAATGCTTTTTCCACGTAGTGAAAAGTTCAATCCTAGCCTATTTAAAGCTAGTCAAGATCTAGGTTATGGAAAAATTAGAACCTGATTTAATACCTATTTAAAATACATGGCATTACCTATTTTTCTAGCAACTGTTGTCACTGTTGTGCTTAGTTTTGATGACTTCATTTTGGCTCGTATTACATCAAATGTTGAGACCTTAGGAGTTCAGCTTTATGGGGGTACTTTTAGACCTTGAGCACTTGCTCTAGGAACCTTCTTATTAGTCGCAACTTTAATCGGAAATATTGTTTATATCTTATTAAAAATCAAGAAAAATATTGCTATCAGAAAAGAAGTTCAAGACAATGAAAAACGTGCTTCTAGAATTTCTAAAATTACTGTCAAACAGCTTACAAATCTAGTTAGAAAAAATAAAAAGGAAGTCAACAATGTTGAATCGTAAGACTTGACTTTTAAAAATTATCCTTCCATTATCGACGGTCGGTTTGACTGCTTTGGGTGTTGCTGGTGCAATTGGTTTTAAAGCAGTTCACCCACCAAAAAAAGTTTTTTTAAACTTTGCTAACTATGCGGCAGAAAGTAACATTGCAAAAATTTCTGAAAATTTCACATATCGTACTTATGCAGACATTAATGACTTTAGAGATCAATTATTAAGCCAAAAAATAGCTGCAGGTATTACTAGTTCTTACCAGATTTTTACCTTTATTGAACTAGGTTTAGTAAGACCAATTAACTATGATGCTTTCTTTAATTTAGAAGGTGATACAGCTAGAGGTAAAGCCTTTTATAATGCTGATTGAGCGCGTGCAACTTATACCGACGCAGTCTTTCAACAACTAAGTTTTTTTGACCAATTCTTCCAAGAAGAAAATTTGAAAAAGACTTTGGAAGCGCGTTATGGAAGTGATCAACCGCTCCATATGTGAAACTTCATGGTTCCTTATTTTACGCAGGATAAAATCTTGGCTTATGATTATCGTGACATTGATAAATCAAAATTGACCGATCAAGAAAAAGCAAATTTTGAAATTGATTTTGACACAAGAATTGCTAATTCAACAACCCTAACTGCACAAGAAAAAGCAAATGGAAGAGATTTTAGAAATCTTTTTACCATTTTAAGAGATTTGATCCCCCAAGATTCACTAGTACAAATTCACGATGAAATGCGCGATAATATTGCTTATGGTTCAGAAGATGTGGTTACTCAAAATCAAGAAAATTTTGATGGTAAACTAGGACTTTCTACCTATCAAACATACGTTAATGACTTCATCAATAACGTGCAAAGTGGTCTAAACACAACTTTAAAAAATACTGCACGTATCATATTTAATAATGATAGTAGTATTATTTTAAACTCACTAGTCGATCAAACTCTAAACACTTCAGTCGGTGTAATTTATAATGGGGATGCTCTAGATGCTTTCTTTGCAGTTGATAATGACGATGATTTAAGAAATTCATCAGGTTATGATCGAACCCCTATTAGAATTGTTAATTTAAAAAGTCGCATTACTTTAACAGATGGTTACATAATTCCTTCTTATCTAACAGATCAAGAAGCTAACGAAGTTGCCAGATTAGCACATCAAGACATCTATGATGGCTGATATGCTGAAGACTATAACGGAAGTAGTGGTTTACCTACTGGTTTACTAGGTACTTATCAAAACAATAATTCAACTGAAGAAGTTGCGATGTATGATGAAGATGAAGAATCATTTTCAAAACCAGGTTTTGAAAATTTCTTCTTTGTCAACTATACACCACCTACTAAGATCGCTAACAACATTGTTTTTTATAATCAAGTAGCAGATCCTAGTAAAGAGCAACTAGCAAATAAAAGTGATCTTTATAAAGATAATTATATTGCTTGACAATTAGAGCAATCAGATTACGGATATGAAAAACCAACTGGAAATTATGATAATAGTGACTTTGCTAAATTTGTCAATATCGCCTCAGAAATGGGTATAGTAGATTTTGATGGTATAAAAGTTCCTGCCTTTATGCATCCTTCAAGTGACTTATTAGTTTCAGCAGCTCAAGTTTACTATGTAAATAGGTTTAAAACTTAGTGAATAACTAAAAACTTATTTATCAATTAACCCTTAGATTTTACTAAGGGTTTTTATTTTTTTGTATTAAAGAACCCTTTATTATGTTAGAAAAAAATTAGGTTTTAATTTTACTACTAATATTCATTTAATGAAAGTTAAAAAAATATTTTATAAATTCATCGACTATTTTCGCTGATAAAGTAGACTTACGAATGAAAGCGAGTTAGCAAAGAAATTTGGTGTTCAATTTATTTCTTAAACCATTTCTTATATGTGAACATGATTACCTTAAATACAAACAAGTGTAAAAGGATTACATATGAAAAAAATCAAAATTAAACCAAAAAATTTTTTAGGTTCCTAGAGTGTTCTAATAACTGCAACTCTTACATTTTTATTTTAATGGACTTTCATTCGAAAGTTCATTTTTATTATT
>NZ_NQNY01000010.1 GCF_002276225.1 Mycoplasmopsis agassizii | reverse complement strand
ATAGGAAGATGATATTTGTTCTTGAATTTTGAAAAATATGATCTTCTTCTTCACCATCTGTTTTTGTAAGAAGATCTCAATCTCCCTTCTGGAGAGTAGGTAGTATGGCACAATCATTAAATAATTATGGTTATGATGAATACATCCGACAATTAAATTGAAATCAAAGAGATATTGATTATAAATATAGGAAAATTAATTTACATAATGCCTTAAATGTTGCAACCCTTAATTTAAATTCATTTAATGTATATCAGAATTTATTGGATCGTAACAATAGGGATGAACCTATCTATTGAGTGGAAAAAAATAATTCAAATAGTATTAATGATAAGGTTATTAAAAAACGCTTAATTAGTGAGGTGGGTTATGAGATTAATTTAAATAATAAGAGTATTACAAAAGGCGTAAATCAATTTAAATCTTATAAACAGTGAATTAGTCAATTTGAAAATGAGATAAAGACTACATTACTTACACCATTTAAGGTAGTGGAAAAAATTTATGAAATTTATCAAATTGATTAAAGGATGAGTTATAATATAATAGGAGATATAAGAGTTTTTAAATTCTCATAATTTCCCAATTTTTGATAAATTCATAAAATGAATAACTTTCTCGGGGTTTATAGGTTACCCCGTAACTTTATAATTTTTCAATTGGTACATCCAATTTATAATGCATTTTTAATTAAAAAAACTACCTGTATTAGGTAGTTTATTTTTTTATAAGAACCACTCGTTTGAAACTATCGCAGAATCTAATGTCGCCTTTAGTTGATGATGTATAATATAAATCATCTTTATTACATTGATAGAAGGCCCCTGATTCTATTACATTTTTTTCTGCGTATCTTTTATCATGCCGTATTAGTTCTATGCGTTCATTATACATGTCATTGTAGCCTTCAATTAAATAATTGCGGGAATATTTTTCTATATAGGTAATAGGGGCAAATATTTTAATATTGGGCTCGTCAATTTTTTCGGGGATGTCTGAATACGTCTCGCATAATATCAATTAGGGTGATTTAACATGGGCGCTAGTTTTTCTAGTTTGCCTTTATGAGTGTGAGTATTTAGGGGTATTTTAGGGGGCTTGTTTGAGATTCAGTAAGTGAATGGGACTTTTTAATTGTCTTATGATAGGCGCTAAAAAATCGTTGTGAATGGGGTGCAAATAGGTGAATTTTGAGGCCTGATATAAGGGGAAAAATTGCTTGTTGATGATGCTAAAAATTGTCCCTATTAGATAGAATTCTTTTCCCATAGCAATTAAATTCTCATATCATCATTTTATTTTAGAAAAAAGGGGGGTTGTGATGATGGGATCGCTATTTTTCATAATTGTTAACTGGTACTCGTTCATGTTAAGATGATCGAGGGCTCAAAATAGTTCATAAGTTTGCTCGAGGTTGTTGTCTTTGAAGGTGAATGAATCAATATAATAATTGATGTCATCAAAATAGGTAAAGGTGACTGTCTTAAATTGTAACTGCTGCGCTGCTTGAGGATTAGTGAAATATTTGTAAAAACCGCTTTGTGAGGAATAGTTAGCGTTACATAAAATGTGCTTATTTTTAAATAAGTCTTTGTTATTAGTTACAAATTGCTCAATGTCCCTTGCTAGGGTGTAGAATTAATCCTTTGGTTGGCTTTTTAATGAGTTGAATCTCTTTCATTCGTGATATTGTGACATTAGTGAGTCTCTCTTTCTTGGGGGGTTTAGTTTTAGGGTTTAATCTTTTCTCAATATCTGAGATTATTTTTAACAGAGTTATTAAAAATCTCCTTTTTTCTTTGTCTAAGGTGTTAGTGTAGAGGGTGTAAATTAGGCGATGATAGAAATGCATATTCAAGTTCCACTATTTATTCAATAATAAACTGTTCTTCAGTGGGGCACTAAAACATTTGGGTGTTTTTGCTTTATCACTTCTATCGTTGCTCTAACACCATGATAATGTCTTTCAAAAAGTTTAAAAAATAATTTTTCAAACTCACTGTAATCAGCTTTATAAAGTTGTGCTCTAACAAATTTTCTTTCTTGACTCATTTTTAAAGCACTGAAATAACCGTAACCATTTTTTGTTGAATTTCTTTTGAGTTCACGAAAAATTGTCGATTCAGCCCTGCTTATTGTTTTTGAAATTTCAGTAATGTTTTTACCTTCTTTTCAAAGTTTGTCGATTAAAAATCGTTCATTTTCAGTTAAATGTTTAAATGCCATATTGTTATTATAAAAAATATTTATTAAATCCTTTTCCTTGCAATTAGGATTTCAATCGACCTAAAGAAAATTACTATTTATTTGATTTTTCAGTTTTTTCATATATTAATTGAAATTTCAATTTATATTGCATACCAAAAATTATAATTCTTTAACAAAAAAGAGCCAAAAAGGCTCTTCGTTCTGCTCTTTTGATGCACCCCGTTTCACACTTGATAACCCACTAGTTAGTCAGTTAATAAATTTAACTTTTTCTCATATCTCATGTTTCTAGCAGTTTCTATCACGACAACATGGCAATAGTGGTTTGATAGCTTTAACGATAACGTAGGGAGCAGTTTATAGCTTTATTATATTTTATTTTTCTTTTTTATCTTTTGGATAAAAAGGAATTATATGAATATGTAAATGGTCAATTACTTGTCCTGCATCTCGACCATTATTAACAACAACTTTGAAATCCTCAAAGTGTCCTTCTTTTCTTCTAACATTAGCTAGTTCAACTGCTTTTGCAAAAGCATAAGTAATATCATCAGTTTTACTATCTTTTAAGTTAACTGAATGATTCTTAGTAATTACTAAAAAGTGGCCTGGATTATAAGGAAATTTATCCATGATTGCAATCACTTTCTCATCTTCATAGATGATTTCGCTAGCTAGTTCACGGTTAATGATTTTTTTAAATGTTAAGTGTATTTCTTCCATAATTAAGCGTAGTACTCTTCTCCTTCAATACTTTTCTTCAGTGATTCTATATCAGTTGAAACACTGTAACCTAAAGCTTTATAATGAGTTAAAGCCTTTGTAATTAATGTTGAATCAATCTTATTTAATCAGAAAGTAATTAGTCTTTGTTGCTCATTACTTGCTCAAGGTGTACCTGTAAAAGTGAAGGTTTCACTAGTTGTATTAAATAGTGGTGCAATCTTAATTGCGTAAGTTGCATTAACTGTAGTTGTACCATTAGTTTCACTCATGACTGTTACTTCTGTAACATCATCTGTACTTGCAGTTGCAGCATTAGCTGTCAATTGCTGTTGAGTATAAAGTACATTACTTGGTAAATCTTGAAATCCTTCAACAATTCCATTACTTGCCGTTCTTGCTTTTAAACTATCCATAGTTCAAGAAAAATCACCTGCAGGAGTAACTGTTTCATTGAAGTTGACAAACCCTTGATAAGCAAATAACGCTGCTAAGTTATCGCTTGAAGCACCATTAACTGCAAAATTAGTGTTAATTGTTTTTAACTGCTGTGCTGAATCAGTCACAATTGCATTATAATCAGCAACCGATTTAACAGTTGCGATTACCCCGGAAGTTATCTGTGATAAAGGTGGTGTAGATGTGTATTTTCACTGATTAACAATTTTTGCATCACTTAATAAGTACTTCATTAAAAAGAAATCACTAGTATTTTCTACATTAATTGCTTTATAGAGAATTTTAGTAGCATCTGTTTCAGCAGTTGCATCACTCATAATTGTGTCATAGTTTGTTAAGGATTTTTTAACATCTTCTAGTGACTGATTCAGTAAATAACGTTTTACTAGCAAGTAATTTACTAAATCATTTCTAATTGTAGAAGTTTGGTTTAAAAATAATGTTTTAAAAGTATTTGCTGATTGGTAGTTATTATCTACATTAATAGTGTTAGTTGTATCTTTAAAATTGTATGAAGAAATTCCGTTAGTATCTCAGGTGCTGCGTTGTTCTTGGAATCAATTAATATTATTTAAGATGTTGGTTGAAGCATAAAATAGTCATGCTGAATAAGCATCTTGATAGAATTCACTAGTTGAATCATCTAGGTAAGTATCATTACTTTGCAGACTATCAATTCCGTATAAATTAGCAAGAATAGTTTCTTTATAAAGATTAAAAACGGCTGCTTTTACAGGTGCTCCACCTAGTGTACCATCTTGTTCACCTTTTTCTGCTGAATCAACTACTTGCCCACAAGCAACTGCTGAAACTGCGACTGCAGATAGACCAACTAGTGGTAGTGATAACTTTAAAAAACTTTTTAAATTGAACTTTTTAGCCATTAGTTTGTCCCTTCTTGAATTGCTCTTGCACCTAGTTGTGAACTAAGTTGTCTAAAGATTTGTGTATTTCAATTTCTTGTGATTTCTACAACGCTAGGGAAAGAAGAGTTGTATAGAAAATCTACATAAGTACCTTTTGAAATTGCTGTATTTAAGGCGTTAGTTGCAGCATCAATCACTGTTCTTGAACTAGTAATTTGGTTTGAAACCGCGTTAACTCTGACATATTGTTGATACTTAGCATAGTCATTAACTATTGAAGAACCATCTGTCACACCTAGTTGAGTTCTAAGAGCAGAAAGCAGTTGTCCATCGTTAGCATTAACTTGTGGTTCTAGTAGTCCTACATAGTAGCTGTTATTAATGTATTCGCTATTTAATGACTGTAATTTAGTGATTGCGCCAAAACTAAATCTCTGTGATTCGTTAGATAATAAGTTAGCATATAAGTCATTAATTAGGTAATTGTTAAATTCTGATTTTGTCTTGACAGAATTTGATTTAACAACTCTTAGACCTGTAGAATCTAGCACTATATAAAGGTTATTGGTTGCATCATAGTACTGAATTTTTCGAGCATTTTGGGTTGCTTTTTGATCAGCATCATTTGTTAAACTTTCGTTATATCTTTCACTTACTGAGAAGGCTTGATTCATAACTGCGTTAATTGCATTTTGGAAATCATTTGTAGGAATGTTATCAATTTTGTCATTCATTTCTTGGTTAAGTTGCACCGCATTATCAGCAGTTACTGTTTCTGTAGAAAATAGCGAAGTAAAGGTAGAATGACCTTGAATAGCAGTAAATAACTTAGTAATAGGATTTCATGCACTATTATCAGTTGTTGAAACTGTTACATTTGTATTAATTAAGTTATTTGCAGGCGCCTGCGCTGTACTTGCATTAATTCTTAGTAATGCAAGTAATAAAATCGCATCCGTAGTTGCAGCGGGTGCTGGTGTTGCAGGATTTGTAGAAGCTGCAGGAGCAGGATTAACTGCATTATATAGGTCTGCAATTGTTCCAAAACTTAAGAAACCATGGTTTGTTTTGCTTGTGTTTGAACTTCTTGTATTAAATCAGAAATTATCAGTAGCAACTTGTGTCTTTTCTGCTTCACTAATGGTTGAATTAGCAAAAACTGTTGCTCCACCGTATTTTAAAACACCGTCATTACTTAAGAAAGTAACTGGGTTAGAATTTCTAATGGCATAGTTAATTAATTTCTTGAAAGTTTCTTTTGAAACTGTTCAATTACCTGTTAAGTTTTCAGGCGCTTTAATATCGATATTAAAGCTACTTACTGTATAAAGTTCACTATATTCTTGTAAATATCTATCAACTAAAGTAGCAGCTGTAGGAACATTATTGGCAGTTACAACTGATTCAGGTAAGAAGTTTAAGAAACTGTTTGTAGAGAAAATTCTTGTAGTTCTAGTACCTTGTGTACCGTTAGGATTAACTATATAATTTTGCAGTTTATCACCTGTAGTAGTTGCATAGTAATTTTGGAAAATCTTACTTCCACTTGTTAAATAAACATCACCTTTTTTAATCCCTAGTGAAGGAATATCGCCTTCATAAGTCACATCACTTGTAACAGTTGCATTTAAGAATGTTTCACTAAAAACATTCAATACTTGAGCGTTAAATCTGCGATTTGCATCAGCTTCAATTGCTTTTAAAACAAGATAATTAAACGCACCTTCTTCACTACCTGTTTTACCGTATTTTTCATCAGTTGCTAGTAAGTTATTTCATTGAGTTAATCAGTTGTTAAATCCAAATTGTTGCTGAGTATTAGCTTTTTGCTCATTAATCACTTGCCGTTGGTTAGTCTTAATAGTTTCTAAAGAATTTAGTTCAGTAAAGCCTGTAGGTGCTGCAGTTGAGGCAAGTGAAGAAGTTGCTAATGCTTTTGAAAAAGTTAAAGACATTACATATTCTTCTTGATAAGCAACCTCTGCTAGTGCCTGATTATACTTTGTATAAGTTTGCTGATTAACTGTTGCTGAAGTTAGACTTCTATTAATTAGATCATTAATATTGACAACTTTTTTGTTATCACCTGGTAAGTTGATAGTAATTCCTGGATTAGAACCATTTAATGCTGGTATTTGAGTAACTGTATTATTAACAATTCCTACTGGTACACCAATACCAATAGCAACTGCTACACCAACTCCACCTAGTATTGATCAGGTCTTAATAGTGCGCTTGCGCGACTCATCTTTTTTCTTTGACTTAAAAAGATTTTTAAAATTCAGTTTTGAGAGATTATTTTTTGCCATAGATTTCCTTTTTTTGATTATATAAAATATAATGCATAATTTTCGAGTTTCTCTTAATATAGACTAAAATAAAAATTATGACCAATGATAACGTTATTTCTTTATTGAAATTATTCGATGAGATCTGTTTAAAGCACGATCTCTTTTATTCGCTAGCCCGTGATGCTGCCTTTTCTATCTATAAGCAGGATGCTTTTTTAGCATCTGCTAAAAATATCGATGTTTTTATGCGTATCGAAGACTATGAAACTTTAAAAAATTATTACCCTCAGTTCTTTGTAGATTCTTTGAGTGATAGTAATTATAAAATATTAAAACCTAGATTCCTAAGTGATAATAATAATTTTAAGACTGCTGATATATATATTAGCATTTTGCTACTAGTTCCTACAAAAATAATAAAAATAGGAAATTTTGATAACCTTTATTTCAAACTATCTCGTATCTGGTCACGTTATCAGCAAGATAAAAGTGTTTTTACTTGAAGATTTAAATTAGTAAAATGGTTTTTCTTGCTCTTTAAAAAGCACTGAGTTCCAATGAATTATAAGTATGTTTATGAACTACTTTACGATCGTGAATTTGAAGGTTACTATTCAATTTCTTCTCCTAAAGAACTGAGAAACGTGAACTGAATTACTCATTTAACTTTCACAACACATCGCTATCAATATGGTGGTAATTACTTTAATTTACTGAATGAATTTAAACTTCACTTTCATAATTATTTTGGTACTGACTGAGAAAGTATTGAATACGACCCAAATAGATAATAAAATGTGCTCTCGTTTGAAAGCACATTTTTTTGTGTAGTTAGCCAGCGCTCATCAGCGTGATGGCTTTAATCTTGACAATCCTGATAAAGGATAGCATGATCGAGAATAAAACAATAACTAGCACAATTACAAACGCTAAAACTATGTGTCACCACTGAATTGAATCAGGTAGTGATAAAGAAGAAGTTCTAGTTAAAATCTCATTTAAAAGCCTGAAGAATAAGTAAGTTGCACCAACTCCGATTGCAAAACTTAAGAGCGTGTACGGTAAGAAAATTGTTAAGAAGATTCTTAGTTTTTCTTTAACGTTGTATCCTAGGATAGAGAAAATAGCTATATTTCTTTCATTTTCGTTAATAATTAAGGCTGAAATTAAGATTAGAATAACGATTGAAATAACTGTTGTTATTAACACAATTCAGTTAATAAATCTTGATAGAGCATCAGAAACTGAACGAGCAAAACTTTCTTCTAAAGTACGGTTAGAAACATCTTGAAGTTGTGTTGTATAGATGGCGTTATCATAGAGCGTAATATATTTGGCAACTGCTTCTTCTGTTAAAACTGTACTTGCAGCAATGTCACTTAATGAATTGACATTAGCAATATTTAATCAGTTTAAAATCTGTTCTTCAGTAAATCCTTTTGATAATAGTAAGCCACCTTGCCCAAAGATAGTTTCAAATAGTTGACTTCTATTTGCTACAGGATAACTAAAGATCGCTGGGTAATAGCCGCTCTTTGAATAAAAAGCAATGCTTTTTGTTGATAAAGGAGAACTTGAATCACTAGTTAGAATTCCGTTATATGGCACATCTCCTGAAGTTCTTAAGGTTTCTAAACCAGTTATTCTATTTACTATGTTTCTTAAACTGATAAATTCATCAGAAACATAGGTGTTATTAATACCAACAACTTTAAAGTAATAAGTATGTGAAGGATTAGTTTTTAGAATTTGTTCTCTGAAGCGATCTACATGGTTTTGCACATCAACTTTAAAGAAGCTGCCAACCTCTAGATTATAACGAACTGAGCTAACATGGTTAACCAAAATTGGAAAGACTTCTGTAGTTGCACTGATAGAAGGATTAATACTTCTAATTTCTTGTAGTGCTAAATCTGCATCGAAATTAGCTAGAGCATCGTTTAAGTTATTACTGAATTTATCTCTTAAAGTAACAAAACGAGAATTATCTTGATAGCCATAAATCTTAATTTCTGGCTTTGTAAGTGGTGTATCTTTTTGATTTAATCTTTCTAAATTGGCTCTTGCATATGAATAAGTTTCATCAGTTTCAGGGTTAAAACCTGATCCTGCAAAAGAAATGATAAAGTCGCTTTCTCCAGTTTCTTCATACAGTCTTCTGTAGCCATCTACTAAGAAATCACGTAGTAAATCTCTTGATGAAGTATTTTTCTTTTGATAGAAATTATAAAGCGTATCACCATTAGTTATTGGTCTAATAGTGGTTTCTTCAGTTCTTTCATCATAATGAACTAAGAAAAAGGCTGAATAGTCAATGTCTGGATTATCAGGTGCATAGTTAATGTAAGAATAAATTTTGCCATCTGCATCAACTAGATTATCTCAGTTTTGATCATAAAGACCTGTATTAGGACTTGGCAATCTAACGATTGCACCACCATTCAGTGCTGAAGTTTGGTATTTAACTAACTTAGAACCAATTGTCTCTAGCGAGAAATTAATTCTTGATCGATAAATTTCAGGTAACTGAGTAAATGAAGCATCCCAAGGATTAATAGTTGTTGCTCCTGTTAAAGTTAGTGAAGCAGAAGCTTTAGTAATAACATGGGGGTCACTGCTTGTAGGACTACCATTTGTTATTCTCTCTGAACTATTAGTTGTATTGCTATTAGGACTATATCCTGGGCTAAAATAATTAGCACTGGTTGTGTCCGCTTCATTTAAAAGACCAATTGGAACATATAAATTATTTTCTAAGTTAGCCCTATTATAAGAAACAAAAGCGCCACCTTCTGTAGTAGGAGTGTCTAAATCTTGGCGATATTCGTATTTCCTATTTTCATAAGTTAAACTGATTGCATCTGTGAAAGTCAAGCGACTGCTAAAGGACAGAATCACGACTATTGAAGTTAGAGTTATCCCGATTACTAATCAAACTAGTTTATAGAAACTATTGAAGAATAAAGCAACTGAAAATTTACTTTTTATTGTTCTTCTGTTTTTAATGCTATTAATCTTTTTAATTGTTCTTGAGAAAATCAACTTATCAGCTTTGGACATCAAATTGATTGATTTTCTTTGAAGTAGAATAATGACACTGATAAAGAGCACAAAGAGCATGAAAACAAGAGGTAGAACAACTGCTATTAAAAATGAAGTTATATCAAAATTGGCAATTGGCGAAGGCGTGCTGGTTCAGAATCCATTTAATAATGAGATGACTGGTTTTTGGAAAATATAGCCTATTCCATAACCTAAAACACCACCAACTAATGTTGCGGCAATTGCAAAAATAGAGGTTGAGCCTGCAATTTGAAACTTACTATAACCCTGTGAAATTAGGATTCCTAAAACTGTTGATTTGTTATTTACATAACGGCGAATTGCGAAAATAAAGGCTATTGAGTTTAATGCTAATAATAAAATTATTACCATTAAATTGAAATTTAAAACATACTGGATTAATTTTGCAGGCGTAGTGATTCTTAGTGAACGTTCAGGGTTAAGTGAATCTAATGCTGTTGCAGCATAGACATTTTCAACATTTTGTGAATCAGAAATAGTTGATGATAATAGACTTCTGGCTTCTTCAACACTCTTTGCAGTTGTAACATTTTCCTTATTTTTAACTAATAAATAATCTTTAACAACTGCTGAAGAATTTAAATTAATTCTGTCTCATCCTTTTTGATTTAAGAAAACGATTGCTTGATAAGTTGTATTAACTCTTAAGTTGTTTTCATCCACAACAGGGTAAATATAATCTGAAGTAATACCTGTTCCTATTATTAAAAAAGGTAACTGATTAATTGATAGAACGAATTTTTTATCTTTATTTTTGTTCATGAAATTAGCCATCTCGATAGTGTTTGCTGGAATTTCTCCGTTATAAACTTCAAGACCATTATTTGATAAAAAGGTGTCATTAACCTTAATTAAATAGGCGCTTGTGTCTAAGTATTTTCCACTCTCTGCAGTTGTTTCTTCTAACTCGGTGAAAACATCTAAAATAGAATTAAAGATTGCATTAGTTTGGATATCAAAAAATAAAAAGTCTGTTTTCGTTGTAGCTTGAGAATTTTTATAATCGACTATTCCTAAATCAATTAATAAGTCGTAATCCAAAGCAATGCTTTTGGTGTCGTTAACTTTTTCAACCGATTGTTGCTGTGGTGCAAGCTGTGCAATTTGATAAAGCATCACTTCACGAGAAGCACTGCTTTCTGTTATATCAATAATTGCTTGTGCAAAATCAGAAGGTATAACATTATAAATATTTCCTTCAACTACTCATGGTAAATAGTCTGTATTGATTCCTAAAATACTTGCAAATAATTTCCCTAAATCTTCATTTGTAACTGATGAAAAATTAAGTAATTTATTATCTACTAGATATGCTAAATTAGATCTCCATCTTAGTTCCTGAGCAGTTGAATTTTTATCTGCTGCAACATCAGAAATAAATCATAAAGTTACTTGTGGAAGAGCAGCATTAAATAATGTATTTAATAAAGTTGAACTTAAATCAAGACTATTAAACAGCTGAGAAGTTTTTTCATTTGAAACTAATTCTTGATAAATTTTTTCGAAAGATTTTTCGTTAGTAATTGCTGCATTTGTATCACTTACTATTCAATTATAAAAGTTAACACTGGTACTTGATTGTCCCGTTTGAAACACTGATAAAACATTAGGATTAAATTCTGCAAAAGAAGCTAAGATAGCAACGTTTTCAACAAACTCCTTTTTAATAGATAAAATTAATTCTCTTGTTTTTAATGCTAAAGATTTGAATCATGAATCAAAAGATGCGTTTTCATAGATACCATCTTTTTCACTAAATAATTCATTGGTAAATAATCTATTTGATGCAAGCGCTTTAGAAATTTTAAAGTTAACATTTAAAGCAATATTATCACTTGTGGTAGGGTATAAAGTTTTTGAATTTAAGTCATTCATAAACCCAGTTATAAAACTTAATGATCCATTATTTATACGACTATTAAATATAGCAATATATTTAGCATATTCATCTTTAAATTGTTGTAGATCATCTTTATATAAATAACGTAGTCTAAGGATAAAACTATAAGCTAAAAATGACTGTCTTGCAACATCATAATTGAAGTCTCCATTTTGAGCAATTAAGCTAACAGGATTTTCTTTTAAAATTTGATTTTTAGCTTGTCTATAAATTTCATCATCAGCATTTGTAGTCAAGATTATATTAGCTATAGATGCAAAGTTATGTTCTCCTTGAATAACTGCATACGCTCTTAAATAATCAATGTGATTTTGAATTAAATTAATAGCTGTTTCTTTATTAGTAATGGTGCTGTAATTAAAATTGTCAATGTTATTTATTAATCAATTTAGTTCATCATTTGTAAGTTCAGTTTCATTACTAATTTTGGTTGATAAATTTGTTGCAGTTTGCAAAAAATTATTTCAATTATTTAAATTGGTAACAATTCCAGAAGTGGTTGATTGTGCCCCGTTTACCGATATTTCCGTATTGTTTCCGCTTGTTGCAGAAGGTGGTGCATTTGGATTTACTGCAGGTTTAATATTAGATAAATAAGCCATCACTGTACCTATTACAGATAGGTCTGAAATCGCTATATGAGTGTTGTCATTAAAGTTTGGAATGTATCCAATTATGTCGTTAAATTCTCCTGCATCTGATAAGTTTAATAACCTAATAATTGAGTTTTTGAATGTCTTATCATTACTTGAATCTTGATCAATTTCATTAATTACTAATGATGAAACAAATGAAGAAAGCAATGCATTTGTTGGAATTGTTTTTACTAAATAAACCCTTGTATTTGTGAAATTAGGAAGTTGCTGATAAACTACATTTTGTTTTAAAAAAGAGGCAAATAAATTTGCGTTTCATAGGTCTAAAATATTTGAAAATTCATCTGCAAAATTAGAGTATGGATTTGCTGTTGTTCCACCGTTTAATTTCTTAAAAAACGTCTTAACAGTTTCGTTATCTTCACCATTATTTGCAACTGCTTTTTGGTATAAAGATGATGTTAAATCTGGGTTCAACATTTTATTAAAATCAATATTATTAAATATCTTTTTAACTTCATTTTTGAAGACCGTAAAATCAATATTATCGAGTAGTGGTAATACTAAATCATATGCTGTTGCCCTTATAACTCTACCCGAAATTTTTCTTCCAACCTGAGTATTAAAAAAATTATTTACTTGCGAAACATATTCAACAAAATTAATTGAACGAATAATTTCAATTAATGAAGTTAGAAAAATTCTAGGGTCTTTTACCCATTCAAAAACATCATCTATATTTAAATTAAAAGGGAGCATTTTTAATAAATCTAAACCAAAATTATTTACAAATGAATTTAGGTTTTTTAACTGTGTTTTTGTAAATTCAATTTGCTCTTCTAATGAATTAGATGAAGCATTAATTTTGTCAATTAAAGTGTTTAAAAAATTAGTAAACAAATTTTCAAATTTCTCTTCTCCGTAATCATTTACAAAATGATAAACAATATCAAATGCAAATTTTAGCATTAAATCATTTGAAAGTCTATTGGTTGCAACTGCAGCAACTAAATTGTTTTCGTAAACTGATTTAAATCCTGAATTAACCAGTTGATTTATTGTTTCAGCAGTCATGAAACCTTCAGTTGCTAAAGATGTTTTTAAAAGACCTTCTTTAATATTTTGAGCTGATGAATCTGCTCTTCCTGTTTCGGAAAATTCTTTTAAAATTGAACGATTAATATTAACTAAATAATAAGGTAGATAAGCATAACTACCTGATTGTTTTGCTCATGATTCAGCATGTGTTTCTGAAATTGTATAATTTTGTTGAACAAAATATTTTTGAATCATTGAATCAAGTTGACCTGCATTATAAGATTCTTTTTGATATCAAACACCATTTTCTTTTTCTGCATAAACGTAACTAATATTTTCTTGAGAGAAAAAAATACCAGCCACAACTTGTTTAGTTGTTTTATCTATAACTTGAATAATTTTTTGTGATGCACTTGTGTAAACATTGTTGAATTGATCGAAATAACTAACTGGTTCTCAAATATAGTTAACTTTTACATAGTCTGGATCAATAAAAAAACTAAGTAGTCCTCTTTCAATGATTGTGTGTAAAAGTCCACTAGGTAAAAATTCAGATTTATAAAAATCTGTATTTTCTGATGATATAGAATTTAGTGAATGCGTTCCACTAAAATCTATTAACTTACCAACATTAGATGTTGTGCCTGAAACTTTGCCTTCTTGGTCACCAATATTTACAAAGTGGTATAGATAGTTATTAACTTGATTACTAGCAGTTTCAATTGTACTCAAAGTTGTAGTTTGTCTTCTACCAATATTTGAAGCACCTGAATAACTACTCATTTCTTCAACGATTCTATCTTTAATATTTCCTGAAGCAGTTGTTTTAAAATTGGCTTCTAATTTTGTTAAGGTTTCTGTATCGCTAATAAATCCAAGTGTAACTGGAAGTTGCACTTGAGAAATATTTGATAAGTTTTCTAAAGTTCTTAAATTAGTTTCAGTAGTTGTTCCTTCTTCAATAATTGCTAAATCTAAATCAGACCTAGTTAAGACAAAACTTGTTTCTGAAGATAACTCACCGCTGATATAGTTTTTAACTTTTTTAACTCAGAAATAATCTGATTTTAAGTTTGGATATTCACCACTATTAATTTTTCTAGCCAAAACTTGATAGATTCCTGAATACTCTTCATCAACGAAATTAAAATCATAAGTTGTTTTAACAAATTGCACTTCTTGTTTAGTTTCTTTAATGTCATCTTTAGGTAAGTTAAAAACTTCATTAGCAATAACTACCAATAGTTGATTTGCTTGTTGAATGTAGTTAGTTGCCAAAAAAGATAATGAAAATTTACCAGTTAATTCAGCACTGTAACTAAGTAAATTTTCATTACCATTAGAAAAATGATTACTAATAGTAATTGTTTTTAAAGCGTTATTGTTATATTCATAAAGACCGTTGCCTTTTAATGAATAACCCATTAAATTAGCTAGATTTTCGCTTGTCAATGTGTAAAGTTCATTATCTGCAGCTCAAATTTGTGATTTGGCAAAACTACGTGTTGCTTCTTTGGTTCTAATATTTAAATAAATAGAACCAATATTTGAAATCTGATCTTTTTCATTTGTTTTTAAATGGATATTAACTAAATCTCTTAAAAAGATGTTTTCATCTAAAGTAAATTCTGTATCACTT
The DNA here is from genome assembly GCF_002276225.1 of Mycoplasmopsis agassizii. Classification (GTDB taxonomy): domain Bacteria; phylum Bacillota_I; class Bacilli_A; order Mycoplasmatales; family Metamycoplasmataceae; genus Mycoplasmopsis_B; species Mycoplasmopsis_B agassizii_A. Next base: position 35,470 of record NZ_NQNY01000010.1, on the reverse strand, counting down.
GCAATTGTATAAACAGTTGAAGCAGCCACAAAATTATTACCAACTTTGTTATAAAGGGTAAAAGTTGTAGGGCTAGCAAAAGTTAAAGTATCGCTTTCATAATTAAAATTGAAAGCATTGTTAACTTTTTCCTGATTATAAGTTCTTGTGATTTCAGTAGTATCAATATAGATATTTTCTGAAGCAGAACTACGAAAACTAGATAAAGGTTGATACTTATTAGAAAATAATAGTTGTTTCTTAGCTTCACCATTATTTGCTCTGTTATAAGTTTTGACAGAGGCGTTATAAAGCCCTTTTTCAGGTAAATTACCTGATGGATTTATTTCTAAACCAACTGTGTAATCAGGGTTTCCCGAAATTATATTTGTTTCGTTGTATTGAAGTTGGTATGCAGAACGAACATTAAAAATAACTGTTAAAACGGCTGCAGTTAAAAATGCTAGAATACTTAAAAGTAAAATAGTAAATTTATTTTTAAAAAACGATCTAAATACTTCCTTAAACAACTTTTTCATTATTTTATCCTAGTTTCAATTCTGATGGTTTCTTAGGATTAGGGTTGATGACAATACTTTCAACTGAACCATCTTTTAAATTGATAATCTTATTAGCCATCGCTTTCATAGAACTATCGTGGCTAACCATCACAATTGTGGTGTTATATTTTTTATTTGTGTCATACAAAATTTGTAAGACAATCCCTGCTGTTTTTTCATCTAGAGCACCAGTAGGCTCATCAGCAAAAATGATGTCTGAGTTTTTTGCTAGAGCTCTTAAAATAGATACACGCTGGCGTTGTCCCCCTGACATTTGTGCAGGATATTTATTTTTAACTTCAGTTAAATCAAAATAGTCAAACATCTTATTAATGTCAAGTTTTTTTGCTTTATCCTTTTGTAGATATGAACCTGTCTCGACATTATCATAGCCTGTAATATTTTCTAGCAAGTTATATGATTGAAAAATAAAAGAAACATACTTTCTTCTAAATAGAGTTAATTTATTGTCACTTAAATAAGGTAAATTAGTGTCACAAACAATCACATGTCCTGCTGTTGGTCTATCTAGCCCTGAAATCAAGTTTAATAGTGTTGACTTACCTGAACCTGATTTACCATAGAGCATGGCAAATTCGCCCCGTTTAATAGAAAAAGAGGTGTTTTTTAAAACAGGAGTTACTAAATTTCCGTTGATGTAACTTTTAGTTACACCAACAACATCGATAATATTGCCACTACGATTAGGAGTTGCAATATACTTATCCTTTGGTCTTTTCTTATCGTTAGCTCTTTTAAACTTTCTTAAGTTTTTCTTGCTAACTGTAATTTCTTTATTAGCACCTAAAGAAATTTCTTCAGTTTTGACAAAGGTATTTTTTTCTTTCTTTTTAAAAAACATTTAGGCTCTTTTCATGATCATGATCGGTTTTATTTTATTAATTCAAATTCAACTTAAAGTGGACATGACTAGCAAGATTAAGATAATTGCTACCATTGTCAAGAGGATATGTCACCAGACAATTGTAATAGGTAAGGCTAACGATGAAGACGAGATCAATATCCTATTAAAAATTGCAATTGCACCTATTGAAATAAATGTGGCGACCGTGATTGCGATCCCAATTACGGGAGCAAAAATTGCAAAAAACAGTCTAATTTTTTCCCTAGTATTGTACCCTAAAATTGAGAAAAGGGCTATATTTCGCTCGTTTTCACTAATCATAATGTTGGTGATAATAATCAAAATTATGACTGAGATTAAAATACTTGCAATGATAACGTTATTTAAAACGTTGTTAATTAGACTTGTTAAATTACCTGTAAACCCACTTTCAATATCCTTACTAGTGATCTCTGTTACAAGTGTTGAATATAACGAATTTTCATAAAGGCTAGCATATTTATTTAATGCTAAACTGATATTGTTTGGGTTAGCTTTTACTTCTGCTAATGAATTTACATTATCAAGATCTAATCATCTAATGATTTCTGATTCAGTCACACCTTTAGATTGTAATGTTCCACTTGCTCCAAAGATATAATCAAAAACTTGGTTTTGATTATCAAAATTGAATCCCGTTAAGGCTGGCATATAACCTGAGGTTGAATATAGAGAAGAACTAGCAGTAACTTGATCAGGGTTATCACGTTTACTTAAAATTCCATTAAATGCTTGTTGAACCGAAGTTGAATCAATTCCGATTAACTTATTAGCAATTTCTTGTGAAGTTACAAACTCATCATTAATATAAGTAGCATTGATTCCTACAACTCTGAATTTGACATTTGTATTAATGTTTTGATTCTTAATTTGTGAAATAAATCTTTGGCTATGATTTGTAATATGAGCATCAAAAGTTGAGCCTACTCCTAGGTGAAAACGAGCAGCACTAACTACGTTAACAATTACTGGATAAACGTTTTCTTCATCTGTTTTAAAGTTAACAACATTGTCCATTAAATTATTACCATATTCATCTTTAATAGTTAAATATGTTGAGTTAGGTTTGTATCCATTTATCTTAATTGCACTACCATCTAAATTGGATGAAACATAAGTAAATGTTTCATCAAAACGGTCATCAAAAAGTACTCCTTGGAAGATGATTAAATAATCACTTAAATTTTGATTTCTAAATAATTTTTGATAAGCTGAAATTAAAAATTGGCGATATAAATCTCTAACTTTATGAGTAACATTACCACTATCAATATATGTTGAATCTGAAGTAATTGATTCAGGTATATATCTTTTTTCTAGAGCATTTCAACGCTCATAAAAAATACCATTTGCACCATTTAAATCTGCGTAATAATTGAAGTAATTTAATGGTCTTTCAATTGAGCCAAAATAGCTTCTATTATTTTCATCATTAACTAATTTAATTGTCGATTCATCATCTCATTGAGTCTGAGAAAGTAATGGTCCTATTTTTTGTGTGATCTCATCTATTCTAGTTTTTTGTGTATCAGGTAAAACATTATAAGTTAATTCTCAAGGGTTAACTTTAAGCCCAATATTAACTGCAACGCTTGCTCCATATTTAGTAACAATTTTTGAATTAGCAATTGTTGGAACACCATTATTTGAAGCATTAATTGTTCCGTTAGGATTTAATTCTCCATTGACTGCAATTGAATATCCTGGAGCAAAATAATCGTTATATTCTAGGTTAGCTTCACCTGCATAACCTATTGGCATATAGAGTGAATTTTCAAGTGAATTTGCATTCGTTTGATTAATTAATCCACCTTCAGTTGTGGGGCTTGTTAAATCGACTTTATAATTATAATGACGGTCTTCATAAGTCTTAGCAGCAGCACGTGAAAAGACGTTGCTTGAAGAGATCGAAATCATGATTACAACACTAGTTAAAATAAAGGAAATTGTTAATCAAAATAGTTTGAAAAAACTATTCATTAATAATGAAATATTATATTTAGTTTTTATGTTTCGTTTTCTAAAACGAACATAAAATCAATTTGTAAACGAATTAATTTTAACTTCAGAAATACCTGACATTAAGTCAATACTTTTTGTTCTAAGTTGTCATAATGCAATCAAAATGATGAAGGCTGACATGGCTAAAATAGGAAGGATAATTGTTAATATAAATGAGCCAAAATTGAAAGTTTGTAAGGTAGTTGGAATCGACCAATAATTAGAGAATAATTGAATCACATAAGACTGTAAAAAGTGACCTGAAATATAACCTAAAACACCACCTACAACAGCCGTAATTAGGGCAAAAGTGGTTAATGATAAAGATATTTGCATTGGTGTATAACCTTGCGAAATTAGGATACCTAAAACAGTTGATTTTTTCTGAATGTATCTGCGAATAACGAAGATGAACACAATACTTACTAAGACAATTAAAATGATTAAAGAATATAAATTAAAATTATTAATTGCACGAATAATTGCACGTGGTGCACGTATTCTTAAAGAACGTTCTGGATTAAGTGGATCTACTTGATTTGCAAGGTATGATTTTTGAATTGCTGTTCCATCACCTTGTTGACTTGATCTTGTATATTGGTTAATTTCATCCACAATTTCTTGATCGGTTTTTGCTGTTTCATTTTTAACTAACATGAAGGTTTTTACAGCACCAGATGCAAATGATTTTACACGGTCAAAACCTTTTTGATTTAGGTATACAACTGCTTGTGTAGATGTATCAACTTGAATATTATTTTCATCAATAACTGGATAGATAAAATCCGATGTTGTTTCAGTTCCGATGATGACAAATTTTGATCCACCAACATTTAAAATTCAATTAGCTTTTTCATTAGCATTTAATCACTCTTTGAAGGTCAATGCATCAGTTGGAATGTCACCTTCATAGACTGCTAAATTATTATTTTTTAAATAAGCAAAATTTACTTTAGCTAAATATGATGAAGCATCTTCAAAGACAATTAATGAATTATTTCTTTGCTCATAAGTGATTGTATTTAATGCATTAAAAATAAATTCTTTTATATTTAAACCAAAAAATTTATTTTCATCAGAAGCTGCTCCTTCTGCAGAAATTCCAATTTTATTAAAATAATCTATGTCCATTAAAATGGTTGTAATTTCATTAGTTTCTGCAGGACTAGACATCATTTCATCTGGGAAAATCATTGATGTAATTAAGTCTAATTCTTCGTTAGTTAATTCATTAAATTTAATTATTTTATCGTTTAATAAATAAGCTAAATTAGCTCTGTTTTTTCTCTCTTCTAAAGTTGCATCTTTACTAATTTTTGAATCACTAGTAAATCAAATTACAGCTTGAGGTAAAACAGTGGTTCCAAGTGAATTAAGTAAAAAAGATGTGATGTTAATTCTATCTAAAAGGTCACTTGTTTTAATGCTATTTTCAATATTAAAAGTTAAAATTTCTTTTAACTTTTCATCACGATTAAAAATAGAATTTGCACCATTAATAATACCTAAAAATGAACGTCTACTTGTTGATGTAAAAATTTCAAAAGCGTTAGGATTATATTCTAAAAGACTCGCTAATAAAGCAAGCATTGAAACAAATGATTGTTGATTTTCATTGATTGCGTTTTTACTTTCATCACTTAATGAATTTAAAAAATCCATTAGTGATTGATCAGGTTTTGCAACATCAAATAATGACTGTGTTACTTTTCTATTTGCTGCTAAAGCAAGCGAAATATTAAAGCCACCTAGATTAATATTTTGAGCAATATCGTTATATAAATTTTTGCTATTGATTGTATTTAAAAAACTAGAATTAAAAGTAATAGTATTATTATTTTTTGTTGCGTTACTAAATAAAGCAATTAATTTATTGTAGTCACTTTCATATGTTGCAGCATCTTTTGATTTTAATTTTAAGTAAACTAAAAATTTAAATAAGTCAACAAATGATTCACCGTAGCCATAATTTATGCTTCCATCAGGATTAGTTGCAGTAACTGGATTTGCCTGTAAAACTTGATTTCTAGCTTGTTTATAAACTTCGTTATCAGGTTCGCTTGATAATAAAATGTTTGTTAAAGAAGCAAAATTAATGAAGTTATTATCAAAGGCATATAAACTAATTAAAGCATTATATGAACTAATATAACTTCTAATTTCTTCATAGTTTTCCTTTGTAAAGTTAGTTATAAAAGGGAATTGATTTTTTAGAGTTTGAATATCTGAATTAGTCAGAGTTGATGTTAAAGTCCTTGCTGAAATTAAATTTAATTCGGCAAGTAAATCATTTGTGCTTACTTGAAGCTCTGTTAAAGCAGATAAACTTGCTAGACCTAACTTGTTGTCGTTTTTTAATAAAGGTAAATAACCTGCAAGATCATTAAATTCTCCTGCATCTGATAAATTCAATAACTTAATAATGGCATTTTTAACTAAAATGTCATTATTAGAAACTGTTAAGTCTGATGAAATTTTAGTTGCTGCAACAATAAACGAAGATAAAACATCGGTTGTTTTTACACCAAAATAACGATAAGGTTTTTCATCATCTTCTTGAAAAAAATCAACTCATTTTGCACGTGATTCTAATTCACTTATGAATACATCTAGGTTGAAAATATTGATTAATTCAATTAAACCTTCACTAACATTTTTGTAGTTATTACCTGCATTGATACTTTTAAAAACTGCTCTTAAATTTGCTAAATTTGACTTATCAACAGAAAGTTTAGAATAAATTGAACTATCTAATTCTGGGTTTAAGATTTTATTAAAATCTATATTATTTACGATAGTTATCAAACCGTTTTTGATCTCATTTTGATTAGCATTTCTAATAAAAGGTACTAACATGTTGAAATCAGAAATTAGATTTTCTTTGCCATCAACGGTTTTTTGTCAGTTTTCACTATATCAATTTCTGATTTCAGCAATTGCTGAATCAACATCAAAACCATTAACAATTGTCATTAAGCCGTCAATCATTGCGATTGGGTCAACTGTGTAATTTAATATATCTTCAATTGTGATGTTCAAAGGTAAAATTGATAATAAATCAGCTCCAAAACTTTTAAAAACTTCTAATAAAGATTCAATTTGTGTTTGGAAATATTGCTTTTGAGCATCTATTCCACCTTGTTCTTGAATCATTACCTTCATGCGACTTAAAATATTGTTAATAAAGTTTTGGAAAGTATGAGAACCATAATTATGGTTCATATAGTAAATTATGTCTATATAGAACTTAGGAAAAACATTTGAATTTGCTTTACCTACTGAAAGTAGTTTTTCAATTTGATTCGCTTTAGCAGCGACTGAAGCACTATTGATAAAAATTTCCAGAAATTGTTCTGTAAAAAAGCCGTTTTCATATAGAGCACTATTTCTAATTGCTTGTGTTACGTTATTAGCAATTGTAGGAAAGTTACCTGTAGTCAGGATTTCATTTAAAACTTCAGGGTAAGGAACTCTAGCAACAAGCGGCAAAGTAATTCTGTAAGAATTATCAGGATCTGTTCTAGCTCAAGCACCATTGATTGTTTTAGAATCAATGGTTAATTTATTATTAATAAAGAAACTAGTCAAAGCCTGCATATCCATTGCTTCTTGAGGTCTAATAATTCAGTTGTTATCTTCTTTAACAACTGCATAAAATTTATCTTTTTCAGAAATTACACCTTGATTTTGCAAACTGGTGGTTTGTTGTTCTTTAGTAACAACAATTTTTTGATTAGGTAAAGTTGAAACAGTACCATCGGGGTTTTCTCTTAAAACAGGTTCATATAGAACTGTAGTTACTAAATAGTTAGGATCTAAATAGTAATTATAAAGCACTCTTCTTGTTAAAGATGCAGAAATATTGGAATCTAGTTCATCACTTTTGAAGAATAAATCATCTTGTGTGAATTCAGTATTTAACTTTGTGGGGTTAAAATATTCATTATATAAACGCCCTACATTTTGATTAACACCTTCAATAGTAAAGTTTTTATCTCCTGTATTGACAAAAGCATAAGAAACACTTTTGTCTTTATTTTTATCAATTTCGGTGTGAGAAATGGTTTGTCTAATTCCAACGTTTTCAGCACCAACTTTCTTGATGACTTCATCAATTAAAGCTTTTTTAGTAATTGTTTTTGATAAATCAACAATAATTGCTAGCCTTTGGTTAGCAATATCGACATTGACTAATTCAGAAAATTCTTTAGCATCTAAATTAAGTGGGTCGCTAATGTGCTCAATTTCTGCAATTGATGTTTCATTTTGATTGTGATTTACAATTGAAGATTGTAAATCTTGGCGAGTTAAAACAACCTTATTTGTTGAACTTAAAACACCGTTCAAATAAATAACTTGAACTTTTTCTCAGTAGTGAAATGATTCAATTAATTTCTTTTGTTCATCATTCTGTAAGATAGATTCAATTGCTTGTAAATAGTTACCACTTCATCCAGTTGTATCATTTGGATCATAATTTAATTTATAGTTGTGTTGTAGAAAACGTTGTTCAGAACGCATCTTTTTAATATTTTCAACAGAAATACCATAGCTTCCTGGTAGGACTTCATAGTATCTATTTGAGGTATGATCAATAACTGCATTACCTAAATAAGATAAAGAAAAACTACCACTCATTTTTGTAGCGAAACTAATAGTTGTTCTATTAGTTTCAACCTGCACACTAGGTGTTAATTTGATCTGTGGAGTTATATTTGAATCTAAAAAATAGTAGCCACTATTTGCTTCTCTTTCACTAAAACCTAGTAAGCGTGCTAGGTTTTGTGAATCAATAACATAGAGTTCTCCTCTACTTTCTCATTGATGTGCTTTAGCAGTATCGGTTGTTGCTTCTTTAGTAACAGCGTTTATAAATAAAGAGCCTAAATTACTTAAAAAAGCAACGTTATCCTGTCCTGTATTAATTCTAGAAACTAAGTTTAAATTAGTTTCTTTATCAAAAGTAAAGACATCACTACTATTAATAGTATTATTAATAGTTTCTCTGACATATTGCTCGCCAACTTTGTTGTACAGAGCAATTGAATAACCTAAATCAGAAATAATGATCTGATTATCTGTATAGTTGATTGAAATTTGTTCAGTATTTGCAACTGAATTATATAAGTCTTTAAAAACTGTGGCATTAATATATTTATTAATGGGTGCGGCAGGAAAAAGTTCTGTGGCTAAAATATAGTCACCTGAAAAATCTAAAAAGTTAGTTTCTGCAGAAGGGTTTGTTAAAGAATAAGTCGTTACACTTTCATTAAACGTTCCTTGTGAAGGAGTACGTCCAGCACTTTCAACTGATAAATCCACTGTTAAATCTTGTAAACGGCTGACACTAGTATATGAATCTAGTTGGCTTTGATAGGCATTACGTACATCTCAAAAAAGAGTGAAGATTAAACTTGATAGGAAAACAAGGACTGAAATACCAATGACAACAACCTTGCTATTTTTTATCGAGCGAAAAATTTCCTTGAAAAGCCTCTTCATAAATAATATCTCCTGCTTAAAAGTTTTACCTTTAAGGGTTACTACATTTTACTAAAAAATCTTATAAGCAAGCGAAAAAATATTTTTCCTTATTTTTTAAAACTTGAAACTTTTTCAAGTTTTAAATAGTCTTTATTTAACGCTTTAAAAGTCTGTAAAATCTTAAAAAATTAAAAAACCTGTCTTTGAAAGACAGATTTTAGTGTTTTTTGTTATTCAGTTGTTTCTGAGATTAGATCATCTAAAGATTTTTTTTCTGCTGCTTTTTTAGTTTCTTCTTTATTTTCAGGAGGTAATTGTAAATGTTTTGCAATATAGTCGATTTCTTCAGCTACAATGGTTTCATTTTTAAGCAGAGCTTCTTTAATAAGTTCTAATAGTTGAAGGTTTTCTTTAATAATTCTTAAAGCTTCTGTTTCACCTTCAGAAATCAATTTACGAACTTCGACATCGATTTCGTGAGCTATTTTTGATGAGAAACTACCTTTAGCAATATCTCTACCCAAGAATGGATTTTCAGTATCTTCTTCATACTTAATAGGTCCTAGAGGTGACATACCTCATTCAGTAACCATTCTTCTAGCTATTTTAGTTGCTTTAGCAAAGTCATCTGCTCCGCCTGTAGAGACGTTGTCTTTTCCGTAGATAATTTCTTCAGCACTACGACCACCCATAAATGAGGCGATCATTGCTTTTAATTCCTTTTTAGAAGCATTATACTTTTCAGTTTCAGGAAGCATTAAGTTATATCCACCTGCATTACCGCGGGGAATAATAGTAATTTTTTGAACTTTATTCCCTCCAGCCATTTTAATACCAACAACAGCGTGTCCTGCTTCGTGGTAAGCAATTGAAGTCAGTTCTTCTCTAGAAATAACTCTATTTTTCTTAGCTGGTCCAGACATAACACGGTCAATACCTTCATCAATTTGTGATGTAGTAATAACACCTGTTTTTTCTCTAACAGATAATAAAGCTGCTTCATTAACAACGTTTTCTAATTGAGCACCAGAAAATCCTGGAGTTCTTTTAGCAACTCTTGATAAGTCGATGTCTTTTGATAAACGTTTACCTTTAGCATGTAGTTTTAGAATTTCTTCACGCTCTTTAATATCAGGTAAACCTACTAAAATGTTTCTATCGAAACGCCCCGGCCTTAATAAAGCAGGGTCAAGCACATCTGTTCTATTGGTTGCAGCCATGATTAGAATTCCAGAGTTTTCTGTAATTCCATCCATTTCTACAAGGATTTGATTCAGAGTTTGTTCTCTTTCGTCATTTCCTCCACCAATTCCTGAACCACGGCTACGACCGATAGCATCAAGCTCATCAATAAAGATAATTGCGGGGCTTTCTTTACGTGCTTCTTTAAACATTTCGCGCACACGTTTAGCTCCAAGCCCTACGTATAATTCAACAAATCCTGAAGCTGAAATGAAGAAGAAGGGAACATTAGCTTCACCAGCTGTTGCTTTTGCTAATAAAGTTTTACCTGTTCCAGGAGGACCTCCTAATAAGATCCCTTTAGGAAAACGTGCACCACTTGCTGAATATTTCTTAGGATTTTTTAAATAGTCTACTAATTCGGCAACTTCTTCAATTGCTTCTGAATTACCAGCTATATCTTTAAAAGTTTTATCACTCTTAATAAGAATAGCTTGGTTTTTCCCTGGATTGAATAATCCACCACCAGCACCGCTTTGTGCAGACATTTGGATTCTTAAATAGAAAATAAATAGCGCAGCAATTATTAAGATAGGTAATAAACTTCTAAAAATTGATAATGCAGGGTTTTCAGGTAAAGCTGAAAGAGCACCTAGCGAATTGTAATTTGCTCCACCACCATTTGAATTAACTGATGTACTTGCTGACTGCAAGACATTTCATCAAAGTGTTGTTGCAGTTGTTCCGTTTCCAATTTGGTCAGCGACTGCTTGACCAATTTCTGCAGTTGTATAGAATTGGAAGATTTGGCTACTTGCTCCAACTCGATATGAAAATGTTTGATTACCACTAATGTATGTAACAATCAGATTTTGATATTGATTTTGGAATTGAATCTGACTAAAATAAATATCGTCAGTTGTGCTTCGGGCTGCATTAATTAAGTCATTTTGAAACTTACTTGCACTTTCAATTGGGTATCTGTATTCGATACTTGTAAAATGCATAACAAGCCCTCAAATAATTCAAGCAGCAACAATGATTAAGAAAATTGCTCAAAATCAACTGAATTTTAATTTTTTCTTTGGATTTTTCATTACGCTCCTGTTTTTTTATATAAGTCTAGTATTTTAAAACGGTTTAAATTATATATTAATTAACTAATTTTTAAAGTTTTGTTTTTTTTATACAAGAAATGATTTTTATCGATTTTATAGCTTTTGCTTTCGTTGTTGAAAGCCACTACATAACCAACCATACTTTCAAGTTTTTGATTAGAAAGGTTAACATTTTCTAGGTTCTCATAAATAAATTTAAATAATATTTGTTTTTGTTTTTTAGCACTTTTAAAAAACTGAATTGAATAATTTTCGCCTGATCAATTATTATAAATAGAATCGATTTTTTTATTTTCAAAATATTTTAAAAAGTTTCTAAAAAATAATTCAATTATTAATTTAATTTTTAAAAAATAATTCTCTGAAATTATTTTGTTGTTTTTGTTTCTCGTATAAATATCTAAATCATTAGATTCATCGTGACCAAAAATAATTTTTTGTTTAACCAATTTTTTAATTATAAAACTTTTGCTGAATTTTAATAATGGTCTTTCTATAATCATATTTTTAAAAATTCTTTGTTTTTTAATTCCTCAAAACGAAGGGTTTCTTTTTTTGTTTTTTTGTCACAAATAAGTTGCTAAATTATCATCAATATGATGAGCAACATATAATTTTTTAAAATCATATTTTGTATACAAATCAGAAAAAAAATTATATCTAATTTCCCTTGCTCAATTTTGAAAATTGGTGTTTTCAAAATCTTCTGATTTATATATTTTTGGATCAATAGTTTTTATAAAAAGTTTTATATTATTTTCATAGCAATAATTTTCAACTATCTTTTGATCACGAATTGCTGTTTCTCTTTTTGAATAATTAACATGAGCAACTGCAATTTTTTTGCTGCCATGTTTTTTAAAAAGATGGTTCAAAAGATACATTGAATCAGGACCACCAGAAACAGCGATTAAAAACATTATTCTGCCTTTTTTAAATCTTTAAATCTATCAACTACAACCTTCATATCATTAAATATAAAAGTTAAAATATTCTCACTAACTGCATCAATTACTTTATTAAATTTTTCTCTTTCACCAGAAGCAAAAGGACTTAAAACATGATCTGTCATTGATGTATCGGGTTGACCAATTCCAACTCTAATTCTTTTAATTTCTTCGGTGCCTAATTTATTAATTATATCTTTGATTCCTTTTTGTCCTGCGCTACTTCCCCTTGGTTTGAAAACAGCTTGTCCAACTTTGAAATCTTTGTCATCATAAACAATTAAAATTTCGCTTATATCAATATTATAAAAATTTTTAATAGCAACAACAAAATCGCCAGAGTTATTCATATATGTAGTAGGTTTTGCTAATATAAAATCTTTTTCTTTGCAAAAAACACCATTAAATTTTTCTTTATTAAAACTCAAATTTAATTTTGCTGCAACAGAGTCTAAAACCATAAAACCTGCATTATGCTTGGTGTTTTCGTATTCTTTTCCAGGGTTTCCTAGTCCAACAATTAATTTCATTTTTTGCCTCTTTCTTTTAAATATTTTTCTCTTAAATTTGTATCAATTATTTTATCTTTTAAATTTGGAATTAAATTATTTAAAAAATAATTTAAGTCTCCTACTAAAATAATTTTTTCTTTAGCCCTTGATAATGCTGTGTATAAAAGTTTCTTTTCATTCATAAAAGCATACTGTCTTGAAACTGGAAAAATAACTGTATCAGTTTCGCTTCCTTGATATTTATGAACTGTGTTTGCATAAGATATTTCAAGATTTTTAAGAGCTTGTCTTGTGTTTTTGGTTAATTCAATTTTACTTTCTTCTTTGAAAAAATCTACTATTATTTTTTCATTTTTTGGATTCTTTTCATCTTTAATTATTTTAACGATTTTACCAATTTCACCATTAAAAATTTGTCTATCATAATCATTGACCATTTGCATAACTTTATCACCAACAGAAAATTTTCTTTTATTTAAAACAAGTATTTCTTTTTCATCTTTTTCTTGTTTTATTCTCTCATCTAAAAGTTCATTAAATTTATTTGAACCAAAATCTTTATTTCTTAAAGGTATAATAATTTCTTTGTCAAAATTATTTGTATCTCTAGTTTTATTCATATAAATATCTATTAACGTTTCGAATAATTCATCATCGCTTGATTCAACAAAAAACACGTTTTTTAAATTTGTAAAATTAATACTTGAATTATTGATATGATTAAAAAAATCAAATACATCTTGTTTTGTTTTGCTTCTGAAATTTTCTTTTAATTTAGAAACATTTTCAGGAAAAAGATTAATTAAATCTTGCATTAAATTTCCTGAACCAATTGCAGGTAATTGATTTTCATCGCCTACGAAAACAATTTTTTCTAAGTTATCTAATTTTTCTAAAACATCATAAAGAACATTAAGTTCTACCATACTAAATTCGTCGATAATTAAAAATTTGACAAACCCATAATCAAACTCATCTTCATCTTCTTTTGCTAACAGATCGAAAAAACTATGAATTGTTTTACTTCTATAATTAATTTTTTGAGAAAGTTGTGAAGATGCTTTTCCTGTTGGTGTAACAATTGCGATTTCTGATTCAGAATATAATCCATTATCTAAAACTTGATTTAATATTTCTTTTATTATTGTGCTTTTTCCTGTTCCAGGAAAACCTGAAATAATTCAAAAATTATTTTCTAAACTTTTGCTAATAGCTTCTCTTTGTGCCTTAGAATAAAAATTATTACTAGATGTATCTTTTCATAAAATAGGCGTGTTGTCATCTTCAGAAATTTTTTTAATTTTATGATAGATGAACATTTCTTTTTTGTAAGTTTCGATTCTTGTTACTCTTTCATTATCTATTTGAATAATTATTTTTTTATTTAATAAATCATAAAAAATGTCGTCGCTTTCATCAAAGTCTACCTCGTGATTATTTTTGATATCATCAATTATTTTAGTTTTTTTTAAAATTGTGTCATTATTTCTTTCTAGTTTTTGAAGTGAATTGTTTATAACTTCAAATCTTCTTAAATCACTATCGAAATCACCTCACATAACATCTAAATAAAATTTATCTAGATCAGCGAATCAAAAACTACCTGGAAAAACTTCTTTTAATCTGTAAGGATTGTTTAATGAAAAAAAGTTTCTTTTAATTGAATTTGAAATATAGCGAATTGCTCGTAAATACAAAAAAAAGAAGTTATCACCAAAATCTTCTTCGTATTTGCTTAAACCTGTATATTTAAGTAGATTTTTTACTTCTTTATTTTGAAATTTAGAAATTTCTTCCTTTTTAATAAGCCTTAGTTTATTTATGGCTGCCACAACATAATCAAAATATGCCCCTTTTTTTCTATCAAAATCACTTTTCGCCAATTTTTCTTTGTTGTTCCAAAACGACTCATCATCTTTAACTCAAATTAATATTCCTTTATCTTTTGAAAAATAACTATTTTCCTTTTCGTTATCTCACTCAAATTCTAAAAAATAGTAGGATTTATTAACAAATAATTCTGCATTATTTTCTGTTGATAAATTAATTGTTAATTTTTCCTTATTTTCGTTTGAAACTACCAAAAAGTTGTTTTTTTGATTAATTTCTTCAATAAAAATTACTTCTCTCATATTTTCCTTTGTTGATAAGTATGTTGATAAACCATTGTAATCAATTTATTTATTAACATTTTTATGTTGTTCTAAATTTATTAATTAAAATAAAGTTATGAAAAAAATAGACATTAATAAAGATTCGTTGTCTGCTCAGACAGATATTTTAAAAAAACATCTTCAAAACAGTTTGAAAGGTGATGCTTTCTTTATTAATAATATTTTAAATTCATTAAAAGTTGAATCAGTAAATGATAATTTTGTGTCAATTGTTTTAAGTGATGAAAATGATCAAAGTGTTTTGGAAAATTACCTTAATAAAATTTCTCCTTCGGTTCGTGAATTATATGGCGATTCATATGATTTTGGAACTATTCTAACTGATGACAAAATGAAGATTACAAAATCTAAAGAAAAAAAGATTGCTCAACTAAGTGAAATAAAAAGAAGTTCCTTAAGATCTTTAAACCAAAAAAATATTTTGTCTAACTACATAATATTACCTTTTAATAAAGATATTCATCATTCAATAAATAAAATAATTGAAAACGATTTTAATTATAGTTGTTTATATATTTATGGTGAAAGCAGTTTAGGTAAAACTCACGCTATGCAGGCTGTTGCTTTAAACTTTTTGGAAAGTGAAGATAAAAGTGTAATTTACTTACAGTCTAATTTTTTTGCCCATTATATAGCTAAAAAATTGCAAGAAAATAATAACGATGTTAAATTGGAAATTCAAGAAGAATTATTTGATGCAGATTTATTAATTTTTGATGATTTTCAAACTTATTTTCAAGGAGATAAAATTCAAACATTAAATTTTATTTTCGGTGTAATTGATGAAAGAATCAATGCTTCAAAAGTTACAGTTTTTGTTTCAGATAAAAATATTAGATCACTTCCACCAATGGATGACAGGATGAAAACTAGATTACTTAGTGGTTTATCAATTGAATTAGGTTTACCATCAATTAATGAGTATCGAGAGATTTATAAATTTAAAATTTCAAAATCTAATTTGTCTAAATATAATATTGATGAAGATGCAATTGAGTATTTAATTCGAAATACAACTGGTAAATTTAGGGAAGTTGAAGGATTTATTAACAAATTAGATTTTGCAGTTTCTCGGCTTGAAAAAAATATTTCAGAAATTACTTTACCTTTTGTAATTGAAAATATTGGTATTAAAGAAGTTGAGCAAAAAAATATAACTCCTGATAGGATTATTAAAATTGTTGCTGATTATTATAGATTAAAAATCGGTGACATTAAAGGAGAAAGCAGGAAACCTGAATTATTTAAAGCTCGTACAGTTGCAATGTTTATGATGAGAGATTTATTAAAAATGACTTTAGAAAAAATAGGATCATATTTTGGTCGCAACCATGCAACTGTAAAAAATTCCTTATCAGTGTTTGAAAAAGATTTACAGTCGGTGCAAACAAAAAGAACTTATGAGCAGTTATTAACAAATGTTCGTAAGCCTAGCTAGCAGTTTAATCAACATCTTATTTAGATTAAAACACCTTATTATAGGGGTTTTTAGGAACTTATTAACATATCAACAACAATTAATATTAATTATTAATTAGAAAGTAGAAATTATGAAGATATATGTAAAGAAAAGAAATTTCTTAAAATTTTTGGATAACAATTTTAGGATTGTAGATCATGGAAACACTAACATGTCTATGAGAGCAATTTATTTTGATGTCTTAAGTGATAAAATTATTGCAACAACAACTAACAATGAAATGTCTATTCAAAACATTATGGATCTTGACAATATTAAAAACCGTTCTGAGGGAACAGGAAGTTTTTTGGTTTTGGCAAAAAACTTGAAAGCTATTTTAAATTATTGTGATGAAGATATTGCTTTGACAATTAAAAACAATTCTTTAAATATAACTTCTGGTTCATATGTAACAGATATTAGTTTATTGGAGACAGAAAGTTTTCAAGAAATCAATTTTGTTTTACAAAGTAATAAATTCGATTTTGAAAGTGAATTACTAATTAATGCAATTAAAAAAGTTGGTTACATTGCTATGAATCATCCTGCAAAAGAAGATTTAATTCTTTCATCATTAAATCTGAATTATGCAAATGGAAAACTTGAAATAATTTCAACTGATAAAAAAAGAATTGCGATGGAAACGAGAAGTATTAATTACATCGAAGAATTTAATATTTCTTTACATTCAAAAACAATTAGATATTTACAATCTTTAAGTTTTGAAAAAACAATTGAAATATATCCTGGAAGTTATGAATTAAAAATTAAAAATGGCCGTGAAATAATTAAGACGAAAATTGTAAATTTGCCTTATCAAGACTTGTCAACAAATAACCCTTTTAAATGAGAAATGGATATCAGAATTGAAATTGAAAAACAGCACTTAATTAATTTAATTGATAAGGTAACTGTTTTAAACGATTCAAAAAATAATATAGTTAAATTCAAAATTGAAAACCGTGAAAACCAACAATCGCTTGGTTTATCTTCGTATATTAGTGAAGGTGGAAAATTCGAAGTTAAAACTGAAAGTGTAAAAATTCACGGCGAATCTTTTACAGTTAATTACAATGCTCAATTTTTAAAAGAAGCATTAAATGTTTTTAATGGTGATATAGATTTATTTATCAACAAAGCAAGAGGTGCTTTATTGATTGTTTCTGCAGAGTATCAAGAAAATAGGCAATTAATCGCTTCAGTTAAGGGTTACTAATGAATATTGAAATCAGAGGTAACGAAATAAAAGTTGGTCAACTTTTAAAAAAAATCGGCGAAATCCAAACAGGTGGTGCTGCTGAAGTTTTTCTAACCAAACATGTTGTTAAGGTCAATGGTAAAAGAACTATGAGTCGTGGTTCTAAAGTTAGAGATAAAGATATTGTTTGAATTGATGAAAAACTTTATAAGATAGTTTCAATTCCTGAATAAGATTTTTATTAAAAAAATTACAAAACGACAAAAAAGTTATAAAATAGAGTTATCAGGGGTGCTAGTAATGGCTGAGAATATACTCTTTTGACTGATACAGGTAATGCTGTCGTAGTTAGATTTTTTTATTTTCAATTCATTTTAATTACTCCTAGAAAGGAGTAATTTTTTTGTCTTTTATCGAGTTAAACAATATTTCAGCATCATATAAAAACAGTAAAGAAGAATTGCTGAAAAACATTAATTTAAAACTAGATAAAAATGAATTTATAGCAATTATAGGCTCATCAGGGGCTGGTAAGACATCTTTATTTAATCTATTAATTAATCACTTAAAAATCACTGAAGGAGATTTTTTAGTATATGGAGAAAACATTAAAAAGTTTTCTAAAAATGATCTTAAAAAATATGTAAAAAGTTTTGCTTTTTTAAATCAAAGTCCTAATTTAATTTTTGAAGATGATGTTTATAAAAATCTTAAAAGATTTTATAACTTACAAGAAAATAAATTTTTTAGATTCTTCAACATCATCACAAAACAAGATTTTGAAAATATTAAAAAAATTTTAAAAACTTTAAGTATTGAGGATTTTATATTCACACCTGTAGGTAACTTATCTGGTGGTCAAAAACAACGAGTAGAACTATCTAAGATATTTTTACAAAAACCACAAATCATCTTAGCTGATGAGCCTACAACAGGTCTTGATGTCAATATTGCTGAAGATGTGATCAACGCTATTAAATACGTTGCCACAACTGAAAATATTTTAACCTTAATCAATATTCATGATTTGGGTTTAATCAACAAACAAGTCTTCACCAAAGTGATTGGTCTTAAAAATGGAATCATTTTTAAGACATGAGAAATCGACGATTTTTCTATTGATGAAGCAAAAAAAATATACCAAAAGGAATAACAATGAAATTAAAAAGTAAAAAAATACTATTCACTTCTCTAGGGATTGTTTCACTAATAGGAGTTTCAACAGCAATAGCGTGTTCAAATGCTGAAGATCCAAATGTTAAAAAAGTGAACCTAACTCTAGGTACAGAATGATTTAGTCAAAAAACTGGCTCAACTGCTGTTGCAGATTTTACAAAAGTTCTGAATAGCAAAATCAAAGAGTTAAAAGAAAAAGACAAAGACAACAAGTATAAAGAAGCAAAAATTCTTGAAATAAAAATTGCATCTAATGAAGAAAAAACTGCTAGTCTAAATGATTTAAAAGCAGGTAAATCAGCGATGACAATTTTAAATGTCAGACAAGCTGTAGAGGAGCCTAATATTAAAAACGTTGAATACTTAGCAAGAACTGAAACTCGTTCATTTAAAGGAGATACAAAGCAAATGTTTTATAAAGATGAAGGTGGTCCTGAATATTTAAAAAACACTGCAAAATGAGTAAATGATCACTTAAAATTACATCCCTTTAAAACATGAGACAATACTCGTGAAAAATGAGACGGAGTTAAATGAGAATTTTTATATGGTGACTTAACAATTAAAGATGGCGACAAAAATACTACTCCTTATTATCGAGGAATGGTTGCAATAGTTGGTAATGATGAAACTATTGAAAAAATTAAAAAAACTTGGGATGACAAAAACTGACAAGAATTTTATAATTTTGGAATTGTTCATGGTAAACCAAGTAAACAAGGAAAATATATTCTACAAGAAAAATTATTTAAAGATCATTTTGGTGATCAAGCAACAATAGCAAGTATTCCTGATAATAAACACAAACAAGAAAATGGGAATTTACTTGGTACATTAGATGGTTATAGAATTTTTCTAGATGACATGTATTCATTTGCGTGACAACATTACAAAGATGGAGATAAAACAAAAAATATTTTTAATCCACCAGAAGGTGAAAGAATGGAAATTCTTACTCTAACTAATTCTTTATTTTACGATGTTGTTGCATTTAATAAAGATTTATTAAATGAACAAGAAAGAAAATTACTTCTAGATGCTTTCATAGCACTTTCTCTAGAAGATAAAGATTCATTTGGTAAAGGTAGTGGTTATAACTTTTACAGATACATAACTGATTTTGATAAAGAAATAAAGGAGCCTTACAACAACGCTTTAAAATAAAAAATGGTTTGATATAAAAAAGGTAGAAAAATATTTTTAAATCCTAATTTAAAAATATTCTTGTGATTAATTGTGTTGACAATAGTTATTTATTTAACTATTTATATTTCATCACGATTTAATCCTTCAGGGGTAAGTTTATTTAATGAATTTATTTCAGATCTTTTTAAATATACAGATTCAAGTAATTATTTCCCGGGACAAAATCTTTGAATATTATCCTTGCAGCAAATGTGAGTTTCGATTCGTTTGATAGTTCTAGGAACAATTGTAGGTTTTTTGGTTTCACTTGTTTCTTCATATTTTGGAGCAAGAAAGATACACAGTTTTTTTGCATTTACTTTCTACCGATTTTTTATCATACTCTTAAGAGCCCTTCCAATTATTTTATTTGCAAGGGCTTTTTCTAACGCTTTTAGAGCTAATGATGCAGCATTTTTAACTTACTCATGATTTACGTGATTATGAGTTCACAGATATTTGGTTGATATGATTAATAACTCTGATTTACAATATTTTTATAAATCACTTAGTTTGAGAAATAGTAAAATAAAAAGTTTTTACTTAGAAGTTTTTTGAAGAATAAAAACCAGAATTTTAAACTTGTATTTTTTTTCTTTGGAATCAAATTTCAGATGAATTTCATTATTAGGAGCAGTAGGAATAATTGGGACAGGAACTTTAATTTATGTTCCTTTGAGTAACTCTAATTATGATCAACTCGGAGCACCACTAACAATCTATTTTATTTTTTTATTATTAAATGAATTAATGATTTTTTTGATAAAAAAATATTTGTTTCACGGAATTAAATTTAATGCTAAAACAAACAAAAATTCATTCCATTATAATCACCAAAAAATAATTTTGTTAATCATTGGATTCATTAGTTTTATCATTGCTATTATAGCTCTTGCAAATTTAGAATATGATTATTCAAATGCTAAAGTAATAACTAATTTATTGGAAAGGTTTTTTCAAATAGATCTTGCAATTATTTTTGATTCATCAGGTAATTCACCGATAAGTTTGGTTTGAGATGTTTTATTACAAACAATTATAATTTGATTCTTTACTTTTATAATCGGAACTATAATTGGTATTTTTCAAAGTGAAAAAATCAATAAAAAATTTCAATCATTAATATTTAAAATAATTGGTTTGTCAGTAAGAATTATTCCTAGTTTGCTGTTTTTTTATCTACTAAATATTTTATGATTTGAACCAACAACAACTGTTTTTTTAGTCTTAGTTTTACACTCATCATTTAACTTTGCAGTAATTACTAGTTCAACATTTAACAAAATTAATTTTCAAACAATTGAAATATTAAGAAAGCAAGGATTTTCATATTTCAAAATATTAAGAGTATGAGTAATCCCTGCATCTAAAAAAGAATTAATTATCAATGGGAGTTTTTTATTTGAAAATTTATTGCGAGATGTCGTATTTTTCGGTGTTTTCGGTGCAAATAGATTAGGTGCAGCAATTCAAGTAAACATTGATAGATCAATGTTTTTTGAGCTTGCAAATTTTTCTTGACCACTAATTTTTATAACTATTGTGTTAGAATATATTACAAATTATTTAGTAAGTAGAAACATTGCAAACAAAGAAACTTTCATAAATAAAATTAAGGGGTATTATGCTTTATATAAAAAGAAAATTGCCAAAAAAAATATTCAAGCAAATTAACAAAATAAAATTTCATTATAAAGGTTTTCATAATCGAACTTATGTTGCTTATCTAAATGATGTTAAAGTTCAAATTAGAGTTGCAATAAATAAAATTGCTGATCATAAAGACGAAATTATTTTTTTGAAAAATAATGAAGATTACATTTATGTAACTCCATATATTGCAATTAAAAAATGATATGAAGGAGATATCTATTTAAAAAAATATCAAACAAAAGAATCTGATTTTTTATTATTAGATGAACTTAAAAAAGTTTGAAATACAAATTTAAATCTGTCAAAAATGAATTGACATTTTTATAAAACTAAAGACAAAAAATATTTAGAAATAGTTGATAAATATCAAAATGATTTTAATGAAGTTATTCATGGAGATGTAAGACCAAAAAATACTATTTTTACAATTGATAAAAAAGTAAAATTAATTGATTTTGAATGAACAAGAAAAGGCTCAAAATATTTTGATATTGTTTCCTTTTTAAAGTTTTCTGTTTTAACAAAAGATGAAGTGATTGACTATTTAAAATTGGATAAAGAAAAATTAGAAGACTATATTTATATAGTTAATTTATTTAATAAAACTTCTTATGAAGTTGTCTATGATCACATAAAAGATTTTTATGTGAATACCTAAATATATTACATATAATTAAAACATGTTTGATACGATATGCGCAATTTCTTCAGGTGGTGTTGTTAACCAACCTATAGGTATAATTAGAATAAGTGGACCAGATACTTTTACGATTATTAAAAAAATTTTTAAAGGTAAATTTGAAAATAAAAGAGGAATATATTATGGTCATATTCATGATAAAGATGAAACAATTGATGAAGTTGTTTTAATAACTTTTGAAAATCCTAATTCTTATACTGGTGAAGATTTAGTTGAAATAAATGCACACGGTGGTTTAATTGTTTTGCAAAAAATAATTGAACTTATTTTTAATAATGGAGCAAGAGAGGCTGAGCCTGGTGAATTTACAAGAAGAGCTTTTTTAAATGGAAAAATTGACTTAATAAAAGCTGATGCAATTCATGAATTAATTTTTTCTAAAACCGAAACACAAGCTAAAGCAAGCGTGAAAAAATTTAGTGGACAAACATCTAAATTTATTCAAGAATTAATTTCTGATTTACAAATGTTAATTGGACATTTAGAGGTTAATATCGACTATCCTGAATATGATGATATTGAAATTCTTGATGAAGAAAAATTAATAAACAAGGTTTCAAAAATTTTAGATAAAGAAAAAAAAGCAATTGAACTTAGTGAAAAAGCCTCGGTTATTTTTGAAGGTATAAAAGTTGCGATCGTAGGAAAACCTAATTCTGGAAAATCTAGTTTGTTAAATTTACTATTAAACGAAGAAAAAGCAATTGTCACAAATATCCCTGGAACAACTAGAGATATTATTAATGGAGAATTCCAATATCAAGGAGTTCTTTTTCAAATTAATGATAGCGCAGGAATTAGAAATCATAGTAGTGATGTAGTTGAAAATATTGGCATTGAAAGATCTCTGAAACTGATTAATGATTCAAAAATAATTATTCATTTAATTGATGCAACAGAGGGTGAAACCGAAGTTGATAAATTAATTACTGAACAAAGTAAAAATAAAAAATATATAAAAGTTTTTAGCAAATCTGATTTATTAGAAAAATTAGATAAAGAAAAAATTTATATAAGTTCTAAAGAAAAAAATATTGACAATTTACTCGATTTGCTAGTTTCTGAGTATAAGAATTTAGACCTAGATAATGAAAAAATTTTAATTGGTGCAAGACAAATGTCTTTATTAAAATCATCTTATGAAGCACTAAATGAAGCTTATAATGCCTTGCTAAATGGTTTAACTGCAGATATTGTGATCACTGACATTACAAAAGCTTGAGAGGATTTAATAAATATTTCAGGTAAAGCAGACAATGAGTTATTGCTAGATGAAATTTTCAAAAATTTTTGTTTAGGCAAGTAAAAATGAAAGTAATTTTTAAATGCTCTATACACGAAAATCCAAAAAAAGTTTTGAAAAAACCAAATATTTAAAAAATTATGTAATTAAAAAGATTATAATATTAATAGTGGATGATAATTTCGCAAGAAGATTAACTAGAAAATCTTATCCAAACGCCAATAGCATGATACAAGCTTTTGTAAGTGCTAAGAATTTTTTACAGTCCTTTTATAAAGAACACCCTGTAGAAAACTACTCTAAAATATACGATGTAATTCATTCTATTGAGCATAATTATTTTAAAAAATTACGAGCCGTTTTTGAGCATGAAAAAATTGAAATAACTATCGTTAAACAAATTTGTTCTTATTTAAGAACGAGAAATTTAAAACATGATAACCTAAAAATAAAAATTGATCGAGATGGTACTGTGCAAATCAGTCACTGGCACTCTTTTTATTTACAAGTGCTTCAAAACTATGAAATATTCGAACAACGTGATGAATATATAAATCATTTTAACGCAGATTTCATGAGAAAAGAATTTTCAAAATACCAAGAAATTCATGACTTATTAAGCAATGATTTTCATTCAAGTTTAATTGATAAAATCAAAAATTTAATGACAATGAGAAGATATAGCATTAATGAAGCAAAGGATAATGTTTTAGATAATGAAATAGAGAAACATAAAAAATCTTTGCATTCCAACATTCAAAAACTTTTTTATAAATATCACTTAAACGGTAAAGGTTTCGAATTTGAAATTCATTTAAATAACAAAAAAGGTGTCAAAATTTTGAAATGACCTGCATACGAAGAATACCAACAAGTGATTAAAAACTCTAATTTTTTTAATGAAGATACCTCTCTTTTTAATACAAGAATTACACTCAAACACTACTTAAAAAAACGTGGTTTAATTATTTAGAATTGTATTGCTGAAAGTGATACAATCTTTTTTATGTCAAAACTGAAATTTATAGATTTACATACTCACCCTTATTTAGAGTATTATGAAAATCCCATCGAAGAAGTTCAAAGTTGAATTGATACAAACGAATTAGAAATGATCTTCTTCACAGGTGTATCTTTTAAAGAAATTGAAGAAATTAAAACAATGAAGAAAGCATTCCCTAAATTTGTTCAAGAAGTTTTAGGGATTCATCCTATGGAAGTTAAAGGTAAAGAAGACACTAATAAATTGACAGAATTTATTAATGAAGACACTGTAGCAATCGGTGAAGTTGGACTTGATTATTACTATAAAGAAAATCCAAGTAAAGAAATTCAAATTGAAAGTTTTATTGCTCACATTGAAATTGCTAAAGCAAAAAACCTTCCAGTTGTAATTCATAGCCGTGATGCTTTTAACGATATTTTTGAAATTATTTCAAGAGAAGAATATCAAGATGTTAAGTTCATTTTCCACACTTTTAGTGGTGATAGTTTTGAAGTTGAAAGATTTTTAAAACATGTCAAAAATATTTATTTTTCTTTTTCAGGTGTAATTACCTTCAAAAATAATCATGCTTCACGTGAAGCATGTAAAATTGTTCCTTTAGATAGAATCTTTTGTGAAACTGACACACCATATTTAACACCAATGCCTTTTAGAGGTAAACCAAACAAAAGCCCTTATGTTAAATATGTCTATGAAAAAATTGCTGAGGTTAAGGGAATTGACCTTGAAACCTTAGTAAATCAGATTAGAAAAAACGTTAAAGACGTTTTTAATATTTAAGTGATTTTTAAGAGTAAGAAAAATATTCACTAGATTATCAGATAATTGATTATCATATAACTTATGAAACAAAAAGAAACTGATAAAATAAAAGCGTTTGCTAAAAAATATAAAAAGAAAAAAATTTCTTTTTTTTCTGCAATGCTACTTGTTTTAGGTTCTTCAATTGGTGCAGGTATTTTCTTTAAATCAGAAACTGTTTTATCAATGAGTCAAAACTCATTGATACTTTCTTTTTTTTCTTGGATAATAGCTGCAATCGCAGTAATCGCTATGGCACTAGCTTTGATAGAAGTTGCTTCTGCAAAAAGAGACAATTTATCATTAATTTCTTGAAATAAGGTTTTTAATTCAAGAACAGTTTTTAAAGCAAGTAAAAACTTTATGGTATTTATTTATTTACCACTTACTTTCTTTTTTGTACCTTTTTATATAATTTCTTCTTTACAGGATGGTCTGGGTGCAATTATTTACAACCGAATCAGTGCTTATAAGTTTAATTTAGGCGTTAATGCTGAATACGATTGATTAATTTGAGCATTGATTGCTTTCTTATTAGCAATTTATTTCATTATTTTTTCAGGTTTATCCTCAAAATTGGCTGATTGACAGAATAAAATAATAGTTATTTTGAAGTTTATACCAATAGTTTTTATTGTAATAGTAGGTTTTGTTGTTGCTTCACAATATACTTCAAATACTAGCGCTCTAGTGCAAAGACCTACTGATTTAACGATCGCTTCAGGCGCTTCAATTGTAAGGTTTGCACCCGGTCTAGGATTATTTATTTCTTTAGGTGCAATATTTTATGCTTTTGATGGTTTCTATGTTTTAACAGGTGTTCAGAGCGAGCTTGAAAACCCTAAAAAAGCACCACTTGCATTATTTTTAGGACTTGTAATTGTGACAGTTATTAATTTATCAATAGCGATTGCAATGACAATTAATGGTGGTTCTTTCTTCTTGATGGCCGATAAAATAAGAAAGTTATTTGGCACAAATAGCAGTGGCCGAAATGTTGGAATAATTCTTTTTGGAATAGTCAACATTATCATTGCAACAAGCATCATGGGAATCTTAAATTCTTTTTCAGTATGAAGTCCAAGGTATTTAGAAGAGTTAATTGCTCATGGAGAAATACCTTTTTCAGCCAAATTAAGAAAGACCTTAAATAGCGATAAGCCATGAACTGGAGTTAAGTATTCACTTGTTTTAGTTATCCCTTTTTTCATTATTTTCACCCTGATTGGTGCTCTAGGATATATCAATACTTATTCAAATAGAGGTTATGATGAAGCCATGGCTAAACTATATTCTTTTGCAGATTTGATAGCTAACTGAGTAACTGTTTTTACCTTTATGTTTATTATTTTTTCTATCTATGGAGCAATCGTGAACCGACGAAAAAACTTCATTAAGGTAGAAAAAATACGTTGTTTCTTACTTTTTGCTTGAATTGCAGTTGCAACTGTCTTTCTATCTTTAGCAGTAACTTTACTACTTCCTATTATAGATTTTTTCTTAATTCCACAGTTGGAAAGAGAGTTAATGACTAATTATTCTGATGAGATAATTAGTCGAGTCTTATTAGTTGTTGTACTTTTAATTTTTGTTTTCTTTACTTTTGGTTATGGCAGAATTGAAGATTTATTAATGAAGAAAAAATTTAAGAATTTCAATAACTACAAAATTTGAAAAGCAAGAACCTTTAATTTAGATCTACATGAAAAAAATAATTTCTAAAGAAATTTATTTTTCTATATAATTCACCTAATTTACAAATAAAAAAAGTTGGTTACAAATGAAAATTATTATTAAACTTTTCTTTGCCGAACAAACAACCTATCAAATGTTTGAATAGGGGTTTTTGTAAATTAAATTTTTAAATAAAACACAAGAAAAAAATAATACAAAAACCCTTGACAGACATACTCTAGTTAAAGGTTTTTTATTAAGAAAGGAAAAACGTGTCACAAAAAAGTGTACGCAAAATCGGGATGCTAGTCGCTATTTCGCTAGTTGTTGGTTCAATTATCGGTATTGGTATCTTCTTTAAAAACGGCTCAGTTAGTCGTATTTCAGATAGTGAAAGTATAACGTGATTACTAGCCTGATTTGTTGGTGGAATTATTGCTTTATTTTCAGCGTTATCATTCAGTGAAATTTCATCATTAAAAGTCAAGAAGCTTGTGGGAATTAGTTCTTGAGCTTACCAAAACGGAGGTAAAAGATATGGTTACTTCGTAGCATATGGTTGATCATTTTTCTACTGAGGTATCTTATTAATTACTTTAGGAACTTTCTCAAGCGAAATTTTAATTGCTTTTCTAGCTGCTGTTGCTGATTCAGCAACTGGAGCAGCTATTAACACAGCAGTTAATCATGCATGATTCCATTTTATTATTGGAATAACTTTAACTTTTGCGTTTTTAGCTTTAAATATTATCGGTCCGACAGTTAGTGGAATCTTTGCTGCTGTTACTACAGGATTAAAATTAATTCCTTTAGTAATTGCAATTGTGGTTGGAATTGTCTTTGTGAATCAAAGAACACTAGAATCGGGTGTAACCGCCAACGCTTT
This sequence comes from Mycoplasmopsis agassizii, assembly GCF_002276225.1. Classification (GTDB taxonomy): domain Bacteria; phylum Bacillota_I; class Bacilli_A; order Mycoplasmatales; family Metamycoplasmataceae; genus Mycoplasmopsis_B; species Mycoplasmopsis_B agassizii_A. The sequence goes on along the minus strand of NZ_NQNY01000010.1, from coordinate 7,628 downwards.
CGTAACTCACCCACAATTTTCATTCCAAAAAATGATTCTAGCATTACCTGGGGTTTTATTTGCTTTTGATGCTTTCTTATCAGTTGGTTCAGCAAGATCAAGAATGAAAAATGATGGAAAACAATTACCATTAGTAATTTTCTTCGGAATGGTAATTGTTTTAGTTGTTTACGTTTTAATTGCTATTGCTTCTATTTTACAAACCCAGGGATCAATTGGTGGTTTAATTAGTGTCTCTTTAGGTGGATCTAATGGATGAGTTACAGGATTTGTTTACTTCTTCATTTTCATTTCTACTTTAGGATTATTAAACGGATTAACTGGATTCATGATTCAAGATTACTCACGTGCTGTGCAAACTAGATTATCGCTAGGAAGTGACTGATTAATCAAAAATGTTAGAGCAAAATTCAACGGTAGAGATATTAGCAATGAGGTAAGAGCAGTGGTTTTAATTGCAATCTACATGTTGTTATGATTCTTACCAATTTGACTGCCTGCTTTTATTTTTAATTCAGATGCATTTATTGATGGAGCAACTAATTGACCTACTTTATTATTCTTCTTTAACTATGCAATCATCATGGGATTATATGCATACAAACGCTTTAAAGGTCACTTTAAAGAAGGAGAAATTAAAAAAATCAACAATGTTGTTTTCTACGGTTCTACTATTATTGCAATTTTTTTAATTGCAGTTGCTGTAATCGCATACATTTATTCAACCGTTAGTGCAGCAGCAATTGAACCAAATGAGTCTGCAGGTTGAGGATTCTTTGCAGATGGTGGATTTAAAGCAACCAAATTCTTGCAATTTATTATGTTCATTGCCTTTACTTTTATAATGTTATTAGCACCTTTTGTTAATGCTTTATTAATTAAAGCAATTGAAAAAAGAGATGTGGTTGAAGACTTAGCTAAACTTGAAGAGGGTGTTGATGAAAAAACACCTTCATTACAAGTTAAACAAGTTAACAAACACTAATCAAAACAAATTTTAATAAGCCATTATGGCTTATTTTATTTTCAAAATTTATGAAATTTTGAGAAAAATAAAAAAATAATTATTTTCTGATTTACTGAAAAATTTTTTTGCAAATTTGTTAAAATAAAAATGTGAAAATAAAAGTCGGCGAAGACGAATCATACGAATTCAAATTATTGTTGAATTATGATTCAAAAAAGTGGCTGAAAACAGTTGTTGGTTTTCTCAATAATGGTTTCGGTGGTAATCTTTATTTTGGGATAAGGGACGACGGCGAAATGGTTGGTTTGGAATTTTTTCAAAAAGATCAACTTAGCCATAAACAAGCCTCGTTAATGAATCCTATTCATTTTTGCAGTGACGAAATTTTTAAGTGTGTTGATCGCACTATCATCTATATAAGTAATGAGATATCTAAAAATATATATCCTTATTTACTACCTTTTTTTTACAAAATTTCCTTGCGCTCAAAAGATCCTTACATCATAGAATTACGAGTTAAACCAACTCGTGAAATCATCTACTCACTAGTAGATGATCAAAAAAATAAATATCCAGGCAGTGTCTATTTAAGAGATGGCAGCCAAACTATTAAACTGAAAAAAAATGAAATTAATGTTCTAGAAAAAAACCGAGAAAAAGAAGTTAATTACTCATATTTGCAAAGTAATAATCAGTCTCTATCTTTTGTTCAATTATATAATCACGTTAAAACTGATCAAAGTTATAAACAATTTGTTCACGAAGAATTACGCATGAATGGCTTTCTAATTTCTACGAAAAACACGTGGAATTATGAGGCTTTTTTATTAAGTGACAGATGCGAAATTAAAACAACTATTAATAATTTTTCAAATCATTTAGAACCTGAATATAACAACAAGCAAACAATTATTTGAAATCAATCCTTGTTAATGCACTTTTTGAAAATTCATGAAATATTAGAACCTATTTGATATTTGTCTGTTGAATCAGACTTATTAAAAGCAGCAATTTGAGCAGTTTTAATGCAGAATGAATACTTCGATTTTTCAAACAACGGACCTGTGATTGAAGTTTTTGAAGAGTACATAAATTTAAAAGCATTTGTCAAAAGCGAGTATACATTTTTTGAAACCTTACAAAAAGGAAGCAATAAATATCCACACGTAAAATTACTGCTTAAAAAATATTTTCCAGAAATTGCAGCTAAAACAATTACTCAAAATTATCTATATCAATTCGGTGAAATTTATAGTAAAGATTCAATTAGTTTCGAAATTAAAGTTCCTCTTTACAAATATAAAAAGCCCAGTAAAAGCATTCCTGAATACAAAGAAAACTAGAATTTTGTTAGCTTAAAGTTAATAAAAACAATATTAAAAATCTTTTGCACACACAAGAGATTTTTTAAATTAAGCAATGAGAATTTCAAAATCTTAAACAGGAAGTTAAGTATTGTTTTGAATTTTTTAACGAACAACCTATTAGCGATATTTTTGACAAGCCATTTTTATGTTTTGTTTAGCAAAACCTATCTTAATAATCCATAAGAATGTAATACAATTAGCTTTGAAAAAACAAAAACCCCCTGAAAAAACAAGTGGTCTAAAAGAGTGATGGCCAAATCAACTAAGCCATCTGTTGTAATATAAAACTACCTAGCTCTAAAAAATTTAATTATAAATATCATGAAACACTAAGACAGTTAGATAATAAAATTACAATATTAAATTTTTTTTAAATAAAAACCCACTTGAATAAACAAGCGGGTAAACTTTTAAAGAATTTCTATCTTTATGTTTAAAAAAATAAAAAAATTAAAATTTGCCTAGTATATTAACAAACCTTTGAAATTAATTATTATGAGTAAAAAGACAAAGAAAAATAGAACTATGCAGAATAATTATAAATAATTTTTTAAAAAAATTGCCAATTTTTATGCTTTATTATAGGTTGTTTTGTTTCTTTATAAATTTAAGTCAGGGAAGTTTAATAACTAAAAATAAAAAATTAAAAGGTCATATTTTTACTAAAAAATTAGCCACGAAACTACCTAAATTTTCTCAATTAAAAATTCAAAAAATCAAGGTTTTATATTAAAATAAAAAAGCATTTTATTCAGTTTGAAAAAACTGAAGAATGCGACCATAGTCGTGGGAGTTAATTATACAAATTAACAATCGAACCACAAATAATCGAAAGGATATGACAAATGGCAGCACCATTAATCAGAAACGGTAAGAAAGTCGCTAAAATTGCAAAATTGCAGTTTAACGCTGGACAAGCCAAACCAGGACCAGCTCTTGCTGGTGTTGGAATCAAAATGCCAGATTTTACAAAGGCATTTAATGATCAAACAAAAGACAGAGGGAATGAACCAGTTCCTGTAGAAATCACAGTTTATACAGACAAAACTTTTGATTTCAAATTATTTACTTCACCTGCTTCATACAAAATTAAGCAAGCAGCTAAACTTAAAAGTGGTTCAGCAAATGCAAAAGCAAACATTGCTGGCGAAATTACTTTAAAACAATTAGAAGAAATTGCACAATACAAATTACCAGATTTAAATACTCGTGATTTACATGCAGCAATGTCTTCCATTGCTGGAACAGCAAGAAACATGGGTGTTTTAATTCAAGGATGAGATGACATTGCAGCAGCAAAAGCGAAAGCAGCAGTTGAGAAAAAAGCAATTGCTCGTTCAGAAAAAATGGAAGCAGAACTAAAAGCTGCTGAACATGACTTAGTTGATTCTAAAGACAAAGAAATTAAAGTTGTTACTCATGCAGATGAAAAAGAAACTTCTGAAGGAGGTAATCAATAATGTCTAAAATTGGAAAAAAACTAAAATCAGCTAAAGCACAAGTTGACAAAAATGTTGCATTACCTTTATTAGAAGCTATTAAACTAGCTAAAGAAACTTCATATGCAAAATTTGATGCTTCAATTGATTTAGCAATTCGCTTAAATCTAGATACACGTAAAAGTGATCAACAACTTCGTGGAGCAGTTTTACTACCAAATGGTAATGGTAAAACTACTAAAGTGCTTGTTTTAACAGAAACACCATCTGCTAAAGAAGCGGCGCTTCAAGCAGGTGCAGATTCAGTACTTGATCGTCAAGAATTTGAATTATGAATGAAAGAAGCAAAGTTCGATGTTGACGTAATTGTTGCAGATCCGAAAATGATGCCTGTTTTAGGTAAATACGGAAAACAACTAGGACCTAAAGGGTTAATGCCTAACCCGCGTTTAGGAACAGTTACTCCAACTCCTGAAAAAACAGTCGTTGAATTGAAAAAAGGAAAAGCAAACTATCGTGCTGATAAGTTCGGAATTGTACACTCATTAATTGGTAAACAATCAATGAGTGATCAAGCACTTAGTGAAAATGCTAAAGTGTTACTCGACACAATTAAAAGACTTAAACCTGCAGCTGTTAAAGGTGTATACATTAAAAATATAACTGTATCATCTTCAATGGGGCCTTCAGTCAAAATCGCTTTTGACTAAAAAGTAAATTAAAGTTAAAAAACGCCTTCTATACAAAGAAGGTGTTTTTTTGTGTGATTTATTTACTTTAAATATTTAAATGATCAATCATCAAAATCGAAAGAAGTTAGTTTGTCTTTTTTAATTGGGATCATAAAAGATGTAAGTCTTTTAGGGTTTCAAATTTGTATGATTTCCGATACATCTGTTGTATCATTTTCAAATGTAGTGGGTGTTCAAAAAAACTTAATTTTAATGGTTTTATTAACAACATCTATTTCATATTTTGCAATTTCTACGCCCCCCTCAAGAATTGATTCGGGTGAATCATTGTAAGCAATTAAATTGGCAAAATCCTTAAGAAATAAATAATTAAAATTTTTAAAATCAAGTTTATTCTTAAATGTTTCGTAATTAAAATTATTCGACCAAGGGCTAAAATCATCATATAATTCTTTGTCAGTTTTATCACTTAAATTAATTTCCCTAAAATATTTTCGATAATATTCTTTACCTGATTCATCTAGCCTTAAAGCTGATTTTAGGTCGCTATCATTTTTAACTAAACTGACGGACTTTAAATAAGAAGAATCTGATTTTTGTATCTCTTTAGTAGCATAAAAGAAATCACCATATTTTGATTCTGCAGGTTTTTCTTGTAGTTTATCACTTGTAAAAACGTTCTTATACTTACTTCCAAACCACTCTTTTGTTACGTTTTTTGAATTAGAATCCGCAATATTTTTATCATTATTGGAATTTTCAGATTTTACTTCTGGATTTTCGGCTGATTTAACTAACCATTTTCCTGTTTCATCTCTCATTGGTATACCAAATTGTTCGGCCTGTTCTTTAACTGAAGGACCTTCTCAGTATCAATCACTAAATGTATAATATTTTGAACCATAAGTGCTTATTTTCAAATAAGGTTTATTATCTTCACTAGAAGTTTTTTGATAAATTGCAGCATCTTTTTTAAGGCGTGTATGTTTAAAATCGCTATGACTACAAGAAGCCAAAGTTATTATTAAAGAAGCACCTATGCTTGCAGAAGCAAGAAACAACAATTTTCTAAGTTTTTTATATTTCTGAATATGTGAATACAACATCTAATTCCTTTTTTCTGGTTTCATCGTTATTAGATATAGTAACCGGCATCCATCCATCCATCCCTGAAGTAAATTCTATTGTTTTTGTATTTGCCTTTTGCTCCTCATTGCCAGAAGTGATGTAATTTGTTACAGATATAGTGGGTCCCATAAATGGATAATAAATAAAAATGCCAACATCTATAGGTCCTATATGAGTATGTGTATCATGACCAAAAATCCCAAACGTACTTACTCATCCAGTTTTAAAAGAATCTTGATTGGCTCAAGTAATATTAACTCTATATTTTTTACCACTCTCAACATTAATTTTGGTTTGATAATCATAACTTCCACTAGAAGGAGATTTTTTAAGTCTAGCATATTCCATGTGTTCTAGTGATTCTTTGACTTTGGCAAAATTTACTCTACCAAAACCCAGTTGTGGGTTATAAACATCATGGTTTTCTTCTCTATCTAATTTTGAAATAATAGTTCTAGAACCTGCTATCAATGCACTTTTAAATATTAAAGAATCGTCACCTTTATCAAAGAAATTTTTGTAATTCATTGTTAAAAGAGATGCAATTGAGGAAACTGTTGGTGCCGACATGCTTGTTCCATCATACGAAGTTATCTCAGGTCTTATTCCATTAACTGCATAGCCTGTTTCAAAATCATCGGGAGTTGATGCAGAAACATAGTTATCTCGCATCGAATATTCGCTAAATTCTTTTGGCAAAATCAAGGGTTCGCTAATCACTGCTCCAATTACTATAGAATTATATGACAAGTCATATTTTTCAAGGTATTTAGCTATCTGGGCAGGGGTTTTATATTCAATTATTCTTCCATACTTATCTTTTGCAGGTCTTTTTGCATCATTTCCAGATGCTTCAATAAAGATTACTTCTGGATTCTGAAGTAGAAAATTATCTAATCAAATTGCATCATCGTTATATTCAATGGAAAAGTTTGCCTTATCGGTGTCTTTGCTACCTCAGCTATTATTTATAATTTTGACACCATTTCTAACAAAATAATCCAAAGCTGCAGGCTTACCGTTTCATGAAGGAATTGCTTCGCTATAAATAGTTGCATAAGGATTTAATCCTTGTCTTCCGACTATGATTTCAGAAAAAATGTTGGCATGGTCATCTACGATGCCACTACCGACTACAAAATCATTTGAGCTAAAGATGTTTGCATCTTTATTTATTATGCCCACAGCTTCATAAACACCAACTTTTGCTCTTATACCTTTGTCTCAATTATCTCTAGCTTTTATTCTTTCATCTTTTAAAATTTTTTTATTAAAACCGGTAAATTTATAGTGTCTTTGGTTTTTAAAAAAATAATTATCTCATACCTTATCTTCATCAATTTGAGATCTATAAGTTGCTGGTGCTGGGGTAGGTGAAACATAAGGTGTCTCTTCATATGGAGCATCAAAATAACCATTGTCCATAGAAGTGTCATTTTTAATTTCTCTTCATTCTTTTATTGTGTGGCTTGTATCATGTACGGTAATTTGAAGAATAATTTTTGAGTCAAACTTCAAATCCATTAAGGTAATAAGAAGATTTTTAAAATCTTTTAAATCTTTGTATGCGATTGAAAAAGTTAATGCATTTTTTGCATAAACGAAATCATATTTTTCACTTATAAGATTTTTTATTTGGTTCAGTTGATTATTTATTAAAGAAGGTTTAGTTTTAGCTTTGAAAACAATGTCAATTCTGTTAATACCATTAACAGTAACTTCAGTTTTGTATTGTCTGCTATTTGGTGTTGAACTTTCATATTTTCTGTATTTTGCAAATGAACCTTTTAGTACACTTTCAAATGAATCTGAATTTTTTATTTGTTTCAGTAACAAATTTTTTTCGGAATCAGTTTGATTATTTTCAACTTTTTGTTGATTATCAATAGCTGACACACCTGAAATACTAGATAAAACTGTTATTCCAGAAAATAGTAAACCTAAAAAATTTTTTGGTTCCCGCATCGGCCTAATAACTGCAACAGAAAGGTTGTAGTTATTTTTTATAATATAAGTAATATGAAATACAAACAAG